>CACYSI010000004.1 GCA_902776975.1 uncultured Ruminococcus sp.
TCCTATCTCAAATTATTGCTTACATTTTTTAGGAATCCTAATGCAAAAATTAAAGCCATGTTTCAACCTCCGCCGAAACATGGCTTTTTCTACAGACTGCGCCGGGTGGATAAACCACCCGGCATTTTTGTGCTTTATTATTATCGTTTAGATGGGTTCGCCTATGCCTTCAACAGTGTCAGCCTTGATGAGCCAGCGCTGGATGTAGCTTGCGTCTACGATAGAGATGAAACCATCCTTATCAACGTCAGCAGCTCTGTCATCGAGAATGAACGGAAGCTCCACGCTCGCCAGATCTCTCTGGATAAAGGTTGCGTCGTTGACCTCGACCGAGCGGTTGTGATCAACATCACCGAGCAGCGGATGCTCGAGGTAACGCTCTTCATCGAGAGCCTTGGCAAGGTTGTCAAGGATAGCGTCTACGACAGCCTTGTTCTCTTCGGGAGTCTTGTCAAGATCATAAACAGTCGCTCTGATAGCAGCCTTAGCTACTCCGACGAGAGCCTTGGCGATGATGCTGTCATCCTCGTTAAGCAGCTCATCGGCAGCCTTCAACCGATCCACCTTGTAAGCATCAAATTCAGCCGCGTTCTTCTCGTTCTCACGCTGCTGCTCGAGAGCGTCGGCGAGAGTCGCTACAACTGCGTCTACGGCAGCCTTGTTCTCTTCGGGAGTCTTGTCGAAATCATAATCCGAAGCGAGGATAGCGCCCTTGGCGACAGCGGCAAGGATCTTGCATGCAGCGCTGTCATCCTCATTGAGGAGATCGTCTATAGCCGCGACCTGAGTCGCCTTATAGTCCTCAAATTCAGCAACATTCTTCTCATCCTCACGCTGCTGCTCGAGAACGTCGGCCAGTGTAGCTACGATATCGTCTATGTCAGCCTTGTTCTCTTCGGGAGTCTTATCGGGATCATAGATTGTTGCGCGGATAGCGCCCTTGGCAACAGCGGCAAGGATCTTGCACGCAGCGCTGTCGTCCTCGTTGAGGAGGTCGTCTGCAGCGTCGATCTGAGATTCCTTATAATCCTCGAACTCAGCGACATTCTTCTCGAGCTCACGCATCTGCTCAAGATCATCAGCCAGAGTGGATACAATAGCGTCTACGACAGCCTTGTTCTCCTCGGGAGTCTTATCGGGATCATAGACTGTTGTGCGGATAGCGGCCTTGGCAACAGCGGCAAGCGCCTTGCACGCGGCGCTGTCATCCTCGTTGAGCAGATCGTCCGCGGCAGCTGTCTGAGTTGCCTTATAATCCTCGAACTCAGCAAAATTCTTCTCAAGCTCACGCTGTTTTTCGAGAGAATCCTTGAACGCGTCGACGATAGCGTCAACGGCAGCATTGTTCTCTTCGGGAGTCTTGCTCTTGTCATACTCGGCAATGTTTATTGCCAGCTTAGCGAGAGATGCTAAGGACTTGCTGATAACGCTGTCATCTTCCTCCATCATCTCATCAACAGCGGCAATCTGCTCGGCCTTGTACTCCTCGAACGCGGCGATCAGAGGACCGTACTTGAGTTCGTCGAATTTCTCCTCGGCTTCTGTAAGCTTGTCGATGTTTGTTACAAAGCTCTTTTCTGTGTCTGTAAGCTCTTCATAAGTCTGACGCAGCTCCTTGAGCTGAGCCTCGTACTCGTCGGTAACCTCGGGCTCGCCGAGAGCGTCGATAGCATCGATCAGTTCATTGTAGTTGAGCTTGTGAGCGAGGGTTCTGGGATAGAAGTCCTTTCCGCCTTCGCCGTCATACTTGAAGACCTTATCCTTAGCGGTCAGATCACCGATCTGGAAGTGGATAGACTCGGGCTCAGCCGCAAAGCCTGTGTAGCTGCCGCTGATATGGAGCTCGGGCTTATCGGAGAGAGTAGAGTTCCATACCTTGACTGCTCCGGTGCCGCAGTTCATAGTGAAGATCGAATAGTAGTTGTTATCGGGATTTGCGAGATATGCCTTCATCAGCTCGAGCTCATCGGCTGTGATATCTACAGAGTAATAATTGTTGGGCATCTGCGAATCGTTGCGGCGGAACTGGTTGTACAGCTCGCGGTTGATACAAATGCCGCCTACCGAAGGACCGTTAGCGGGATTATCGCCTGTCTCATAGGTATCCTTGAAGATCTGAGCGAAGGTACCGACCAATCCGTTGAACGCCATATCGGTATCGACATCGGCGCCGTTTTTGTACTGATACATCTGATATACCAGCGCCTGAGCGGCAGGGCTTGAATAAATATCGCCGTTCTCAACAGCTCTCAGCACCAGGTCTAAATGAGTACCGTCAAAGCTGTAGTTTGAAACCGTAAAGCCTTCGCCGCTCTTGAGCGATACGGTAGACGGCTCGGAATTCACACCGTGAGCGATCACATCAAAGTATGACTCACGATCCTTGATATCCAAATCATCTGAGCAAAGAGCGGGATCGCTGCTGTACTTCTCGGGATGATCAGCGTAATCACGCATCAGGTCGTTATACTTATCGTTGGGCTTATAGTACTCATAGTAGCTGACGTCAAGGTCCATGTCCTCATAGGCAGTGAACGAAACAGCGCTGTGAGCGACAAGCTCACCCTCGTAAATGGGACGCGCGTGAATAGTCAGCTTACCTACGATCCTGTCGCCCTGATAGTTGCCGAGAGTGACCATAGTCGAAGCAACTATCGAACCGCAGGAAGAACCTGCAGTAGCGGTAACGCATACGCGGGCGCCCTCTGCGGGGATATCGCCTGCTACGGTAATAACACCGTTCTCGTCAACAGAAACGAGCGGAGATGAAGACGCGTATGTTACAGTCTTATCATAAGGAGGAATGTACTTGAGCAGACCCTTGTAGCTTACGGCAGCGTCGAGAGCATAGGTCTCGCCCTTCTCGGTGAGAGTGATCTCTTCGGGCATACCGACTATCTCCGCGTCGGCCAAGCCTGCGATCACCCTTGTATCCTCGTTGACAGTGTATGTCTTACCTGCGTCGAGAGCGTCGCCGTTGCAAATGATATACAGAACAGCCTTCTTCTCGGTAGTAAAGGGAACTACGGAGATCTGTTCGCCCTTCTTTATCATATAGCCGGAGTAAGGAATGATAACCTCATTATCTCCGACGACCCTTTCGATACGGAAGTTCTTTGTAAGGCTTTCGTCATAGGTAACGGCAGCGACGTCGTCTCTGCTCTCGAATACTTCGATAAGGATCAAAGCAGAGATATTCTTGTTGCCCTTAACGGTAGCAAGAGCGAAAACACCGCCCTCATGCTCAGCCTTCAGGATATTTCCGTCAACCGAAACAGCGTCGTTTTCATTTTCGCGGATATCCCAATCAACGCAGTCGAGGATATAGCCCTCTTCGCCTTCAAGCTGAAGGTGAACAACGTCGTCTACGTTGAGAGTGTCGCCGACAAAGATCTGATAAAGCATACCGTCGACATGTACCAGATCCACTTTAACTACGCCGAACGAAAGAACAGAGAAGTTTGAAGGCATGATACCGAAATAAGCGTCCTCTTCAGCGTCATAGTGGTCATCATCGAAGATCAGGGTAGAATCCAATACGATGCTGTCGATTATATAGGTCTTCTCATCATCGGCGATAACAGGCTTTACATAGACCTTTGTACCGCTTGTTAACTCAGCGCTGTTGTCTATAACTGTCTTTTTGCCGTCTTTGTAGTAATAAATCTCCGCGTCGATACCGGCGTCGGCGGGTACATCATTATCAACAACCAGAATATTCTTGGTTGTGTCTGATGATATGATGCGATAGCTCTGCGGCAGAGTCTTGGCAAAGAAGTTGATTTCACCGTCTTCGGAGTTATACTCACTTGCGAGAGCCTTGCCGTCAGCGTCGGTGACATAGTAGGTCTCACCCTCTGCGGGAGCGTCGACGTCAACGGCGAACCAGACGCCGCCCTCGGGCATATTGTCGCCGTTCAGAGTAACGGTCTTGCCGTTTATCTCAAAGTCGATGCCTTCGATAACACCGTCTGCATCCTTGATGTCAACAGTGATATCCTGAGAATCCTTGTTATAGTATACTCCCTGACCTGCCTTCGCCGCGTTTACGAGAGCGGTGAGCGAGGTCATATAGTCGAGAATACGAATGTTGTCGTCTTTATAGATATAGTTAACGGGCTCAACACTCTCGGGAGCGCTGACATATACCGAGCCTGTCTCATCCTCAAAGCCCGCGCCCGGCTCTGCTACGCCCTGAGCGTTGTTGAGATAATAGCCGGGAAGCCTCTTTACGATATTGTCGCGAACGCCCTTGGGAGCGTCGATGATCTTGAAGATACCGTCGGACTCGGAGGTGAGCTTGTATGATGTATCCTCGCCGTTTCTGGTGCCTACCGCGGCGTTCCACGCGCGCAGAGCGACTGTAGCGCAGCTGTTCTTGAAGATAGAGAACTTATTGAGATTGCCGCCGAGATACATAGCCATGGTGTTGAGCTGCTTCTCGGTTATATCCATCTCATAGGTGACGTTCTCGTACTGATCCCACTCGAGCTTCTGGTTGTACAGCTCACGGTTGAAGCAAACGCCGCCGTCTACAACGCCGTCAAGGAGCTTAGTGTAGTCAACGCCGGCTTCAGCGCATATAGCCTTGATGCGGTCAACGAACTCTTGTGTATCGGCTGAGCCTTTTTCAAGGAAGCCGAAGACAGCCTCGACAACAGCGGCTTTAGCGGTCGCTGTAAGCTCAGACCAGACAGTGCTGTTCTCGATAGAGCCGAGAGCCGCCTGAGGAACGGTGAGATCAAAGTCGCGATACATACCGATGGTGACGATCTCACCGCGGTTGAGTGTAACGGACTTCATGTTTTTATTGAGTTTGAAATACTTGTCGGCGTCCTTATCAGTATGGTTGGAGCCGTTAGCGATATCCTCTCTGATATCGTCATAATAGAAGCTGTCGATCTCATAACCCGCGTACAGATCGGGGACGTTGATAGTTACTCCGTCCTGATATGAGGTGAACAGCAGGTAAACGTGACCGTCATAGAATTGCATAGAGTCGTTATAGCGAGCCAGGAGCTTAAGGCTGCCGACTACGTTGGAGCCGTCGCTGTAATCGCCTACGGTCACCGAATACTTATAGTTGCCGTTTTTGATGAGCGCGGTACCGGGCTTCATGGCGTTGAGAGCGCCCTTATCGTCTACCCAAGCGACGCTCGGATCGGAAGACTCGCAGACAGCGCCCGCCTCGGCGAAGTCGGCTATGACGTCGCCCTCGGTCATCTCGAGAGTCTTGTCAAAACAACCGGGGAATACAGACTCAGCCAGAGTAGCGGTGAGTATATCGGCTATCTCCTGATGTCCCTCTGCTGTGGGGTGAGGATCGAGGTTGTTCTCGTTTCTGATACCGGAGATATCGACATATTTGCTGCCTGTATCGGCTGCTACGCCGCTCAGACCCTCGTTGAGCTGCTTGACTCTCGCGTCGACAACCTTGCCGATCGTGAGGTACTGTACAGGATAAGATATCTCTGAAACGATGATACCGAGAAGCGCGCGGAGACGCTCGCTCTTATCGTTAGCCTTGATATCATCAGCTATCATCTTATCCAGCTCGTCGGCGTTGTCCATAAGATCGTCGATCTTATCCTCAGCCTCGCCGGTAGCGGCGATCTCAACGTCGCCCGCGGGAACATCCATACCGGTAGCCTTGAGTACGGCTTTCTTGAAGATGTTTGTCAGCACGGTGCTCATATCAAGCACCTGACCGTTATACTCAAGAGAGTTGCCGAAGGGGCTGTACATATTTACAACGGCGATATCGGTATCGGGGTTGATGGCTTTGACGTTGTTTACGACGTCGCGTACGCTGTCGATCGCGCCGACAGTATATCTATCGGCAGAATCCCTGAAGCTGCCGAGGATCTTTGCCGCTTCACTGATATCCTCGACAGTGATCTCACGGTCGCTCTTCTCGAGCTCTTTGGCCGCGAGATCCATAGCCTCGTTCATATCAGCGCCGACCAATGACATAAACAGAACCAGAGATACCGAGTTGAGTACGGGGTTGTTCTTCTGATACATGTCATACATCATGTTGATAAGGATGTCGTTGCCGCCGAGATTGACAGTCACCATATCGGCGTCCTTAACGGCGTCGACAGTCAGGTCGTGATACTTAGAGAGACCCGAGGCATCCAAGTGCAGATAATAGTCCATCGCGAAAGCGCCGAAATCGCTGACATAGCCCTCGGTCGTAAGCACCTTGGCGACGTCGCTCGCACGGTAAGCGCTCATAGAGAGGTTAGATGTCTTGACATCCACATCGCGTTCCGCGCCGAACTCCTTGAGCTGAGCGCCGAAGAGAGCGGGATACGCTTTAGCGACGGGATTCGCGAGCAGATCCTCGTTGAGTATCAGCGCCGGATCTTTCGAGATCCACTCGACTGTGACCTTGGAGTCGGGATCGGTCAAACCGAAACCGGCAGCGATGCTGTCACCGAGCGCTACATAGTTGAATGTTTGCTTCTCGGGCGTGTCAGCGGCAAAAGCCGTCAGCGTGCAGCTGCCGATCATAATGACCGCGAGCACGAGAGAAACAATTTTTCTTAGCTTCATGTGCATTCTCCTTTGCTAATTATTTTTGTATTATTCAGCGCCTAAAATCTGCTTTTCAAGCGCGCGATAATCTACTTTGCCGCGCGGTGTACGCGGTAACGCCGCGGTAAATCTGATCCTCTCGGGGACAGAATACTCGGGCAGCTGTGTCGAACAGTGCTTCAATATCCGCTCAGCCAGCTCATCGGACGGCTCCGCGCCGTCAGCGAGCTCGACGACAGCCAGAGGATAATTGATACGTTCTTCATCGGGGATGCCGATAACACAGCTCAGGCGGACACTCTCAAATGAATTGATCGCGTTCTCTATACGGATCGGGAACAGCTTGGTAGGACTGCCGTCCTTGCCCCTGGTCATGATGATACGCTTGATCCTGCCTGTGATACGCAGGATACCGTTTTTGTCGATATATCCCAGATCGCCCGTATGCAGCCAGCGCTGTCCGTCGCCGTGTACGCGGATGATATCGTCGGTAGCCTCTCGGTTGTTATAGTAACCGATCATCAGAGTGGGACCGGAGAAGCAAATCTCGCCCTCTTTGTTGTATCCGAGCTCGGCGTCGGTATCTATATCGGCTATCATACAGCCGACTTTAGGTAAGGGGATACCTACGCTGTCGTCCATCTCGGCGTCAAGAGTAGTGAGGGTAGAAGCGCACACGAGCTCCGTCATGCCTAAGCCCTTAGTCAGCTTACACTTAGAGCCGAAGTCTTTGAGGAGCTTGTTGACGGCAGCCTCGTTTTGAGGAGCCATAGCCTCTCCGCCGTAAACAGCGATCTTGATACAGGAGAGATCGGGCTTTTCTTTAGGTACCGCAAGCATAGCCTCCCAGTAGGGCGGTATGGATGTGATATTGGTTGGTCTGTACTTTTTTATGTACTCATAAAACTGGGTCGGCTCGTACTTGGGGACCATGATACAGGTGATACCCAGCGAGATCGGCTCCAGCATGGCGTTGACCAGACTGTAATTGATGAACGGCGGCAGAACGACCAGATGACTCATACCTCTGTATACGCCGGTAGCGCTCGCGATCTGCACGATAACGGCATTGATGCTGACATCGGAGTTCATAACGCCCTTGGGATTTCCGGTAGTACCGCCCGTATGTGAGATAACGGCGGTGCCAAAAGGATCCTTCTTGACATCGGGCAGAGGTGTATCCTTACCCGCTTCGATAAATGTCTTCCATGTGATGACCGAACCGTCATCCGGCAGCTGTACAGGCTCGACTCTCGCCTTGAGTATAGGCAGAGAATCCGCGATAGTCACAACGATTACCTGTCTGACCTTAGTCTGAGCGAGTTGATCGCGCAGCAGCAAATAGGTCTTGTCGAAAAGCACCGCTACCTCGCTGCCGACTTCGTTGAGATAAAACAGCAGCTCAGAAGTACCCGCGAGAGGATGTATCATGTTTGATACGGCGCCGATCTTGTTGAGCGCGTAAACCGAGTACAGAGCCTCGGGTACGGTGGGCAACGCTATCGTGACGATATCGCCCGCCTTGACGCCTGCGTGGGCAAACGCCTCAGCCGTACTGTCGATATAGGCAAACAGCGCCTGATAGCTGATCTCTCGTCCGAGATAGTTTACGGCGATCTCCTCGGGGTAGTCGCGGTTGTTATCTGCCATAAACTCGTATACGGTCTTCTCGGGCAATTCTACATTTACCGTTTCAGAAGAGTAGTAACTAAGCCACGGTTTCGCTGCGGACGGCAATTGATACTTTTCCTGAGTCATTTTCACTTTCCTTCCGAATGAGTATTTGCATAGTATTATTCATAATGAATTATAACATATAAAAAGCGTTTTGTCATTAAAAAAGCCATCAAATTTTTAATTATTTTATGCTTTTTTTGAAGTTTTTTCAATCCTCACTTTACCGCTCGGTTATATTGTCCAAAAAAGCTGATTTTGGGACATATTCAGATTTGGCAGGCTAAAGCGTTAAAACTAAGCTCTGTATATTGAACAATGCTGCGGTATGACAGACATACTCCATCGCTAACAAGAAATCGCGCTTTGCGCGCATTTCGCATAGCCATCTCCCGTTGTTGCGTAGCAACAAACTGGGAGGGCATATAAATCTTTTTTACCTTATAGGAAGGATTCTCTTATTTATACTTCGGGACCTTTATAATCTATGCACAACATCGTCAGATCATCGAACTGCTCAGCGTCTTTGACAAAGCCGTCAACAGCGGCGCGAACATTTTTCAATATATCCTCGGGCTTAGCGCCGAGATCGGAGTTCAGCGCCTCAAGCATACGATCGGTGCCGAAGAGCTCGTCGTTGGCGTCGGTCGCCTCGGGTACGCCGTCGGTATACAGGAACAGCTTAGCGCCGGGCTTGAGCTGCATCTCGTACTCCTTGTATCTGACGCCGTCCATGCCGCCGATAACAAATCCGTGTTTATCTTTATACAGCTCAAACTTGCCGTCCGCCTGCATGAGCGCGGGGTATTCATGTCCCGCGTTTGAAGCTACCAGCTTACCGGTAGACAGATCAAGTATACCGAGCCATACGGTAACGAACATATCCTCACGGTTGTTCGAGCAAATAGCCGCGTTGGTATCGGTCAGGATCTGCGACGGAGATTTGCCCATCTTCGCGTTATTGGCAAGAATGATCCTCGACGCCATCATAAACAGCGCCGCGGGCACGCCCTTACCGGAGACATCCGCTATGACCATACACAGATGATCGCTGTCGATCAGGAAGAAATCGTAGAAGTCGCCGCCGACCTCCTTAGC
Source organism: uncultured Ruminococcus sp. (assembly GCA_902776975.1). Lineage (GTDB taxonomy): Bacteria > Bacillota > Clostridia > Oscillospirales > Acutalibacteraceae > Ruminococcoides. Next base: position 9,313 of record CACYSI010000004.1, read on the forward strand.
GGGATCCATAGAAGCATAGATGTCGAATTCGGTTTTTTCCGGAAAAGCGGGATAGATACTCGGCAGCATGTTAGCCTGTATCCTTGTCGCGACAGACAGCTCGGTACTGATACGCTGTTTTTCTGCCGTGATCTTAGTCAGATTTTCCTCAAAATCCTTAATATCTCGTTCCATATCCGCCATTACAAGACTCAGATTCTCTACCTCGTCGCCTGTCCGGATATTCAATCTGGAGAAATGATCGGCATCCTTATTGCCTTTTCGGCGATCCTCTACATAGCTCTCCGCTGCCTGAGCGATCTCGTTGATGGGATTGACCAGAGTCTTCTTCATACGCCTTGTCATTATGATCGCTACTATATTTACGAGAATTATCATTGATATGAAGAATATGAGCGAAAACGTCTTCATACCGTTGGCGACATTCTTGAGATATATTTCAGAAAGGACATATGCTACGACCTCTCCCTTATCATTCTTTATCGGAGCGCCGCTGCTGCACAACCAACCGTATTTCTTAACATTCTCTATGATGTAATCTTCTTTCTCGCCGGTAAAGCTAAGTAACTTATCTCTCTCTCTTTCGCCTAAGAGATCCCAATCCAGCGGCATTACACAGGTTTCGGGATCTTCGTCCAGATCGACCATATATATCAGCGCGCTATGCTCGGGATCGTACGTTGCCAGATAGATGTCTTCGATATCTACAGCGTTCCCCAAACTTTCAAGCACCTTATGTATCTCCTTAAAATCCTCACGTTTTGTATAGTGTGAGAAGCGTTCACGGTATTCCGGAGTGTATACCTGCTCTCTCTCGGCGTCTGTCATCGCGCGGAAGTCAGCCATTATGCTATTAGTAAGCTTTTCAACATTATCGTTATCCTTCAGTATCTCGCAGGCGCTTTTTGAGATATTGTACGCCTCTGTGATATACTGATGTACCAACGCGTAGGTATAGGCTCCGAGACCGATGATCAAGGCGGCAACGCCCAAAACGATAGCGCCTATGATCGTGCTTCTGAAGGTTTTGGAAGCGAGAGAGTAATGCTGCTTTTCGAGCTTACTCATCTCTCTGATGGATTTTTTTGGCATATTATACCTCCTCTTAGCTTTTAGAAAAACTGTTTTAAAATACAGCTTTATAACGGCAGCTTGATGATAACCGACTCGAAAGGTCTGAGTCCGTAGCTGAGACGGTACGGCTTGCCGTCGCACCACGAATATTCGCAACGCATAACGGGATAACCTCCCAGCTCTTCGGGCCCGCCCTGTCCGGGTATGAAATCATATGTACTGAATATCCTTGTATACTCGCCGTCTACCGGTACTCCGCAGGAGTAGCCGCCGTGGTGCCACGGTGAGAAATTGCATATCACCAGAACGGCGCCGCTGTAGTTCCAAGGATTTTTACGAATATAGCCGATGACGTTGGCATCCGCAAAGTCCTTGGTCACCCACTCAAAGGTAGCGCTGTCCTTAGAGTCGCTGTAAAGGGTCGGGGTCTCTTTGTATACAGAGAGCAAGCGTCTGACGGTCAGCATAACATCCCTGTGCCCGGGATCGTCGATAAGACGCCGGTCAAGCGACTTTCCGAAGTCCCACTCGGAATCCTGCGCGAAGTCCAGCCCCATGAACAACAGTTTTTTGCCCGGGAAGGTGAACTGGAAGGCATACAGAGCCTTTACCGAAGCGAGCTTATCTTCATAACTGCCGAAAAGCCTGTCTGTTATCGAACCTTTGCCGACATTCACCTCATCATGCGAAAGTACGAGGATGAAGTTCTCCGAAAACGCGTAATCGGGGATATGCGTCAGCTCGCCGTGATGATAACGGCGCTCATGAAAGTCATACGACAGATATTTTAAGGTATCATACATCCAGCCCATGTTCCACTTAAGGGTGAAGCCGAGTCCGCCGATATGCACGTCGTTGGTGATACCGCGCTCTATAGAAGAGTCCTCAGCCATGAGATATCCCTTTGTGCGCTGGGTAAGCTCACTGTTTATCTGCTTTAAGAAATCAGTGCTCTCGAGATTGATATGACCGCCGTGGATGTTCGGACGCCACTCGGAGCGGCTGAAATCCGCGTACTGCATCGCCGCTACGGCGTCAACGCGCAGGGCGTCGATATGAAACTCATTTATCCAGTAAAACGCACTTGAGATCAGGAACGAACGCACCTCGGGCTTACCGTGATCAAAGGCGTATGTGCCCCAGATCGGGAACTCGGCTCTGAGTGGATCGGCAGACTCATAAAGCGGAGTGCCGTCAAAGCGTCCCAGCGCGAAATCATCCTTGGGAAAATGCGCCGGCACCCAGTCGAGGATGACTCCTATCCCCCGCTGATGCAGTGTATCTATCATATATCTGAGATCATTAGGCGCGCCGTAGCGCGAGGTCGGAGCAAAATAGCCGGTGACCTGATATCCCCACGATGGATCGAAAGGATACTCACAAATGCCCATAAGCTCAACATGAGTATATCCCATATACGAAACATAGTCGGCAAGCTGATCTCCCAGCTCACGATAGTTCATGAAGCCGTCGGGATCGTCCTCGTCCTTATACTCCTTTTTCCATGAGCCGAGATGCACCTCGTATATCGCCATCGGTCTGTCTATGACCGCGGTGTTATCGACATCCGCCATATAATCGGAGTCGTTCCACTTATATCCGCGCAGAGAACATACAACAGAGCCGTTATCGGGTCTGAGCTGATATCTGAATGAGTACGGGTCGCTCTTGTATCTCTTGACTCCGTCAGCGCCTGTTATCGCGTAGCGATAGACGTCTCCGCTCTTGATCTGAGGTATAAAGACCTCCCAGATACCGTCCGCAGAGCGCTCCATAGGTATCTCTCGGTCGGGCTCTTCTGTCTCGCATACCACGCTTACTGCCTGCGCGTTAGGCGCCCACAGCACAAAGCGAGTGCCTTTTACGTCATTTTCGGTGACGATATGCGCGCCCATCTTCTTATATACCTCATAGCTCGTCCCCTGTCGGAACAGATAATTGTCTACGTCCGTGAAAAAGCCCATATCGATCTCCCCTTGGCTGCGGTCAAAACTCACAACACCTATTCAAGATATAATAAACCACAAATGATCCCCCATGTCAATACCAAAAGTATCGGCACGAGGGATTTGATCAGGATATATTTAAAGAACTTATCAAGATCAGTCTTCGCCCTCGGTATAGTCATCTACGGTCGAAAAGTAGGCGCTTACCGGAGTATCGTTGCTCTCGACGGCGCTCAGCTTGCGTGTGATCTGGCGAGTGCGCACACCCACGAGCTTGTCAAGCTCCTTATTAGCCTGATCGAGCTTAGTCTGAGTCGCGACAAGAACGCTGTTAAAGGTCTCAAACTCCTTTTTGACTGAGCCTAAGAGGTTCCATACCTCGGCAGAGCGCTTCTGCACGGCGAGGGTCTTGAAGCCCATCTGTATCGAATTGAGCAGAGCCGCCATGGTAGAAGGCCCTGCGATATTTACCTTATACTCCCTCTGCAACACCTCGACCATACCGCGGTTGACTACCTCGCTGTACAAGCCCTCAAACGGCAGGAACATCACCGCGAACTCGGTAGTGTTAGGCGGGTCGATATACTTATCTCTGATATCCTTAGCCTCGCCGCGGATAGTCTTGATAAGCGTCTTAGCCGCAGCGTCCACAGCTTCTTTTGATCCGCTGTCATACGCGTCACGCAGGGCTGAGTAGGTATCGCCGGGGAACTTGCTGTCTATAGGCAGGTATATAAAGCCGTCGTCGCGGGCGGGGAGCTTGACAGCGAACTCGACCACATCGCGGGAGCCTTTTTTGGTAGCTACATTGGTATCGTACTGATCGGGGGTCAGTATCTCCTCCAGGATACCCGCGAGCTGTATCTCGCCCACTATACCGCGAGTCTTGACGTTAGAAAGCACCTTTTTGAGGTCGCCTACGCCCACGGCGAGGTTCTGCATCTCGCCGAGTCCCTTGTAGACCTGCTCGAGTCGCTCGCTGACTAAGGCGAAGCTCCGGTTCATCTTCTCTTCAAGAGTCTTTTGCAGCTTTTCGTCAACGGTAGCGCGCATCTCGGCGAGCTGCTTGTTATTATCCTCGCGGATATCATCGAGCTTGCGCTCCATGGTTCGTCTGATATTCTCGAGCTTCTGCTCGTTTTCAAGCGAAAATGTCTTGAGTCTGTCTTCAAAATGACTGAGCTTTTCACTCTGAGCGGTAGAAAAGCCCTGCTGGTTGGTCGCTATCATGTCGCCCATGTTCTTGACGGCGTTCTGAGTAGAGTTAGTAAGCTCCGAGCGCAGCGACGCTATGGAGTCGGCGGTATTCTTGGCGGCGGTGTTGTTCGAATTGAGCAGCTCTGTCCTGAGCACGGACAGCTCCTCGCTCGTCGCCTTATCCTTCTTGGGGATTATCACTATAGCCGCTGCCGAGACAACTATCGCGATGACAGCAAGCAGGGCAAGTATTATGAACTGATATGTTTCCATACGGCACCTCGTACAATATAATGTGTATATTGTAGCATTTAACACCGTATATTGTCAATCGAACACCTGATTTTACTCAAATAAAATCCGTTCGGATAGTCTTAAGGCACTCCCGGGGAGAGTATACAAAGCTGTCGATATGGCCTTGATCTATGAAATATTCGGGTACAGAGGGCTTATGCTCCTCATAAAAGCTGTCTATTATTATCAGCTTGATCTTCATCTTTTCGGGTATGACGCTCTTGATGAACACGGCGGCTGTATCGCCTGTCTCAAGATTATCCTTGAGCTCGGCTAAGCCCGCGAGATTAGGCGTGAGCTCTACAAAAGCGCCGTAGTTCTCGACAGAGCGAATAACTCCCGTCACGGTATCCCCTACCTTGAAGCGCGCGGCGTTCTCTGTCCATGTGCCGAGCAGCTCCTTATGGCTGAGGGTTATGCGCGAGCCTACCTTGGACTTGATCACCGCGTGTATATCCATACCGACCTCAAATCTCTCATCGGGATGCTCGATACGCGAGACTGATACAGTATCTATCGGCATCAGCGCTACGACCCCGCAGCCTATGTCGCAGAACACGCCGAAAGGCTCAATATGCGAGACTCTCGCGGGTATGACGTCGCCGGGGACAAGGGATGATATGTAAGCGGACAGGCATCTGCGCTGAGCCTCGGTTCTTGAGAGCAGAGCGGTAAGTCTGCCCTCGTCATCGGTGAAAATATCCTTGACAACAAAGCACACCGTACGACCCACACGGGAAATGATAGCTATATCGCGCACCGTGCCCTCGCTTATCCCCAGCGCGCCCTCCTCACGCGGGATGACGCCCCTCATACACGGCAGAGGTACTATCAGGTTGTGTCCTCTGTCGCAAACAGCGGCTTTAGCCTCCAATATGATCCCGCTCTCCATAGCCCTGTACATCATCTCACATGAGCTCAGATATGAGATATTCTCGGCGGTATCGATCCTTAAGCCTTCAGGCAGAAAAGAAGTCATCTGCAGCCTCCTGTACTTTAGCGAACCGTGCTTTGAGAACCTATCAGTCAAGTAAAACCATCAAAACACAGCCGCTTTATCATGCTATAATCTATGAGCGGACATAGTTAAATATGACGAATTTTCAGATAGTTTACAGATAACTATTGAAAAATACCGCCCGATATATTAGAATAAAATAGCAAAAACAAAGTCGGCACAGCGGCAACAGCGCATATGCCGGCGGGAAGGAAAAATATGAAACGTATTTTAACAATCATCCTCTGCGTACTGCTGGTCGCGTCCGTTACGGCGGGCTGCAACAAAAAGGTAGTAGGCTCAGGAACGACCGAATCATCAACAAAATCAGAAGCGACACAGCCCGCTAAGACAGCAGAAACAGCTGATTATCAGCCAAAATCAACTGACGCGCTGCTCAGCATCAACGACGTTCCCAAGCAGAATCTCGACGCCGCTGACGCCGAGTATCAGAAAAAAGCTCCCGAGAACGGTGAAGAGGTAGCCGTTGTTCACACCAACTACGGCGATATCTCTTTCAAGTTCTTCCCCGAGGTGGCTCCCATGGCGGTGACCTCCTTCAAGGCGCTCGCCAAGGCAGGCAGATATGACGCCACTATTTTCCACCGTGTCACCGCTCCTGCGACAGACAACGGAATGGGTGTCATTCAGGGCGGAGATTATACCAACTTCAACGGCACCGGCGGCGGGTCCGCGTACGGCGAAGAATACGATATCGAGATATCCGATTATCTCTCCAATATCGAGGGCTCGGTCGCTATGGCTAAAACAAATATGCCTAAGTCCATCGGTTCACAGTTTTACATCAATTATACCAACAACAACTTTCTTGACGGCGGCTATACGGTTTTCGGTCAGGTGTTTGAAGGCATGGATGTTGTCAACGAAATAGCTAAAGTGAAGGTCGACTCAAGCAGAAAGCCCGTCAAGGACGTTGTAGTCGAAAGTATAGAGATCGTTCCTTATGCAAAATAATGGCTTTACAGGTCATAAAAAACTTTTTACATTAATCATTTCTGTCATAATAATCGCAGCCGCTTTAGTCGGATGCAACGGCAAGGAGGTATATTTAATGGCGTTATCGGGAAGTTATACAAATATCAACGATGTACCCAAGGCAAATCTGGACGCTGTTGACGCGGATTATCAGCTCAGAGAGCCCTCAAAGGGAGATACTGTCGCGACTGTCCGCACCAACTACGGCGATATCTCGCTCAGATTCTTCCCCGAGGCCGCTCCGTTGGCGGTAAACAACTTCATCGCTCTGGCAAAGGCGGAAAAGTATAATAATACCATCTTCCATCGAGTCATCGACAAATTCATGATACAGGGCGGAGACTATACAAACTTCAACGGTACAGGCGGCGAATCCATCTACGGTGAAGAATTCGATCTCGAGATCTCAAAGCATCTCCATAATATCGAGGGAGCTGTAGCCATGGCTAACCGCGGTCCCGGCACAAACGGCTCGCAGTTCTACATCAATCAGGTGGACAACGGCTATCTCGACGGCGGCTACACCGTATTCGCTCAGGTATATGACGGCATGGACGTGGTAAACGATATAGCGGCGGTCAAGACCGACTATAACGACAAGCCCGTCAGCGACGTCATGATCGAGAGCGTGGAGATTTACAGCTACGAATAATCATACAAGCGCCGCCGGAACAACTCAGGCGGCGCTTGTTATAGACGGTATCATACGCCGATAACTCCCGGTTGGGGCATTTATATACAGGTACACGAGCCTGTGAGTTCAGCGGCTTAAAAGAGGGGCAGCATATGAAATGTACAAACTGCGGTACACAACTGAAGGAAGGCGCGAGGCTCTGCGAACAGTGCGGAACTCCGGTCGATCCGCGACAGGTGCGCCGGCAGAGCGACGACAGTTATCATAGGGACAAAAACAACACTCCCAAACACGGAGGAGCTCATTTTCGCGAGCCTCGGAAAAAGAATAACAAGGCTCCGAGGATAGTACTGACTGCTCTGATCGCGACCGCAGCTGCCGCCGTTTGCCTCTTTGTTTTGATCAAAGTGTTTTGTGTGAGCGACACGGAGCTCTCGGATGTGCAGGCAAGTTTCGTTCGTCCCGCAGAAGCGGTTCAGATACACAGATCCCTCGATGACCCGTCTAATGACAGCATCAAGTTCAAATTTGACGACAGCGATCGAGTACTCTCCTGTGAATATACGGCTGACGTAATAAAGTACAGCCAAAAATACGAGTACGACGACAGCTCAAAGAAGGTCATCATCAAAACGTCCTACAGGAACCGTCCCATCTTTACTAAAGTTATCGAATACAGTCGTGTAACGGAGGCAAACAGATTTGAGGATATAGACGGGTACTACATCCGCCTCGGCAGTGATTGCATAGACGTCAGACCGACTCAGGCTCCGACCGAACCGACGCAGCCCGCGACCGCGGCGCCAGATATGTCCGATCCCAAGGTGTATAAGGATATATACATTTCTTTCCTGAAAAACACAAAAACGGCATTTCAATCGGGCAGGCTGTTATATCTCAACAACGACAATATCCCTGAGCTGATACTGGACAGCGCCTCATCGGGTCCGTCCTATCTCTGCTATCTCAACGGAGGCTCCGTGCAGACCTTTAAAACAGCTCCCGCGCGTGACATTGAGTATTCAAAAAAAGGTGAACTTTTCACAACAGGTTATGTCAAAAACGGAACAAAAAGCTGGACGCTCTACAGATTTAACGGCAAAAGCGTTTCCGAAGAGCATCACGGCTCCGTGAATAACGGTAACGGCAACAACAAAGACAACGAAAACGATAATGCCGTTGAAAACAACGGAGCTTACACTTTAGATGATCAGCCTGTCTCCGCGCAGTACTATGAGTCTTTTCTTGAAGAACGCAAGCTAAACGGCAGCGTGGATTACTGTCTCAAGGAGAATATGACCGGCTACATCATTGATTTTAAGTAAATCATCTTAATCATAATAAACAGTTCAAAGGAGTCCGATATGGAAAGACCCGTTATAGCTATAATGTACGACTTTGATAAGACGCTGTGCACCAAGGATATGCAGGACTACGGCTTTATCCCGAGCCTCGATATGCAGCCGCCGCAGTTTTGGCAAAGGGCAAACAGCTTCGGCAGTGAAGCCGAGATGGACGGCGTGCTGGCGTACCTGTATACCATGATAGAAGAGTGCAAGCGCAAAGGCATACCGCTGACGCGCGACAGACTTATCGAAAGCGGCAGAGGCATAGACCTCTACCCCGGCGTGAAAGAGTGGTTCGATCGCATAAACCTGTACGGTGCCGCTCAGGGCGTGCAGATAGAGCACTATGTCATATCATCGGGACTCAAAGAGATCATAGAAGGCTCCGGGATAGCGGACAGGTTCACTAAGATATTCGCCTGTGAGTTTCTGTATGACAGCGAGGGCGCGGCTCTGTGGCCTAAGACCGCAGTCAACTACACAAACAAAACACAGTTCGTGTACCGCATCAATAAGGGCGTGCTGGATATATCCAACGATGTAGACCTCAACCGCTCGATGCCCGACGACAGCAAGCGCGTACCCTTCACCAACATGATCTACATCGGCGACGGTCTCAGCGATGTGCCGTGCATGAAGATGATGAAGGCGTACGGAGGCTGCGCCATAGCGGTATATCAGGAGAACAACCGCGAAAAGGTAGAAGAGCTGCTGCTCGGCGACAGAGTGGACTTCATCTTCCCCGCCGATTACAGCGAGAGCGGACAGCTCAACAAAACGGTACACAACATCATCAAGAAAATGGCTATCAGCGACGAGCTTAATCAGGAGAACGCCCGTCAGCTCAAAGATATCGAATCAAGGTCGAAAGCTATATGACTGTCAGTGAATAATAAACACTAAAACAAAACGTCAGGTTCATAATGAATTTGACGTTTTTTCTGTAAAAGAATAATTCTGTTATTCGGAGTTTTATACTAAGTATCCATTAAACGCTTTAACAAATTTGTTAGCGAGAAATTTCGCAGAGCAAGGCGGAGGACGCAGGCATACTGGCGTATGTCAAGGACGACATGGTACTTAGTATTATTTTGAGTTTTTCTTGCCCGTCTTAGCGACCTCTCTGCCCGCCTTTACGAGCATTTTGACGGTATTCTGCATATCGGACTTATTATCGGGATCTATCTTTGAAGCTGATTTCAGCAAAGTGATAATGGTGGCGAAACGGTTCTCACCCAGCTCGGAAAGGCTCTTCACTCCCGCTTCGTCAAGGGTTCCGAATACCGCGTCAACGAATATCTTTTTGTTCTCATCGTTGAGCGAAGAGAGCCATCGGCTCAAGGTGTCTTTCATAAAAACGCTGGCGTTATCCTGTTTTTGGGAGGCTTCAAACTTCGTGCCGTATACGTTCCAAGTATACGGGTCGTGCTGAACAAAGCCCTTAGCGCTGCTGGTGATATAGTTATTCTTTACCTTATCGTCAAGCAGATTACCGACCAAAGACGACTCGGGCACTATCTTGCGGATCCTGTCTACGATATTGAGATAATCCTCGCTCTCCGAGACCTCGCTGAGGAATCCGGGACCGTCGTTCGAATACACCCTGACTATGCGGTCTTTTATAACATTTTTACAGAAAGCGGACGCGTAAACCGCAAAGTTGCCGCCTTTACTGTGACCGCCTACATACAGCGTACCGTCAAACAGCCCGCCGACCTTGTTGAGATATTCGACAGCCTTGTTCTGACCGGGAGTCTCGCTGAGGTAGCTCATATTGAAGCATTCACGCCAGCCGATGACGGTGTTGTCGGTACCTCGAAAGGCTACATAAGCCTCGCCCTCCCGATAGAGAAAGGTCACGGCGGCAAACTGGGTATGCATATCCGCGTCGGTGACGTCACTGTACCAGTATACCCTGACGTTCTTGAAGCGTTCGCTGGCGGCTGCCTTACGCAAAACCGGCAAAGGATCGTTCATCATTTTGCTCTGATCGATCCCGTTTCGCGTATATGCGTCATATATCTCGGCTACGGTCATAAAAAAATCATCGTCCGCTTTATAAAAACTTTTCATGTCCGTATAAGCAAGCTCGGAGAAGATCAGGTTATCTATATCGTTGATACCCTTTTCCCGAAAGGTTATATCCCCTCGCCAGCCGATATAATCTATCATATTCATAGTTTCACCTCCGCCATAATGAACATATATTCAAAAGCCTCCCGAAAGGAAGGCTTTTATTATTGATCTGTTACTGCTTAAAGCTTGTTGATACGTCCGCGGTTCTTGATCGCCTTGCGGATATCCAGCACAATGATGACCAAGGTAGCCGCTATGATGACAGCGAGGATGATACACACTGCCCATACGGCGGCGGGGTTGACCGCCTTCTTCTCAACCGAGCTGACCTCAGCGCTCGCAGAGCAAGCCTCTACAAAGCGCTTTTGCATATACGCGTAGATATCATCGTCGAGATTAGAGAAGGTATAGCACTTATCGAGATACTCCTGAGGAGGATTGATGAGCTCGGACGCCATCATATCCTCGTCTATCAATTCAACCGCGGCTTTGTTGGGAGTGCCGTAGGTGATGTACTCGGCGTTCGCGGCGGCTATCTCAGGCTCGCACATGAAGTTGATGAACAGCTCGGCATTCTCTTTGTTCTTACAGTTAGCGGGTATGCACATAGCGTCGTTGAAGAGGTTGGAGCCCTCTTCGGGCAGACAGTATGACAGCGCCTCGTTGTTGTCCATCATGGTGTAGATATCGCCGGCGTAGTAGGCGCAGATACCGCTCTGCGAGCCTTCCATCTCAGCGAACACCTGATCCATGACATACTTCTTGAGCACCGACTTCTGCTCTATCAGCTTGTCCGTAGCTCTGTCTATATCCTCGCGGGTAAAGCTCTTAGCGCCGGGGTCTATGGGCGGATCACACTGCTGCATCGCTATAGCCATAGCGTCGCGAGAGTTATTGAACATCAGTATGCCGTCGTCCTTATACTTGGGATCCCACAGGTCTTTGAAGCCCGTGACTGAGCCCTCCTTGATCATATCGGTATTGTATCCGATAGCGACGAAGTTCCAAGAATACGGCACGCTGTACTCGTTATCGGGATCGTAATCCATATTTTTGAAACGCTCGTCGATATACTTATAGTTCGGGATATTATCGAAGTCCAGTTTAGCGAGCAAGCCCTCTTCTCTCAGACGGCTGACCATATAGTCGGACGGGAATATCACATCATAGGTAGAGTTTGAGTTAGTCAGTACGTTGTACATCTCTTCATTAGTCTCAAAGTTGGTCAGATTGACTTTGATATGAAACTTCTTCTCAAACTCATCTACGACATCAAGGGTATCGTCGTCACCGGGCGAGATGTACTCGCCCCAGTTATATACGTTGACCTCGCCCTGAAAGCCGGAGTCATCGTCATCTTCGCTGTCTTTGGAGCCGGAGCAGGCGCTCAGGCAGAACAAAGCGCCGAGCATGAGGACGGCGAGCATCAATGAAATCAAACGCTTCATCTTGTCGCCTCCTTACTCTTGCGTATAGAGGCAAAGTTAGAGATGATGAGGATAGCGATAACGATCACGAACATCAGCGCCGACAAGGCGTTTGCCTTGGGATTTATACGCTGGTGAGTCATGGTGTATATCTGTATAGGCAGGGTCTGGAACCGTGAGCCTCGGGTGAAATAGGTGATGACAAAGTCATCCAGCGAGTAGGTGAAGCTGATGAGCAGACCCGAGAGTATACCGGGCATAAGCTCGTGCAGGACCACCTTGAAGAACGCCTGCGCGGGTGAGCAGCCCAGATCGAGAGCCGCCTCATACAAAGACGAGTCCATCTGTCTTAGCCTCGGAGTGACGCTGAGGATGACATACGGAGTACAAAAGCCGATATGAGCCAGCAGAACCGTCCAGAAGCCCATCTCAAAGCCCATCATAACGCCCGCGAAGGTGAACAGGAGCATCAGAGATACGCCCGTAACGATCTCGGGGTTGATGATCGGGATGTTGGAAACGTTCTGGATAGCGGTGCGCACACCGCCCTTGAAGTTGTATATACCGATAGCCGCAGCTGTACCGAGGACGGTCGCGATAAGCGACGCGAGCACCGCGATGATCAGGGTGTTCTTAAGACTGCCCATGATCTGAGCGTCGTTGAACAGCGCCGTATACCACTTTAAGGTAAAGCCCTTCCATACAGAGGTCTTGCCGTCATTGAACGAGTAGGCTATGAGGTAGAATATCGGCAGATACAGAAACGCCATGATGATGCCCAAATAAATCTTTTGACCTATCTTTTTCATCAGTTGACCGCCTCCTTATCTCCGAATCTGTTCATGAATACAAGGAAGCCGAGTATGACGACCAAAAGCACCACCGCTATAGCGGAGCCCGTGTTGTGGTCGCTCTGGAATACTCTCTCTATAACGTCACCTATCATGAACTGGGTGCCGCCTAAATACTGAGCGACAAGGAAGGTAGACGCTGTAGGTACAAAAACCATCGTGACGCCCGAGATGATACCGGGCACGCTGAGCGGGAAAATGACCTTGCGGAACACATACGCGCCGTTGCAGCCTAAGTCCTGAGCCGCTTCGATGAGCGAGTTGTCGATCTTGCTCATGACCGTATGCAGAGGCAGTATCATAAAGGGCAAAAACTCATAAACCATGCCTACTATTACCGCGCCCGAGTTACCGATAAGGGTAACGTCTATGCCGAACAGGTTGAGCAGCATATCGAGCGGACCGTAGTTCTGCAGGATGAGTACCCACGCGTAGATACGCAGCAGAAAGTTCATCCACATCGGCACCATGAGGAACATGATTATCATCTTCTGAGCTCTCTCGGAGCACCGCGAGATGCTGTAAGCGAGCGGATAACCGAGCAAAAGACAGATCAGAGTAGATATGAGCGCTATGAACAGTGAGTACAGGAACACCTCGCTGTATACAGAGGCGTTGCTGAACGCCTCAAGCGAGAAGTGACCCTGCTTGTCGGTGAACGCGTAGTACACCACCATAATAAGAGGCACGATGGTGAACACGAGCATCCAGCCGAGATACGGGATAGCGGGGCGTTTACTTTTCATCGGCTGTTACCTCGCTGATCTCAGCCTTGCTGAAATCAAAGCAGATCGGTACATAAGTAGCTACCTGCTCATCGGTATCGCTCTGCATGATCCACTTGCGCTCATCGCTCTCGAGTATGATCTCGTTATGCTCGCCCTTCCAGATGACAGACTCGATATAAACCTCGTCGAGCTGACCTACGCCGTCGCCGGCTATATAAAGGGCGTCGGGCGGCAGGCTGATCTTCAGCTCGGTATCTTCTTCGTAGAAGGTATCGGGAATAGTGATCTCGCTGCCCTCGAGCAATATAGTAGTAGTGTTATTTTCTTTATCAGAATAATAAACCTTTGTTATTATATCATTTGTGGGATTGAGGAACATTTTTTCCATGATATGGATGTTGAACGGATCAACACGCATACCGATCCTGTCGCCCACCTTCTGTGCCTCTGTGGAATGTATGAGCCACTGACAGTTGTTGCACATGACGGATATCTCAAAGTGAACGCCCTTGAAGACGACGTCCTCAACCACACCGTTTAGCTTAGCCTTATCGGGCGGTACCACCTCGACGTCCTCGGGGCGGATGACTACGTCTACGGGCTTGTTCTTTCCGAAGCCCTTGTCCACGCAGTCGAGCTCAACGCCGAGCAGCCTTACCTTGCAATCCTCGAGCATAACGCCGTTGATGATATTAGCCTCGCCTATGAAGTCTGCGACAAAGGCGTTAGCCGGCTCGTTGTATATATCCTCGGGAGTGCCTACCTGAGCGATGACGCCGTTGTTCATGACACAGACACGGTCGCTCATGGTCAGAGCCTCCTCCTGATCGTGAGTTACATAGACAAAAGTCTTTTGGGTCTTCTGTTGAAGCTGCTTGAGCTCGATCTGCATATCCTTTCTCAGCTTCAAGTCGAGCGCTCCGAGAGGCTCGTCGAGCAGTACTACCTTAGGGTCGCATACCAGAGCTCGCGCTATGGCTACACGCTGCTGCTGACCGCCTGAGAGCGAACTTACAGGCCGCTTCTCATAGCCTTTGAGGTCAACTACGGCAAGCATACTCTTGACCTTCTGCTCGATTTCGGATTTTGACATTTTCTTCAGCTTAAGTCCGAAAGCTACGTTATCAAATACATTAAGATGCGGGAACAGCGCGTACTTCTGAAACACGGTGTTGACACTGCGCTTATACGGCGGCAGGTCGTTTATCTTCTCGCCCTCAAAGTACACATCGCCGCTCTGAGGAGTCTCAAAACCCGCGATTATACGCAGGGTCGTGGTCTTGCCGCAGCCCGAAGGGCCGAGCAGAGTTATGAACTCCTTGTCGTAAATGTCGAGGCTGATATTATTTAATATCACCTCATTCGAATACTTGAAATTGATATCCCTCAAGGATACTACAGAATTTTGCTTCAACTATCTAACCTCCTTAGTTTAGAGCCGCGCGGCTCTACCGCTTTTATGCTTTACCACAATACAACGATATAAAGCATACATCATAGAATTATATATTCTGACGATTTTTTTGTCAATAATAACGCAAGAATTATTATTAAAAAAATAACTAAAATAATGTCCTAAAATTAGCATATATATAGAGTCATCTTATATTGACATTTTTTGCCGTTAAGATATAATATTAGTATCTATGTGATGATTATAATTAGGTTTGATGACCTGTCTTCGCACAGAAAAGGAGAAAAGTAATGTTCCAGATATTAAAAGAGCATCAGGGCTTTGGCAAACAAATACTGATGCTCGCCAAAAACGAGCTTATCAAAAAGTATAAAGGCGCGGTCATAGGTCCCCTTTGGTCGGTTGTAAAGCCGCTTTTCACCCTGTTTGTATACTGGTTCGCGTTTGAAGTAGGTCTTAAGAGCGCAGGTAACGTCAAGGTGATCTTCCCCGAGTTAGGCAAGGCGGGCGGTACATTTGAGTACAGCCGTTTTCTGTTCATGCTGATAGGCTTCATACCGTGGTTCTTCATCAACGAGAGCATCGTACAGGGCGCTAAGTCTATCCGTGAGAACCGTCAGTTCGTCAACAAGGTCAGCTTCCCGGTATCTACCATCATGACCTATACCTCGGTAGCGAGACTGTATGTACATGTCTTCCTGACAGTGCTGATGTACATATACATCACCTTTGTCGGCGGCACTATCAAGCTGCCCGGCGCGGAGGCGGTAACCGCGGGCATCACGCCGAGCATATATAACCTGCAAATATTCTTCTATATGCCGCTGATGTTCATCTTCTTCCTTGTACTGTCATGGTCTACGGCTCCTATGTCGGCATTCTCCCGCGACTTTGAGAACATGATCGTATCTATCATGTCGGGTATCTTCTGGCTGTCGGGTATCATCTACGACTCCTACCTGCTTGTCGGTAAGGAGCTGCCCGCGGAATGGATCCGCCACGCAATGCTCCTCAATCCTATCAACTTCTTCGCCAACGGATACCGCAACTGCTTCCTGTATAACCGTTGGTTCTGGGAGTATAAGACCGAGCTGTATATCTTCCTGATAGAGCTTGCCGTGATCATAGCTTTGGGCATCTTCAACTACAACCGTCTGCGCAAGAGACTGCCCGACGTACTGTAAGGAGGCGGCATAATGGCACAGGAAGTAATAATATCCTTTAAGAACGTATCTAAAGAATATACACTGTATAAAAACGATCAGGAGCGCTTCAGAGCTCTGTTCATAAAACCGCGTCACGCTAAGATAAACAAGGCTCTCAAGGGCGTCAGCTTCGACGTACACCGCGGCGAGAGCATAGGTATCATCGGCGATAACGGCGCGGGCAAATCCACCATACTAAAGATGATCACCGGAGTAGCCTTCCCCAGCGAGGGCGAGGTACAGGTGAACGGCAAGGTCGCGGCTCTTCTCGAGCTGACCGCGGGCTTCTCTACCGAGATGACAGGCAGAGAGAACATCTACCTCAAGGGCTATATACTCGGCTTGAAGGACGCTTACATCAAAGAGATCGAAGAGCGTATCATCGACTTCGCTCAGCTCGGCGACTACATTGATCAGCCTGTCCGCACATACTCCAGCGGTATGAAAATGCGTCTCGGCTTTGCTATCAACGTCAACATCGACCCCGATATCCTCGTAGTAGATGAGGCTCTGTCGGTAGGTGACGCGAGCTTCAAGCGCAAGTGTAAGGACAAGATCAACGATATCATACAGTCGGGCACAACAGTATTGTATGTAAGCCATAATCCCGAGTCCGTTACAGAGATATGCAAGAGAGCCCTGTATCTTAAGAAGGGCGAGCTGATGTATGACGGCGATGTAAAAGAAGCATATGCCATGTACACCAAGGTCAAAGAAGAAGAAAAGGCAAAGAAAGCCGCGGAAGCAAAAAAGAAAAAAGAAGCCGCCGCTAAAAAGGCAGTTGAAAAGAAATAAGAGTCAGAATAGCCTTTCCGTACGGGAAGGCTGTCGGCTTATATGATCGATAAACGAGGCAAAAATGACACAGAGCGTTATCAAAAACGAGATATACATGAGCGCCCGATATATCAGACAAAAAGCGCTCATGCATGACGGAATATGCATAGTGGGCTCAGACAAGGTTGCCGGATACCTTAAGGCTGTGACCGATCAGCTCGGATGTACAGCTCAGCTGTATGATAAGATCGGTGATGTAAGCGGCGATTTTTCACATTTGTGGTATGTTATCGACGCCGATAACTACAGCGCCGACGATCTCAGAGCGGCAGCAGATATATGTGAACAGCGCAGAGCTAAGCTCGTATGCGCGGTGCTGCTCTCTCATATCAGACCTAACAACGTGATAAGCAGATACGCCGAGATGGAGCTGCTGACCGTTATGGACGATACCTTGGGCGAAATCAGAAAAATACTCAGCAACCGAGAAAATGTCTGTGCAATATTCTTTGACAGAATTATAGGAGCTGAGTTCGACAGTCTCAGCCTCTCCCCCATAGCCAAAGAAGCGCAGGATGATCTGACCGTTACCGTCAGCGGAGATATGGCTGAGACCTACACCTCCGCCCTGTATATCCCCGACGCTATAGACGCTGTATTTACCGTCAGCAAGCTCGGCAAGAGCGGCAACGTCTACAACGCCTCCTCATATTATCTGAGCGAGTTTCAGCTCAGAAGCGAGATATACGGGATGCTCGCCCGACACGGAGTAAAGCTGAATATGATTGAGGGCGAGAACAAGACCTCATACGCAGCGCTCAGCGCGGGCAAGCTAAGCTCGCTCGGGTTTGAGGACGTATGCGGCTTCAGCGATATGCTGCGATATACCATGCTGCATCACCTCGAGCGCTTCAGCATCCAAACGGACAACATCCGCGACGGCTACAGCGGCAAGTTAGGCATACTCAGAGAGATCGAAAAAGAAATGCTGCGCGAGATAGACCGCATCTGCCGCAAGCACGATATCAAATACTTCATCTGCTACGGCACAATGCTCGGCGCCGTCAGACACGGAGGTTTCATCCCCTGGGACGATGATGTGGATGTGGAGATGCTAAGGAGCGAGTTTGAAAAGTTCCGTCAAATTGCTCCTAAAGAATTAAACGAACGCTTCAGCTATGAAAGCCATGTAAACGGCAACGGATACCACTACTTCTTTGACCGTATCACGGCAAAGGATACCTACTTCGCCTCAAAATACTCGGACAGCTACGAAATGCCCAAGGGTATCTCCATAGACATCTTTGTCGCGGACAACGTGCCCGCCGACCCCAAGGCGGCGTACCGCTTCTGGAAGAAACTCATGCGAAAGCGTATGATAATGAACGTTCGCTGGAAAAACACAGCCCGCAAAGACAAGGCGTATCTGCTCAGCAAGCTGCTGCTGCCGATACTCAGACTGCGCTCTATGGACAGCTACTCACGATCATATGAGAAAGCCGTACGCAAATACGAGAACAAGGATACGGGCTGGGTAATGCCCGCTTCATCCGATCACAAATACCGCGGCACCTTCCCCACAGAGACCTTCAGCGAGGTCATCCCCTATCGCTTCGAGGATGTAGATACCTTCATACCTGTCGGATATGACGACTTTCTAAAGGCGTGGTACACCGACAACTATATGGATATGCTCCCGCTGTGCGAGCAAAATCCCTTCCACGACTACTATCGTCTTGACTTAGGCAGTAACATAGATCCCGAAAGCGATATACACTTCGATTACTCGGGAGAGCTGAAATAAAACCTTTCTACAGATATCATAAAAGGACGTGAAACACATGATTTTTGCAGTGATATTAGCCGGCGGCACAGGCTCGCGCATGGGCTCCGCAGATATGCCCAAGCAATTTTTAGAGATCAAGGGCAAGCCTATACTCAATCATACAGTCGAGAAATTTCTGCCGAATCCCGCCTTTGAGAAGATCATCATCCTCTCGCCGAAGGCATGGATAGGTCACACAAAAGAGATCATCCGCAAATATACGGGCAGCAGCGACAGGATAGCGATCATCGAGGGCGGCAAGACCCGCAACGAGACCATAATGAACGCCATCGCTTATATCGACCGCGAGTATACCCTCGACGACGATACCGTCATAGTCACACATGACAGCGTACGCCCCTTCGTCACCCACCGCATCATAGAGGAGAACATCAAAGCTGCCGAGAAATACGGCGCCTGCGATACCGTAGTGCCCGCGACAGACACCATCGTCGAAGGCGACGGTCAGCAGATAAGCAGTATCCCGGACCGCAGCAGGATGTATCAGGGACAGACCCCGCAGAGCTTCAAGGCTAAGCTGCTCAGAGATACCTATATGAGTCTGAGCGAGGACGAAAAAGCGATACTGACAGACGCCGCCAAGATCCTTGTGATCAAGGGCATGGACGTCAAGCTCGTCCGCGGTGAGACATACAACATAAAGATAACCTATCCCTATGATCTCAGGATAGCCCGCTCACTGTTAGAGGATGAGGATATAAAATGATCAATACGGTATACAGACTTTGCTATCCGCGGCGTTTTGAAATAGCCTTTGAGGATATAGACATCAGCTCGGGCGTGATAGTGCGTCCGACCCATCTGTCTATATGCAACGCCGATCAGCGCTATTATCAGGGTACTCGCGACATCAAAGTGCTTAAAGAAAAACTGCCTATGGCTCTCATACATGAGGGAATAGGACAGGTCATATTTGACAACAGCGGCTCTTTCAAGCCCGGGGATAAGGTGGTCATGGTACCCAACATCCCTTGCGAGAGCGATGACTATATAGCCGAGAACTATCTGCGCTCGAGCAAATTCTGCGGCAGCTCCGCGGACGGCTTCATGCAGGAGTACTACGCTATAGAGCCGGAGAGACTGGTCAAGCTGCCCGAGGGCATCGACCCGGATGTAGCGGCTTTCACCGAGCTTGTATCGGTGAGCGTTCACGCGATAAGCCGCTTTAAGGCTATAGCCCACAACCGCAGAGAGCGCGTAGGAGTATGGGGCGACGGCAACCTTGCGTATATCACCTCTCTCCTGCTCAAAAAGATGCTGCCAAATTCAAAAATATATGTCTTTGGTATAAACAGAGAGAAGCTCAGCGACTTCTCGTTTGCCGACGGAACATATCTTACTACCGAGATACCGACGGAGCTCACGCTCGATCACGCCTTTGAGTGCGTGGGCGGCAACGGCTCGCCCGTAGCCATAGAGCAGATAATCGGAGTCATCCGTCCCGAGGGCACTATATCCATACTCGGCGTGAGCGAATATCCCGTAGCCGTGAATACCCGCATGATACTCGAGAAGGGACTCAGGCTCTTCGGCACCAGCCGCTCGGGCAAGACGGACTTCAAAAAGACCGTCGAGCTGTACAGAGAGTACCCGGAGATACCGATATATCTTAGCAGACTGGTCGGCAACACCGTAGAGGTCAACAGCTTTGCCGATATCAAAGCGGCGTTCGAGACCGATATCAAAAAGTCATTCGGCAAAACTATCCTTCACTGGAATTTATAATCATTCACCGGAATATATAAATAATTCATAAGACCCTAGGAGTGAATTATAATGTCAAAAAAAATATTATCCGTTATTATGTCACTTGTACTGATGCTCGGCACTTTAGGCGTAATGCCTGCATGCGCCGCTGAACGCTCAGCCGCCGGTACCGGCGCGTCGAAGTATGTTTACAACGTACTCGAAAACAATGAGATCGAGATCACCGAGTATAAAGGCAATGAAACTGAGCTCATCATCCCCGAGGAGATCGACGGATATACCGTCACCGGAATCGGCGGCTACATACTCTTTAGTAACCTCAGTGTTATGAGCGTGACCGTACCCGCCACCGTTACAAGCATCGTCGACGGAGGTTTAACCTGCGGTGATTATCTCACCGAAATAAAAGTAGATCCCGAAAACCCTGTTTATGACAGCCGAGACAACTGCAACGCCGTGATCGAAACCGCTACGGATACGCTGATCTCGGGCTGCTCGACTACCGTTATCCCGGACACGGTAAAGAGCATAGGAACAACAGCGTTTTACGGATGCTACAAGCTTAATGAAATCAATTTTCCCGATTCGGTGACGAGCATCGGCGACTTTGCTTTTCATGGCTGCGCCGGTCTGACCGAACTTCATATCCCCGCCGGCATAACAAACATCGGCGAATTTCCCTTTGTAGGCTGCGGGGGATTCAAGAGCATTACCGTAGACCCCGAGAACACCGCATACGACAGCCGCGATAACTGCAACGCCCTGATAGAGAGCAGTACCGATACTCTGCTCTTCGCCTGTGTTAATACATTTATCCCCGATACTGTCAAAATCATAGATAAATTCGCGTTCGCGAATCTGATGGATATCAAGAATATTGAGATCCCGGATTCGGTCGAGATAATCAGAGAATACGCCTTCACCGACTGCGGAAGTATCACAAGCTTCACTTTACCCGATTCAGTAAAAGTCATCGAAGATTACGCTTTCTCTTACAACGAATCTTTATCTTCTGTCACAATACCGGCTTCGGTAACGCAGATCGGCGAACACGCCTTTGAGCTCTGTGACGAAGACATGATAATCTACGGAAAACCCGACAGCTATGCCATGACCTATGCCATCGAGCACGGTATACGCTTCATCGACATGGACAACATCCCCGAGACGGCGTACTACCTTGTCGGCAACATGAACGATTGGACGATCGACGAAAAATATAAGCTTGAGCGATATCAGGCGTCTCCTTATGCCCCTTATGTATTAAATAACATAAAGCTCACCACGCTCTCGGAATTCAAGATAGTTTATGCCGAAAACGGCAAGATCATGAGGTGGTACCCCGACGGGACAGGCAATAACTACGGCGAGAACCATGAGATCGTTATCGACGGCAGATATGACGTCTACTTCTACCCCAAGGGCAACTCTATCGACCCCTCGGGAAACAAATACATCATGGCCGATCTGATCCCGGCGCTGCCCTATGAATACATTCTCGGCGACGTCGACGGAGACAACGAAGCTACGATCTTAGACGCGACATATATCCAGCGTTTCGCGACAAAGGTCAATGTTCCCTATACGTCGGCAGATATGATCCGCGGCGATATAGACGGAGATGAAGAGGTCACGGTGATCGATGCGTCCTTCGTTCAGCGCTCCGCTACCCGCGTGTATGTTCCCTACCCCGTAGGCGAGACCGTATAACAAACTCCTAAATATAACAAGTAACAGAAACTTCCGAGTTAAGAAAAGACCGTCTTTCCGAGCTTGTCGAGGAATCTTATCGTGCTGACTTATACGTTAATCCGCACACAACAGGTGCAATCAATTCGGATAGATTGCACTCTATAATCCTTCGACTTCGCTCAGGATAACAAGACTTAAGGGCTATCGCACACTTAATGCGACAGCCCTATTTTTGTGCTGTTATTCTGATTTGGAATTATTGTATGAGTTCAGCTTTCGCTATTATTCCATATAGGAATTATTCTGCGTAATTGAAGGTGAAGTTCTCGCCGTCATGATCGCAGACGATAGGCTTTGAGCTGTCAAAGTCAGCCTCAAGCATACGCTCAGAGAGCTTATCCTCGATGTTGGAGGTGATAGCTCTGCGCAGAGGACGGGCGCCGTAGGTATCGTCAAAGCCCTCGTCGGATATCTTCTCGACAGCCTTATCGGTAAAGCTGATCTTTACGCCGAGAGAGTCAAGACGCTTTGCGAGAGTATCGAGCATCTTGCCGGCGATCTCCTTGATCTCGCCCTGTGTCAGCTTATTGAATACGATGATATCGTCAACACGGTTGAGGAACTCGGGACGGAACACCTGTCTGAGCTCGCTCATAACGAGATCGCGAACGTTGACGTTCTTCTCCTCGGGAGAGTCGCCGTCCTTGAAACCGAAGGCAGTCTGCTTATCGACTATCCTGCGGGCGCCGACGTTGGAGGTCATGATGATGATGGTGTTCTTAAAGTCAACTGTCCTGCCCTGACTGTCGGTCAGTCTGCCGTCCTCAAGTATCTGCAGCAGCATATTGAACACATCGGGGTGCGCCTTTTCGATCTCATCAAAGAGCACTACCGAATACGGCTTGCGGCGTACAGCCTCGGTGAGCTGGCCGCCCTCGTCATAGCCTACATAGCCGGGAGGCGAACCGACCAGACGGGATACAGTGTGCTTCTCCATATACTCGGACATATCGAGACGAAGCATGGCGTTTTCATCGCCGAACATAGCCTGAGCCAGCGCCTTGCACAGCTCGGTCTTGCCTACGCCCGTAGGACCGAGAAAGATGAACGAACCTATCGGACGCTTGGGATCCTTGATGCCGACTCTGCCGCGGCGGATAGCTCTGGACACAGCCGATACAGCCTCATCCTGACCCACAACGCGCTCATGCAGTATCTTCTCCATATTGAGCAGTCGATCGCTCTCTTCGCGGGTAAGCTCGACTACGGGGATCTTGGTCCACGACGACACTATAGCTGCGATATCCTCGCTGCCGACTTCATCGTGGCTTTCTTTGGAGCTCTCCTGCCAGCTCTGCTTAGCCTTATCGAGCTGAGAAGTAATATTCTTCTGCTCATCGCGGAGCTGAGCCGCGCGCTCAAAGTCCTGCTCGCTTATGGCGGCGGTTTTCTCGCTCTCGAGGGTCTCAAGCTCAGCTTCAAGCTCCTTGATCTCGTTAGGATAGGTTAGAGCGCTGAGTCTGACCTTAGACGCAGCCTCGTCGATAAGGTCGATAGCCTTGTCGGGCAGATAGCGGTCGGCTATATAGCGGGTGCTGAGCTTGACAGCCGCCTCGATAGCCTCGTCGGATATCTTGACCTTATGGTGAGCTTCATAACGGTCTCTCAGACCCTTCAATATCTCGATAGCGTCCTCCTCGCTCGGCTCACCTACCTTGACGGGCTGGAAGCGGCGTTCGAGAGCCGCGTCCTTCTCGATGTGCTTGCGGTACTCTTCGAGAGTAGTCGCGCCTATCACCTGGAAGTCGCCTCTTGCGAGAGAGGGCTTAAGGATATTAGCGGCGTCGGCGCTGCCCTCAGCCGCGCCCGCTCCGATGATGGTATGCAGCTCATCTATGAAGAGGATGATGTTCTTGCTCTTTTTGACCTCGTCGATAGCGTTCTTGATGCGATCCTCAAAGTCGCCGCGGTACTTTGTACCGGCTACCATGCCTGTAAGATCGAGAGCTACTACCCTCTTGTCTCTGAGATGCTCAGGCACCTCGCCGTTAGCTATCTTGAGCGCTAAGCCCTCCGCTATCGCGGTCTTGCCTACGCCGGGCTCGCCTATCAGACAGGGATTGTTCTTAGTGCGTCGTGACAATATCTGGATGATTCGTTTGATCTCCTCATCTCTGCCTATGACAGGGTCGATCTCGCCGTTCTTAGCCGCCTTGGTAAGGTCGCGGGAGAAGCTGTCGAGAGTCTTGCTGTCGCCGTCGGGCTGAGCCTGAGCGCCCTGCTGAGCGTTGTAGCCGCCCTGATCCTCGCCCTCAAAGCGAGCTGTCATACGGTCGGCTATGCTGCGGGGAGTCACGCCCAACTCACGCAGATATCGGATAGCGTAGCTGTCAGCGTCGGAGAGCAGAGCTATGAGCAGATGCTCGGTGCCTACATAACCTGAGCCGGTACGCGCGGAGTACATGACCGCCGTCTGCATGACGCGCTTGGTACGGGGGGTAAAGTCATCGGGAGTCAGAGCTGTTGCTCCGCCCTGACCCGAGCCGTTGATGATGAGCTGCTCGAGCTTATCGGCAGTTACTCCGCTGTCACTGAGCGCGGCGTACGCTACGCCGCTGTTCTCCTTGCACAGTCCGAGCAGGATATGCTCAGATCCGATGTAGGTGTGACCCATGCTCTGAGCGCTCTCTATTGCGAGATTCAGCGCCCTGTTAGCCTTCTCTGTAAAGCCCTTGAAATTGTACTTCATATACCAACCCTTCTTTCTTCACACAGTCATTTGACCAATGACCGATTCAACCTTTAATTAAACTTATTCCTGATTATCTCAGCTCGCTTGATATCTCTGTCACGCGGGCTCATATCCTCGCCGCATCTCGACATTATAGACGCGGGCTGTATCTCTACTATCAGCTTATCTATGCTGTCAGCCGATAGTGTCTCGAGCTTCTTTGATGTTACTCCGAGTCTGACCAGTGAGAGCAGACTCATCGCCTCGCTGTGATCCATCAGCTTAGCCGTCTTTAGTATACCGAGAGCTCGGGATATCTTGTCCTCTACCTCGATATCGCCCAGTATACCGTCGCGGGCGCGCATCTCCTGAGCTATGAGCTGAGTCGTGATGTTCTTAAGATTCTCGATAGCCGCCTTCTCTGAGATACCGAGAGTCACCTGATTGCTAAGCTGGAAGAAGGCTCCCGAGGGCTTGGTGCTCTCGCCGTAAAGACCGCGCATAGTCAGCCCCAACTTACTAAGATTAGCGCCTATCCTGTATGCCGCTGTGCTCATATCCAGCGCCGGGAGATGCAGCATCACCGAGGCTCTCATACCCGTACCGAGGTTTGTCGGACACTGGGTGAGATATCCGAGGCGGTCGCTGAACGCGAAGTTTAATTTCTTTGAAAGAATATTATCCACCTTATCGGCAAGCTCATACGCCTCATCGAGAGCGAATCCGTCTTTGATGACCTGCAGGCGGATATGATCCTCTTCGTTGACCATTATCGAAACGGTGTTGTCGTCACTGAGATACACCGCTCTGCCCCTTTCACCGTTCACAAAGTCCGGGCTGACTAGATGACGCTCGATCATGGATACGAGTATCGTGTCGGAGACGTTGTCTGAGTCGATCTTGTGAAACTTTATTCCGCAGTCCGTAAGCGCCTCGCCGACCTTAGCTACTATCTCCTGAGCCTTATCGGCTGAAAGTCTGATCGGGAACGGATATTCTCTCAGATTTCGCGCTAAGCGGATCCTTGTTGATACTACTGCTTCGCTCATGGTTATGCCTCCAGTCCTTTTATCTCGTCGCGCAGCTGAGCCGCGCGCTCAAAGTTCTCGTCCTCTATAGCCTTTTTCAGCTCAGCCTTAAGAGAAGAGAGCTTGTCGGTGTTCTCGGACTTATTTCCTGCGCCGTCGTCGTTGACTGTGTATTCGATAGCGCCGGGGCGCTTGCCCTTATGCTCGGTGTTGCCGTGGACGCTGCGGATGGTGGGCATAAGCTCGCTGAAGAAGGTATCGTAGCAGTCGGCGCAGCCCACCTTTCCGGTGTGCTTGATGTCGTTAAGGGTGCTGCCGCAGCTCTTGCAGCGGGCGGCTCCCGAACGGGCGGGCAGAGCGTTTGAGAAAAAGCTCGACAGCAGTCCGCCGAAATCAGTGTGAAAATCCGGGAACATATTGTCGTATCCCAGCTCGTGAGCGCACTCCGGGCAGAGCCAATACTCGGTGTACTCACCGTTTATCATTGTTTTTACATGAGTTGTAGCCTCATTCTTGTTGCAGTGTTGACATAACATAATTATTCCTCCTTTTCTGCGAATCACGCAATAGACATTTGTTTATTCTATCATATACCTTGACAGCTAAGTGTCGAGAAGTGTAAGAAGCATATTTTTGAATACCGCCGCTCTGAGAGTGTCTCGGTACTGCTGAGGAACGCTCTGATACGCTCTCTCACCTGCCGCGGCGGCTATCAGCCGGGCTGTCCGCGCGTCGATAACTCCCGTGTCGAGCATATTGTCGACCATTATCTCGGCGGTAGCCTTATCGAGGGCGGAGCCTATCGAGTTGACGATGTGCATTATCGCGCCGCTTCTCGTGGTCTTGATCCTCGTGATACGGATATAGCCTCCCCCGCCTCTGCGGGACTCTACGATATAACCCTGCTCGGGAGTGAATCGTGAAGTGATGACATAGTTTATCTGACTCGGCACACAGCCGAGAGTAGTGGCAAGCTCGTTTCGCTTGATCTCGGCCTCTCCGTCCTGTCGCTCCAGCACATCCTTGATATACTGAGCTACCAGATCACTCATACGCATATATATTACCTCTTTTCATTAGTGGGAGCTGACGCTTCATGGTCTTTTTTCAGAAAGACTATATTGCTTTTTTGATAGCGGTTTACCGATATCCGGTAATCAGTGATCGGTGAATAACAACCACCAACTACCAACTATAAACTATAAACTACCAGCCTTCAACTTGTCCTTCTCTGACCTTGACTATATTGTAAACTAAAAGTCAAAGAAAGTCAAGGTCTAATTTGATTATTAACAGATTGTTCACAAACTCGTTTATTATTCTTGCAAAGAAAAAAAGACGCTGTACAAATGTACAACGTCCTCTGTATTTTATTTTGTTTACAGAACCTTACGCAAAAAGTCCTGTGTACGCTCATTCCGGGGATTGCCGAAAACCTCTTCGGGTGTGCCCTGCTCGCAGATGATGCCGTCCGCCATGAACAGCACTCTGTCGGAGACCTCGCGGGCGAAGCCCATCTCATGGGTCACGACGATCATTGTCATGCCCTCTGCGGCAAGCTCCTTCATGACGTCCAGCACCTCGCCGACCATCTCAGGGTCGAGAGCGGAGGTAGGCTCGTCAAAGAGCATGATATCGGGGCTCATGGCGAGCGCTCTGGCTATAGCCACGCGCTGCTGCTGTCCGCCCGAAAGCTCTCCGGGATACGAATCCGCTTTATCCGCGAGTCCTACTCGTCCGAGCAGCTCCATAGCCTTTTTGCGCGCCTCTTCCTTAGTCATCTTCTTAAGGGTGACGGGAGCCATCATGATGTTCTTGATGACGGTCATGTTCTGAAACAGATTGAACTGTTGGAACACCATACCGATATTCTCGCGCACCTTATTGATATTCATCTTCTTGTCGGTGATATCAAAGCCGTCGATGATGATCTCGCCCGAGGTAGCGTCCTCGAGCTTGTTGAGGCATCTCAGAAAGGTCGATTTACCCGAGCCTGAGGGACCGATAACACAGACGACCTCGCCCTCATATATAGTGGCGTCAATACCGGTGAGCACCTCATTATCATCAAAATACTTATGTAGATTGGTAACGACTACCTTTTTGTTCTCTTTATTAATGTTCGTCACGGTGTCTCTTACCTCTCTTCGCTTCATATTTTAACTTCTTCTCGATGTAGCTCGATACAAGCATGAGGATAGATATGATCAACAGGTACATCAGCGCTACTACCGCGTAGGTCGCGAAGTATACATATGTACTGCCGACATAGGTCTTAGCCTTGTTGACGATCTCAGCCATACCGATGACCGAAAGGATAGAGGTATCCTTGATGGTGATGATGAACTGGTTGACCAGCGAGGGGATCGAGAACTTGATTGCCTGAGGCAGCACGACCTTGAGCATGGTCATGCCCTGTGACAGACCCAAGGAGCGAGCAGCCTCGCTCTGACCCTTAGGCACAGCCATGATACCGCCGCGGTATATCTCGGCGAGATACGCGCCCGCGTTGAGCGACAGAGTGATGATACCCGCCGTGAACGCGTCCAAGCGGAAGTCAGGGTTGATCGTAAGCTGTATAAGCTGGGGCAAGCCGAAGAATATCATCAACGCCTGAACCAGCATAGGTGTGCCGCGAATGATCCAAATATATACGCCTGCTATAGCTCTGAGAACGACGTTCTTGGACATCTTCATCAGACACATGAACAGACCTATGATCATACCGATAGCTATAGAAATAACAGATACTCTGACTGTCAGCCAGAGACCGTCAAGAAGCATCGGCAAAGCTTCTTGAAATACTCTTCCGAAATCCATATACTCAACTGCCTTATCGCTGAAAATCAGCACGATAATAGCTTACCGTGCTGATAATCTATGCGTTATTTTTCAAATATCAATGATCTGGCGTATCGAATCAATAACCGTACTTAGCAAGGATCTCCTGATACTTGCCGTTCGCCTTGATGTCCTTGAGTCCCGCGTTGAACTTCTCGATCAGCTCGGCGTTCTTGCCCTTCTGAACAGCAAAGCCGTAGCCCTTGACGTTAGCGGGCGCGTCGGAGATTATCTGGAGCTTGACCTGACCTGTCTTGATAGCGTAGCCGATAACGGAGAAGTCCTCTACGCAAGCTGCGTCTGTGCCTGTGAGAACCGCCTGATACATATTATCGGAGCCTTCATAGTAGTTAATGGTAAAGCCGTACTGATCCTTGATGGACTCAGCGTACTCGCCGCCGACGGTAGATGTCTTAGCGGCTACAGTCTTGCCCTTGAGATCCTCGAGCTTTGTGCCCTCTTTAGCGACGATGACCTGACCGTCGTCAAAGTAAGGATCTGAGAAGTCAAAGGTAGCCTTGCGCTCGTCGGTGATAGTCATACCGGCGATCATAGCGTCTGCCTGACCGCTCTGTACAGCGCCCATAGAAGCGTCAAAGCCCTCGTTGTGCATCTCGTACTTGATGCCCTGATCCTCGGCGATGGCTGCCATGATATCCATATCAACACCTACATAAGAGTTGGAGGCTGTATCAAGATACTCAAAGGGAGCAAAAGCGTTATCCGAATAGATAACATAGGTCTTAGCAGCGTCAGCTTCAGCTGCTTTTGTTGCCTCTGTAGCAGTGCCGGCGTCCTTCTTAGAGCCGCAGCCCGCGAGCATAGCGACGGAAGCGATCATAGCGATCGTGAGAATAAGTGCCAGTGTCTTTTTCATAGTTCTTTCTCCTTTTCATTTTAATGATTTATCACGATAAAATCGGTCAAAAAACAATAACACAAAAATTATACACTAACGAGAAATAATTGTCAATAAATTTTATACTATATGTAAAAGAGATACAATAAGCATATCGAACGCACAAAGCGGCTGCACCGTATGGCACAGCCGCGATTTGGCGATTTATATTGCTTCGGCAAACTTGCGTATCAGCCGGATTCTCTGAGTGCCTGTCCGCCTCGGCTCTGAGCGTAATCAGCTATTACAGCTCAGCAAAATACTTGATTGTACGAACCATCTGAGAGGTGTAGGAGTTCTCGTTGTCATACCAAGAAACAACCTGAACCTCATACAGACCGTCAGCGATCTTAGCTACCATAGTCTGAGTAGCGTCGAACAGCGAGCCGTATCTCATACCGATAACATCGGAAGATACGATCGGATCCTCGTTGTAGCCGAAGCTGTCGGAAGCGGCAGCCTTCATAGCGGCGTTGATGCCCTCTACGGTAACGTCGTCGCCCTTAACAACAGCTGTCAGGATAGTTGTAGAACCTGTGGGAACAGGAACACGCTGAGCGGAGCCGATGAGCTTGCCGTTGAGCTCGGGGATAACCAGACCGATAGCCTTAGCGGCGCCTGTGGAGTTGGGAACGATGTTGGCAGCGCCTGCGCGGGCACGTCTCATGTCGCCCTTTCTGTGAGGACCGTCAAGGATCATCTGGTCGCCTGTGTAAGCGTGTACTGTGCACATGATACCGCTCTGGATCTCGGCATACTTGTTAAGAGTATCAGCCATGGGAGCCAGGCAGTTTGTGGTGCAGGAAGCAGCGGAGATGATCTGATCCTCAGCGGTCAGAGTACCCTCGTTTACGCTGAATACGATAGTCTTGAGGTCTTTGCCCGCGGGAGCGGAGATAACGACCTTCTTAGCGCCTGCGTTGATATGAGCCATGGACTTCTCCTTAGAGCAGTAGAAGCCTGTGCACTCGAGTACAACGTCTACGCCGATCTCGCCCCAAGGCAGCTTGGAAGCGTCAGCCTCAGCATAAATGGTGATCTCCTTACCGTCTACGATAATGGAGTTCTCGCCTGCCTCTACAGTGTGCAGACCCTCGCCGATAACGCCGCAGTAGCCCTTCTGAGCTGTGTCATACTTGAGCAGGTTAGCGAGCATAGCAGGGTTGGTCAGGTCGTTGATCGCAACTACCTCATAACCCTCGGCACCGAACATCTGACGGAAAGCCAGACGGCCGATACGGCCGAAGCCGTTAATAGCAACTTTTACTGACATATTAATTCCTCCTAAGAATTTTATTAAATGTAAATGTTACATCATTGTTATTTTACTACAAACACAGTATTAAATCAAGGTATATTTATGAAATATTTGCTAAATTTTGGACTGTGGTTTGCAGTTGAAGACTTTTATGTTTTTTACCCCTTGGATGTAATCGGTGATCAGCCTCTGTACAACTTCTTGGTCTCGTACTTAGGCTCGGTGGTGAGCAGTATGCCGAGATTCTTCAGAGTACGGGTATCTGTCTCAGAGAGGATAACGCTGGCGTGAGCCTGAGTATCGCGCAGCTTAGGCAGCTGCTGCATAGCGAGGCGCGCCGTAGGATTAGTGACAGCCGAGATCGACAGAGCTATCAGTATCTCGTCCGTATGCAGACGTGGATTGACCGAGCCGAAGCTCTCGACCTTGAGCCTCTGTATAGGCTCGATGACAGCCGCGTCGATCAGATCGACGCCCTTGGGGATGTTGCCGAGCTGCTTCATGGCGTTGAGCAGCATAGCTGAGCAGGCTCCGAGAAGATCGGAGGTCTTGCCGGTGACTATACTGCCGTCTGACAGCTCTATAGCCGCCGCGGGGAGCCCTGTCTCTTCTTCTCTTTGCAGCGAAGCGGCTATGACGGGTCTGTCGTCAGAGCTGAGCTTGTTCTGCTTCATCAGCAGACCGATCTTATACGCCTCGTCGGGAGAGCCGTTTCCCTTAGTCTGGTTGCAAAGAGCGGTATAATAACGGCGGATGATCTCCTGATTGGCGGCGGCGCAGACAGCGTCGTCATCCACGATACAGTTGCCCGCCATATTTACGCCCATATCGGTAGGCGACTTGTAGGGGGAGCTGCCTAAGATGCTCTCGAACATGGTGTTGAGCACCGGGAAGATCTCTATATCACGGTTATAGTTTACCGTGGTTATATTGTACGCCTCCAGATGGAAGGGATCGATCATATTGACGTCGTTAAGATCGGCGGTAGCCGCCTCATAAGCTACGTTGACCGGATGCTTGAGAGGCAGGTTCCATATCGGGAAGGTCTCAAACTTAGCGTAGCCCGCCTTGATGCCGCGCTTGTTCTCATGATATAGCTGGCTGAGGCATACAGCCATCTTGCCTGAGCCGGGGCCCGGAGCCGTTATGACCACAAGACGGCGCGAGGTCTCGATATAATCGTTCTTGCCGTAGCCGTTGTCGCTGACTATAAGCTCGACATCCGAGGGATAATTAGGAATAGAATAATGATGATAAGCTCTGATGCCGTTCTCGGTCAGACGAGCCTCAAACTTAACGGCGGCAGGCTGATCCGCGAAGCGTGTCAGCACGACAGAGCCTACATACAGACCTCTGCTGCGGAACACATCAATAAGACGCAGGACGTCGAGATCATATGTGATGCCCAGATCGCCGCGCACCTTGTTTTTCTCTATATCATCGGCGTTGATGACTATGACGATCTCAGCCTCATCCTTGAGCTGCATGAGCATCTGAAGCTTCGAGTCGGGCTTGAAGCCGGGCAGGACTCTGGAAGCGTGATAGTCGTCGAAGAGCTTGCCGCCGAACTCAAGGTACAGCTTGTCGCCGAACTGAGCGATCCTGTCACGGATATGTTGACTCTGCATATCAAGATATTTTTGATTGTCAAAACCTATTTTCATAATACCATCCCCTGTCAAACAAAAATATATAGTTAAATATATCACAAAGTCACTAAGCTATAAATATGTAAAAGAAAAAAGATTAATTTTTATATGACTGTAGACGCTTGATAAGATACATGTTAAAATAAAAACGGCATGATCGTCTATGACAAGCATCGCCGGCATATGAATATCCGATTTACATAACCTAAAAACACCTTTGGATCAACTTACGTTCGGAGACTGCTATGAAACATAAAAATCATAATACCGTCTTGATCACAGTCATAGTGATATCTGTAGTGTTCTTTCTGATTTTTGCGGCTTTGATCTCATTCTTCCAGTTCACCTCTATAGGCTACCGAATGAGCGTCCCTTTCAGAAGCTCATTTGAGAAGATAGACGATAACGTGTATATCAACAAGCTCGATCCCGATGAAAAAGAAGAGATCACGATGATAACCGAGATAATAAACAAGGCTAAAGAGCGCGCCGCCGATTTTTACGGAGAACTCAAAAGCAGTGAAAACACGGTCATCATCCTTTGTGACAACAAGAATACTCTCGAAAAGCTCGGAGGAGACCACGATACGCAGACCGCCTTTTTTCCGTCGGTCAAAAACTACATTTCGTTATCCCCGGACTATTTCAATATAAATATCCTTGCGCATGAGCTGACTCATGCCGAGCTGCACACAAGGCTCTCTTCCTCAGCTATGAAGAAGCTGCCGGTATGGTTCAATGAAGGGCTCGCGATGCAGAACGATAACCGAAAAACTTACAACGAGGACGCATGGCGCAAGCTGACAGACGACGGCAAAAAAACGGTTGCGCTTACGGATATGGACGAAGAGTCCGAGTTTTACGCGGGAACGGATAACGACAAACTGATGAGATATGTGTGCGCCGGGCACGAGGTCGGCATATGGATGAGCCGGCACGGCAGGCAGGGGCTGCTCGAGCTGATCGACAATCTGAACAACGGAGAGGATTTCTACACAGTTTACGCCGAATAATACTATTGATATGCAGATAAAAACGCTGAGCGGATCAAATACCGTTCAGCGTTTTTTACAGGGAAATTATGATTCAACTTCTCTTTATTTTGATCGAGAATACCGTTACTGCGGCGACAGTTAGCGCCGCGGCGTATCCTATCACCCACCACAGATCCGGGAAGATCGCCGCGTAGTTACCTGCCGCCGCGGCTCTGGCGGCTGCTACCGCGTGCGAGAACGGTAGGATATCAGCGACCGTTTCAAAAACTCCGCCTACCATAGATGTATCGAACCAGATGTTTGAGAACCACGCGCTGAGGTTAGTCAGCAGAGCGCCGCAAACGCCACCTACCGCCTTTTCACTCAGCACAGAGCCGAACAGCAGTCCCAAAGCGATGAACACTACCGCTATAGGTATATTCACGAAAACCGCGAGAAGCAGGTTTATTGAAAACCGCAAGCCGAATATCAGCGCCGCGGCATAGCATACTGCCGACTGCACCATCGCCATAGGCAGCATGGGCAGTGTATAACCGAGAATGAACTCGGCGGGACGCAGCGGCGAGGTGAACAGCCTGAGCATAAAGCTCGAGGTCCTGTCCTTGGCTATGAGCATAGAGGAAAACAGCGACATAAAACTCAGTCCGAATACCGTGATACCCGGAGCGAGATTCTCTATCTGAAAGTTGGTCGGTCCGTGGCCCTGAGGTATGCTCTTGTTGATTGCGGAGAGCAGCACGAGCAAAACTATCGGGAACGCTATGCCGAAAATCAGCGTCAGCATATCCCTCGTGATCTCTTTTGTGTTGCGTGAAGCAAAGGTCATCATTCTCATGCCGTGACCTCCTCTGCTATGCTGATAAAGGCTTCTTCAAAATCATCCGTACCGGCTTTGGCTTTGAGCTCCGCGGCTGTGCCCTCCGCTCTGAGGACTCCGCGCGCCATTATACCGATTCGGTCCGAAAGACTCTCAGCCTCTTCCAGATAATGGGTCGTCAGGATCACGGTCATCTTACCTTTGAGCTTTTCGATAAGACTCCAAAGCTCCCTGCGAGCCAAAACATCCAATCCGAGCGTCGGCTCATCGAGAAAGAGCACCTGAGGGTCGGTGATAAGCGCCATTGCTATGCTCAGCCTGCGCTGCCAGCCTCCCGAGAGAGCAGCCGCCTTGCTGCTGACTATGTCCTCCATGCTGAGCTGCTCTATCATCCTATCAGCTTTTTTACGGGCATTTACTTTATCCGCGCCGTAGATACGGGCGATGAACTCGAGGTTCTCGCGCACGCTCAGTTTAGCGGCTACCGCGGTTTCCTGAGGAGATACGTTGATGACAGCCTTTACCGCGTCAGCCTGAGTGACGATACTATGACCCATTATCTCAGCGTCGCCCGAGGTGGGGCG
The DNA here is from genome assembly GCA_902776975.1 of uncultured Ruminococcus sp. Lineage (GTDB taxonomy): Bacteria > Bacillota > Clostridia > Oscillospirales > Acutalibacteraceae > Ruminococcoides. The sequence continues at coordinate 44,321 of CACYSI010000004.1, forward strand.
TGTCAGGCACGAGAGCATCTTGATCGTGGTAGATTTGCCCGCGCCGTTGACGCCCAGCAGGGCGTACAGCTCGCCCTTATGTACCGTAAGGTCAAGTCCGTTTACCGCGGTTTTGTCCTTGTACCTTTTGACAAGACCGCTTGTTTTTATCGCTTCCATATAAACTCCCTTATCTCTTCTGATTTTTGCCGAAAACAGCGCCTAAGTTCACCTTAGCGAGGGCTATGCCGCCCTTGTCGGTGTCGCCCATGACCATCAGCCTGTCTCCGGGGCAGATGCCGAAAATCTCTCTTGCGTGCTTCGGGATCACTATCTGTCCCCTGTCGCCCACCTTGGTCATGCCGAAGATGTACTTGCCGCCGTTAACATTGTTCACCGTTTCCTTGCCCTCAAGCGAAAAAAAGACGAGAGTATCGATAGTTATCTCGTAGTATTCGGCTATCTCGCCGCATTTCATAATATCGGGCATGCTTTCGCCGCTCTCCCATTTCGCTACGCTCTGGCGCGAAACGCCGAAACGCTCGGCAAACGCCTCCTGAGTCAGATTTTCTTGCTTTCTCAGATATTTTATGTTTGAAGAAATCATATTTTTTATTCCTTTCGTAACAGAGTATATCACAGAATAAATGCCGTTTCAATCAACCGGACTTTGCAAATCATGTTAATAACAGTAGCAAAAGAGCCCTGAAGCTTTTCAAGGCTCTTTGTTATCAGCTGTGGTTTAATAAGGGCTTAAGATACCGGCCCGTGAAGGACTCTCTGCATTCGGCTACCTGCTCGGGCGTGCCCTCTGCCACAACGGTGCCGCCCATGTCGCCGCCCTCGGGACCGAGGTCGATGATGTGATCGGCTGTCTTGATGAGCTCGAGGTTATGCTCGATCACTATGACGGTGTTGCCGCTGTCGACGAGCTTATGGAGCACATCAACAAGCCTGTGTACGTCGGCGATATGCAAGCCGGTAGTAGGCTCGTCGAGGATGTACACTGTACGCCCCGTAGGACGCTTGCTGAGCTCTGTACTGAGCTTGACGCGCTGAGCCTCGCCGCCCGAGAGGGTAGTAGCGGGCTGACCTATCTTGATATAGCCTAAGCCGACGTCATAGATAGTTTGCAGGCGACGCTGTATCTTGGGGATGTTCTTGAAGAACTCAAGCCCCTCCTCTACGGTCATCTCGAGGACATCGTGGATAGACTTGCCCTTATACTTGACCTCGAGTGTCTCACGGTTATAGCGCTTGCCCTTGCAGACCTCGCAGGGGACATAGATATCGGGCAAAAAGTGCATCTCTATCTTGATGATGCCGTCGCCCTGACACGCCTCGCATCTGCCGCCCTTGACGTTGAACGAATAGCGCGACGAGGTATAGCCGCGCATCTTACTGTCGGCTGTAGAGGCGTACAGGTTGCGTATATCTGTAAAAACTCCCGTATAAGTAGCGGGGTTAGAGCGCGGAGTCTTGCCGATAGGGCTCTGGTCGATGTTGATGACCTTATCGAGAGCGTCCAAGCCCTCTATCTTCTTGAACTTACCGGGTGTACATTTAGCGCGGTTCAGCTCGCGGGCGAGATGCTTGTACAGTATCTCGTTTATCAGAGAGCTTTTACCCGATCCGGAGACTCCGGTAACACAAACAAATTTCCCTAAAGGAATATTTACGTTGATGTTTTTCAGATTATTCTGCTGAGCGCCCTTTATCTTAAGATACTTTCCGTTGCCCTCACGACGCTTTTCGGGCAGAGGAATAGAGCGCTGACCGCTGAGATACTGACCTGTCACCGAGCCCGAGCAGGCTTCGATATCCTTTACGGTACCTGTGGCTACTATCTCGCCGCCGTGGACTCCCGCGCCGGGACCGATATCCACTATATAGTCGGCTGCACGCATGGTATCCTCATCATGCTCGACAACTATGACGGTGTTGCCGATATCGCGCAGGCGTTTCAGCGTACCGAGCAGCTTATCGTTATCACGCTGATGCAGACCGATAGACGGCTCGTCGAGTATATAAAGCACGCCCATGAGAGCTGAGCCGATCTGAGTAGCAAGGCGGATCCGCTGACTCTCGCCGCCCGAAAGAGTGGCGGAGGCTCGGGACAGCGTCAGATATCCGAGTCCTACGGACTTAAGGAAGTTGAGTCGGGACTTGATCTCGTTGAGTATCTCGCCCGCGATCATCCTGTCACGCTCGGATATGTCGAGATCATCGACAAAATCCAGTATGCTGACCACGCTCATATCACAGAGATCGGCGATATTGACGCCGCCTACGGTGACAGCGAGGGAGATCGGCGACAGGCGCTTGCCGTTACACTCGTCGCAGGGGATCTCTGTCATGTAGCTCTGTATCTCTTCTTTAACCCACTGCGAGTTAGAATCGCGGAAACGCCGCTCCAAATTAGGTATTATACCCTCAAACTCGCGGTACATCTCGCTCTTATTGAACGGTGTGCGGCGGATGAGATGCAGCTTCTCCCCTTTTGTTCCGTAAAGTATCGCGTCTACGACCTCTTTGGGAAGCTCCTTGATCGGAGTGAAATAATCGAAGCCGTACTTCTCGGATAGTCCGTCCATGTACATCTGGGCGATGGTGTTGCCCTCCATAGCCCAGCCGGAGCCTTTTATGCCTCCCTGAGAAATGGTCTTTTCGGGGTCGGGGATTATCAGCGCGGGATCGACGCGCAGGAACACGCCGAGACCCGTACACTTGGGACAGGCTCCGAAGGGGTTATTGAAAGAGAACATACGAGGAGTCAGCTCGTTTACGCTGATTCCGTGCTCGGGACAGGCGTAGTTTTGGGAGTAGAGTATATCCTCGCCCCCTACTACGCTGACAAGCACCAGCCCGTCAGATAACTTAGAGGCTGTCTCCATGCTGTCGGACAGTCTGGATCGGATGCCGTCCTTGATGACAAGGCGGTCTATGACGATCTCGACACTGTGCTTTTTATTCTTTTCGAGAACTATATCCTCACTCAGATCATACATTATGCCGTCTGCGCGAACTCTTGCAAAGCCCGACTTGCGCGCTGAGTCAAATACTCCCTTATGCTCACCCTTCTTGCCTCTTATCATAGGAGCGAGTATCTGTATCTTGCTGCCCTCCGGCAAAGCGAGAACGCTGTCGGTGATCTGATCTATCGTCTGACGGCTGATCTCGCGGCCGCACTTAGGGCAGTGAGGCACGCCGATACGCGCGTACAGCAGACGGAAGTAATCGTATATCTCCGTTACCGTGCCTACGGTAGAGCGAGGATTCTTTGATGTAGTCTTCTGATCTATCGAGATTGCGGGAGACAGACCGTCGATAGAGTCGACCTCGGGCTTCTTCATCTGTCCGAGAAACATCCTCGCGTACGACGACAGGCTCTCGACATAGCGGCGCTGACCCTCGGCATAGATGGTATCGAAGGCGAGAGAGCTCTTGCCCGAGCCGGATAAGCCCGTAAGCACCACCAGCTTATCGCGGGGTATCTCGAGATCGACGTTCTTAAGATTATGTTTTTTGGCGCCTTTTATAACTATTTTATCTTGCATCGTATCACTTTTTCATTTTTTATGGGAGGGTCAAGACCCTCCCCTACAATACTTTCTTATTCCAAAATCAGGCGGAGCGACAATTTCGTGCCCCGCCCGATAACGATTTATTATTCTTCTGTAGAATTATCTTTTGTTTCTTCGATCTCTGCAGGCTCGGCTTCTTCTACCGCGACCGGCTCTGTATATGTGCCCGCCATCATGTCGGCGAACACCTCGCCTGTCATCTTCTCGTTCTTGATAAGATAAGCGGCGACCTCGTGGAGCTTGGAGATATGAGAGTTGAGGATATCCTCGGTCTTCTTATACGCCTCGCTGATTATGCGATGGACCTCGGAGTCGATCTTAGCGGCGGTCTCTTCGGAATAGTTCTTGGTGTGACCCATATCTCTGCCGATAAAGATCTCGCCGTCACCCGATGTATAGTTGATCGGGCCGAGAGCCTCGGACATACCGTACTTGACGACCATGTTTGTAGCGGTCTTGGTGACCTTCTGGATATCGTTGGACGCGCCTGTGGAGATATCGCCCATTACCAGCGCCTCGGCGACTCTGCCGCCTAAGCCTACTATGATATCCTCTTCCATCTCGCGCTTGGAGGCGTAGCTCTTATCCTCGGTAGGCAGAGGCATGGTGTAGCCGCCCGCCATACCTCGCGGTATGATAGATATCTGGTGAACGGGATCCTGAGTCTCACATGAGTAGAAGCATATAGCGTGACCCGCCTCGTGATAAGCCGTGAGCTTTTTCTCGTGGTCGGACATGACCTTAGTCTTCTTCTCGGTGCCGACTACTACCTTGATAGCGGCTTCTTCGATCTCTGTCTGAGTGATAGCCTTCTTGTTCTTGCGGGCTGTCAGCAGAGCCGCCTCGTTGAGGAGGTTAGATAGATCGGCGCCCGTAAAGCCCGCTGTCTGCTTAGCTACGTCACGCAGCTTGACATCGGGAGAAAGGGGCTTCTCTCGTGAGTGTACCTTGAGTATGGCCTCACGACCGTTGATATCGGGATAACCGACCATGACCTGACGGTCAAATCGACCCGGTCTGAGCAGAGCGGGATCGAGGATGTCGGGACGGTTGGTAGCCGCTATCATGATGACGCCCTCGTTAGCGCCGAAGCCGTCCATCTCGACAAGCAGCTGGTTCAAGGTCTGCTCGCGCTCATCATGACCGCCGCCGAGACCCGCGCCGCGCTGTCTGCCGACAGCGTCGATCTCATCTATGAATACTATACAGGGAGAGTTCTTCTTAGCTGTATCAAAGAGATCGCGCACTCGTGACGCGCCTACGCCGACGAACATCTCTACGAAGTCTGAGCCGGAGATAGAGAAGAACGGTACTCCCGCCTCGCCGGCTACAGCCTTGGCGAGCAGGGTCTTACCTGTTCCGGGAGGGCCTACGAGAAGCACGCCCTTGGGTATGCGCGCGCCGAGCTTGTTGTACTTTTCGGGGGTTTTGAGGAACTCTACGATCTCTTCAAGCTCCTCTTTCTCTTCATCGGCGCCGGCGACGTCGTTGAAGGTAGTCTTCTTCTTCTCGTCGGTCTGATTCTTGAACTTAGCCTTGCCGAAGCTCATCTCTCTGCCGCCCATGCCGCCGCCCATACGGCGCATGACGAAGAACCAGAACGCGATCAGAGCCACTACGAGTATAGCGGTGGGTATGAGCTCGAGCAGGAAGGAGTTGTCACCCACAGGAGTGAGATCATACTTCATGGGCTCGTCGGGATGCTTCTCGTTATACTTGGCTACATCATCCTTGACGTCGTCCCAGAAGGTATACCAGTCCATTATCTTGTGGTTGATGACGGTATCATCGCTCAGCTTCATCTGGATCTTGGTAGAAGAGCCGCTGCTCTCGACCTTGAACTCTGTGACCTTCAAGTCTTCAAAGTAGCCCACTACCTCAGAGTAAGTATGAGTATCCTTAGGCGACTGAGACAGCACGAAAGACAGTATCAGTATCGCGATTATCGGTATACCGAGGTAGATCAGCAGGCTTTTTGCCTTGCCGGAATTTTGATTCTTATTATTGTTCAATATGTTTCACTCCTTTGAGCAGTGTCAGCCGGCAGCTATTTGTTATTAGATATAAGTTAAACTACCAACTACCAACTACTAACCGGTAACTGTTTATTCATATATCTCAGGCTTGAGTACGCCGATGTACGGCAGGTTGCGGTAATACTCCTGATAGTCGAGACCGTAGCCTACCACAAACTCATCGGGTACGTCAAAGCCGATATAATCTACGTCTATCTCCACCTCACGGCGGGAGGGCTTGTTGAGCAGTGTGCATATTCGCACAGACTTCGCGTTCTTGGCGGAAAAATACTTTTTGATGAAGCTCAGGGTATTTCCGCTGTCGATGATATCCTCAACGATGACCACGTTCTTGTCATCTATAGGTTCTGACAAATCCTTGATTATATTCACTCTGCCGGTGCTTTTGGTGCCCTTGCCGTATGAAGATACGCACATGAAATCTATGGTGCACATCATGTCGATATTTTTGAGCAGGTCAGCCATGAACTGAACGCTGCCCTTGAGCAGTCCCACAAAGACGATCTCATCCTCGCCCTCGTAGTCGCGCTGTATCTGTTCGGCAAGCCTCTTTGCGGCGGCTTTGATCTCTTCTTCGGTGATCAGTATTTTTTGCAGATCCTTATTCATCCTTATCCCCCGTTAAAAGTATTATATCCCCTTCGCGGCTCAGATCGACCTGAGCCTGAGCCGACGCGCCTGAGCCGCTGAGCCACAGCACAACAGAGCCTCTCGCTATCAGCGGTATGCTGTCTCTGAGCTCTCGCGGTATCTTCAGTTCATTCATCAGCTTTTTGAGCGTTTTTGTCACCGAGCGGCGCGCGTCGGTAAAGGTATCGCCCGTCATTCGGTATCTGAGCACCGTATCAGATGTGATTATATCACACGGGATACAGTTATTTAATAATAATTTGTTAATTTTTCGATCATCCGATACGATTTTGGGAGCGTCCGCTCTCTCGGGTATCGGAACACCCGATCTGACATGATAGACATATCCGCGCTCCTTGATAAAGCTATCAAGTGAAAGATGATCTTTTTCGGTATCACTGCCGCGATTGATCCTCAGAGTACCCTGAGCGCATACGGCAGTATATCCGCCGCCGAGCTCTACCGCTCCGCCCGAGCGCATAGCCTCGATGATCAGCTCCGTATGACGGTGATCCACGGGCGCCGAGCTGAGCTTAAGCAGATTCTTTACGGCGTATTTCAATACGGCTGTGTCGAGCTTCAAGAGCTTTTCGCACGAATGACCGTACTTGGTTTTTGCACCGTTTAATTCTTTTATGGAAATTTTGTCCAAATAGATATCAGCCTCGCGCATCAGCTTTGATGTACGGGCGATATTCTCTTCCGCTCCCGCGTTGAGCTCACGCAGAACGGGCATCACACGGTGGCGCAGCTTGTTGCGGGTATAGTCGTCATCGAGGTTAGTCGAGTCAGTGACATAGCTCAGCGAGTTATCGGCGCAGTACGCCTCGATCTCAGCTCTGGAGCAGCACAGTAGCGGTCTGATGATGTTATCGCGCTTAGCGGGTATACCGCTGAGCCCGTCCAAGCCCGCGCCTCTGGTGAGGTTCCACAGCACGGTCTCGGCGTTGTCGCCGCGATGATGCGCCGTAGCTATCAAGGCGCCGCCTAAGCTGTCTGCGGACTTTTGCAGAAAGTCATATCTGAGTCTGCGCCCGCACAGCTCTATACTCTCGCCGCTCTCAGCCGCTGCGGCGGGGACGTCGGCTTTTTCTCTGAACAGCTTGACCTTCAAGCTGTCACACAGCTCCGCGACAAAGCTCTCATCGCGGTCAGCCTCGGCTCCCCTGATGCCGTGGTTGAAATGAGCGGCGTATATATCAATATTGTATTTTTCTTTTTTGGAAATAAGCAAATGAAGCAGGCTTACCGAATCAGCGCCGCCCGACAGAGCCACGATGACCCTGTCGCCGCTTTTAAGCAGTCGGTTTTCTTCGATAAAGCGCCTCACCTTATCCTTCACGGTTACGCTCCTGTCCCGTAAAACGCATGAACTCGCCCTGCCAGTGGAGCTTGACTATAGTGGTCTCGCCGTGACGGTTTTTGGCGACTATGCACTCGCCGCTGTTCTGGTCTATAGCCGCCTGAGCGGTCTGAGCGCCCTGCTCACGGTCATAGTAGCCCTCGCGGTACAGGAAGAGAACGATATCGGCGTCCTGCTCGATAGAACCCGAGTCTCTCAGGTCGCTGAGCTGAGGGCGGTGATCCTGGCGCTGCTCGGACGCACGGCTGAGCTGACTCAGACAGATGACAGGCACGTTGATCTCCTTAGCGAGTATCTTAAGATTACGGGTGATCTCGGATATCTCCTGCACACGGTTGCCGTCGCGCCTGCCCGTAGACATGAGCTGCAGATAGTCGATGACGACAAGGTCGATGTTCTTGAGTCTGCGGAGCTTAGCCTTCATCTCAGGTACCGTGATACCCGGTGTATCGTCGAGATACAGGCTTGCGTTCTTGAGTATATCTCCGGCTCCGATGAGGCGGTTCCACTCCTCCTGACTGAGTATTCCGGTACGCAGCTTAGTGCCGCCTACGAGAGCCTCGGACGAGAGCAGACGCGAGGCGAGCTGCTCCTTGGTCATCTCGAGTGAAAAGAAGGCAACCGTCTTTTTGGCGATAACGCTGACGTTTCGGGCTATGTTGAGCGCAAAAGAGGTCTTACCCATACCGGGACGAGCCGCGAGCAGGATGAGGTCGGAGCGGTTGAGTCCGGTGATGACCCTGTCGAGATCGCCGATACCGGTAGATACGGGCTTTACGGTAGAGTCGTCGCGGCTTAACATATCGAGTCTGTCAAAGGTCTGGAACAGAACCTCGTCGATACGCTGGAGTCCCTGGATGTTCTTGCCGCGTCGGATATCAAAGATCTTCTGCTCAGCAGAGTCGATGAGCATCTGAGGCTCAAGCTCGCCGTCGGAGCTGTCCTCGATGATATCCCTCGCAGCTGTTATAAGGGCTCTTACGTCATATTTGTCACGCACGATATGAGCATAGTTCTCAACGTTGGTGATAGACGGGCAGCTCTGAGCGAGCTGGACGAGATAGGTCTTGCCCGTAGCCTCGTCAAAGTCACGCTCACGCTTGAGAGTCTCGAGCACGGTGATCTGATCGACTGCCTTGCCCGAGGTGAACATAGCCATCATGGCGTTATATATTGTACGGTGGTTAGCGATATAAAAATACTCTGAGGACGGCAGGATCTCAGCCACACGGGCTATAGAATCGGGGTCCATGAGTATAGCGCCGAGCACGGCCTGCTCCGCTTCGGGAGAATACGGCAGTCTCAGCCCGCTGTATACGGTAGTATTATTATCCGGCATAGTGTTTCCTTCAAATACTGTTTTATAAATCTCCGATCAAAGCGGGAGCTTACAGCTTCTCTACGGATATAGTGCAGTGAGCGGTGATGCCGCTGTACAGCTTGATCTCCACATCATAGTCGCCGATATTCTTGATATCGTCCTTGAGCGTTACCTTACGCTTGTCTATATCCACATGCTTGCGGTTTTTGACCTCGGCGGCTATCTCCTTAGCGGTGATACTGCCGAAGAGTTTGCCGCTCTCACCCGCCTTAGCCTTGATGACGAACTTAGAGCCTTCGAGCTCCTTTTTAGCCTTCTCGGCGTTGGCTATGGCTGTATCTATCTTATACTTCTTGCTCTGCTCGGCGTTCTTAAACTCGTTCATTGCCTGAGCGTTAGCCTCTTTAGCCATGTTCTTAGGAAAAAGGAAGTTGCGCGCGTAGCCGTCGGATACGTTGACGAGCTCGCCCTTTTTGCCTAAACTCTTGACGTCCTGTAAAAGGATAACTTTCATATCATATACCTCCTGAATAAAGATCAGTCATCGCGCGCGCCCGACACACTTGTCGATACACCGCAATCTTGACCTATCTCTATTTAAACTCTATCTGCTTGAGCACATCTATCAGCGTATTCTTAGCCTGCTCGAGCGTAACATCCTTAAGCTGTGTCGCCGCGACAGTCTGATGACCGCCTCCGCCTAAGCCCTCCATAATGAGCTGCACGTTGAGCTTACCGAAGGATCGAGCGGAGATATTGACCGTATGTGAGTCGATCTTTGAGATAACAAACGAAGCGTAAGCGCCCTGTATAGTGAGCAGGTCGTCAGCCGCCTGCGCGCAAACCACACGCGAGTCGCGCATATCCTCCTCGGCTACGGTGACGGCGCAGTGGTTGACTATCTGTGCCTGAGCAACCAGACGACTCTTGTTGCGGTAATTGTCGAGAGAATTTGCGAAAGCATCACGAACCACAACAGTATCGGCGCCCTTTTTGCGCAGGAAACCCGCCGCCTCAAAGGTACGAACGCCGGTGTTGATTATGAAGCACTTGGTATCGAGCATGATGCCGGCGAGCAGAGCCTCGGCCACGGTATGACTGAGTACGTCATCAGCAAGATATCCGATGACCTCGGTGACTAGCTCGCTCGCCGATGAAGAGCTCGGCTCATGCAGAAAAATACTCGCGTTTTCGATAGCGTTGACCATCCTGCGGTGATGGTCGATGATGACGACGTTGCCGCAGTTCTTATACAGCCGATCGCTCTCGATAAAATCGGGCGAATGTGTATCTACGATGAACAGCAGGGTACGCGGCCCCGCCATAAAGGTGCCTTTTTCCGGAGATATAAACATCTCTCCGTGAGCCTCTCTCAGACTGTCTATCATAGAACGAGCCATGGTGCGTTCGATATCCGCTACTATATGGCACGGCTTTTTGTACTTGCCGACCACCAGTGCGTATAAGCCTGCCGAAGCTCCTATGCAGTCGAGATCCGAGAACTTGTGTCCCGTGATAAGCACTTGTTCGGCACTCATGATCGCCTCGGCGATACGCTGTGATACAGCGCGCACCTTGACCTTAGAGGTCTTTTCAATGCCCTTGGCGATACCTCCGAAAAAGACATACTCGCCGTTGGTCAGCACCGCTACCTGATCGCCGCCTCTGCCCTGAGCCATCTCGAGAGCTTTGCGCGCCTGAGTAGCGCTCTCGGTGAGGCTCTCGCAGCCGTGACCGATACCGACCGAGATTGTGGCAGGTCTGCCGTTGTAGGTCACCTTGCGGATGCCGTCGAGCACCTTAAACTTCTTGTCGGTCTGCTCCATGAGCACACGCTCATCAAAGATAGCTATATATCGGTTTTCACCGAGCTTACGCAACAGGATACTGTTGCGTGTAGCCCAACGATACAGCAGATCCTCTGCCTTGAGATGAGCTGCCGCCGCCTCCTGATCAGCCTCGGCGGAAAAATCCTCGATGTTGTCAAAGACTATCAGAGCGACGCTCTTCTTGGTATCGCGATACTTATCGGCGGTGTTCTTATAATATGTATCGTCTATGAACTCGAACAGCGCTCCGCCCTCGATCTCGCGGGCGAATACGGTATATCGCTTATTGTTGAAGTCCGAGTCAAAGGTGCCTCTCTTGACGGCGCTCGCAGGCTCAAAGCCGGCGATGAACGGTGAAATGCGGTTGTTCTCGCCCTCAAAGCCGTCTAAAAAGTTCTTTTTAAATCTGCTGTTATAGGCTATGAGCTCTCCGTGCTCTCCGCAGACAGCCACGGGAGTCTTAAGATCATCCAGAGCCTTGCCCGAGGGAGAAAAGCATGTATACATCGCCGCCATTGAAACGTTGCGTATATACGTTCTGAAACGAAGAGTCAGTATCAGAACGATAACGAACGATACAAGACACACGCCGAACTCAATCAGCCCCAATATTCTGTTGTAGTAAAATGTCGTTACGGACATCGGCACCATGAGTACCGTCAGGATCAGAAAGACGGGCAGTACCGTCCAGACACGTTTTTTCATAGTTTTACTCTTTCGGGTAAGAATAGCTCCTCCCTATCATCGGACAGTCGATATGATTAGCTACCAAGCAGTAGCTCTCAGCCGATCGGCGTTCGCACAAAATGCTCCGCTTCTCGGGAGAGCCTTGCATGGGTGCTGTATGCCAAATCATAGATTTGGGCAGCACCTCACTACCAACTACTAACCACCAACTACCAACTATTACTATACTTCCATCAATATAGGCAGGATCATAGGCGAGCGTCCCGTCGACTTGACTATCAGCTTGGCGACGTCGCCCTTGACGCGGTTTTTGATGACGCCCCACTCATGGATATTGCGGCGTGAGCTGTCTTCGAGTATTTCGAGAGCCATGGCGCGGATATCGTCCATAAGATCGCCGCTCTCGCGTACATATACAAAGCCTCTCGATACGATATCGGGGCCGCTGACTACATGACCGTCATATACGTCGAGCGACGCTACGATGATTATCAGTCCGTCCTGACCGAGATGCTTGCGGTCGCGCAGGACTATGGAGCCTACGTCGCCAACTCCGAGACCGTCTACAAATACCTTGCCCGCTGTGACAGGCTCAGCCTCCTTGATGCCGTTCTCGTTAATCTCGACAGCCTTGCCGATATCGCCTATATATATATTCTTGCCGTCCATACCCATCGACATAGCTAATGAGCGGTGCTTCTGCAGCATCTTCTGCTCGCCGTGGATAGGAACAAAGTACTTGGGCTTGACAAGCGAGTGTATGAGCTTGAGCTCCTCCTGACAGGCGTGTCCCGAAACATGTACCTCGTACATGCTCTCGTACACTACCTCACAGCCGCGCTTCAGCAGCTCGTCTACGACGTTGCCAACCGTGCGCTCGTTGCCGGGGATGGGCTTAGCCGAAATGATGATGAAGTCGCCGACGCCTACCTCGACCTTACGGTGGTCTGAGTAAGCCATGCGCGACAGAGCGGACATCGGCTCGCCCTGTGAGCCTGTGGTGGCGAGTACGATCTTCTCGGGAGGATACTCCTTGAGCTGGTCGATATCTATGATCATGTTGTCGGGGACCTTGACATAGCCAAGCTCCTGAGCGACATTCATATAGTTGATCATTGAGCGTCCCGAGAAGGCGACCTTTCTGCCGTACTTCTGAGCGCTGTTGATGATCTGCTGTATTCGACTGATATTGGACGCGAAGGTCGCTATGATGATGCGCTTGCGTGTAGCCATAGAGAACAGCTTATCAAAGCTGTCGGTGACCTTCTGCTCGGTAGGCGTATAACCGGGTCGCTCGGCGTTTGTGCTCTCTGCAAAGAGCGCCAGCACGCCCTCGTCGCCTAAAGCCGCAAAGCGGTTAAGGTCAGTCATAGCTCCTTCGATAGGAGTATAATCTATCTTGAAATCTCCCGTGTGTACCACTATACCCGCGGGAGTTCGCATAGCTACCGCTACGGCGTCGGGGATACTGTGGTTGACATGGATCAGCTCTACGTCAAAGCAGCCGAGTTTGATGTGATCTCCGGCGTTCTTTTTGATAAGCTCGGGCGGAGCCGACAGGCTGTGCTCACGCAGCTTGTTCTCTATCAGACCGATAGTCAGCGGAGTACCGTAGATAGGCACGTTGACCTTAGCGAGCAGATACGGGATGCCTCCTATATGATCCTCATGTCCGTGAGTGATGACCACGCCGCGTATCTTGTCGCGGTTCTGCTCGAGATAGGTGTAGTCGGGGATGACCATATCCACGCCCAGCATATCGCCGTCGGGGAACGCCATACCGCAGTCTACTATCACCATATCTCCCTCGCACTCAAAGACGGTCAGGTTCTTGCCTACCTCGTTGAGTCCTCCGAGAAAAGCCGCTTTGATAGATGGCTTTACGGGCTGTTTTTTAGTCCTTTTTGAGCGAGTGGAGTTTTTGCCCTTGATCTTAGCCGTCACGGCGGGCTTAAACGTACGCTTAGGAGCGCTCTGCTTGTTCTTCTTAGTGATATTGACAGGCATCTTAGGCTTGCCGCTGCTCTTCTTTTTTGTCTGAGTTCTCTTCTTATCGCTCAAACAATTACCTCCTTATTTTATTTTGACAATTTATATGCGATCCGCCCTCATACCGTTCGGGGACGGATAATATATACTTGATATGTATATATATACGTGAGAAAAAAGCATACTCCCACTTATACATGTTATATAATACCTCAAAATCATCTTTCGGTCAAGTGCCGACGGGTCATCTTTTACATATTTTGGATATTTCAACACTATTATCGGTAGCATCAAGGCGCCTTATTCTCAATATATCATTGATAAACCCGACTGTTTGTGTTATATTATACGCAGATCACTCAAAGGAGAATAGCATTGAAGACTGTAGAGATATACACAGACGGAGCCTGCTCGGGCAATCCCGGTCCCGGAGGCTGGGGCGCCGTGCTCAGGTACAACGGACACGAAAAGGAGATATCCGGCGGCGAGCCGAACACCACCAACAACCGCATGGAGCTGACCGCGGTGATAGAGGCGCTGAGCCTGTTAAAGGAGCCGTGCGAGGTCAAGCTGTACTCAGACAGCCAGTATGTGTGCAACGCGCTCAAATTAGGCTGGGCTAAAAAATGGCAGGCAAACGGCTGGATGCGCAACAAAAAAGAAAAAGCCCTCAACCCCGAGCTGTGGGAAAGGCTCTTGCAGCTGTGCGATATCCACGAGGTAGAGCCGATATGGGTCAAGGGTCACGCGGGTCATCCCGAAAACGAGCGCTGCGACCAGATGGCGGTAGCCGAGAGCCGCAAATTTATGTGAGCAAATTGCCGATGCATAAACCGACTCATTGACAAATATTCAATAAATAAAAGCCACCAACTGCCAACCGACAACCAATAACTAAAGTACACAAAAATCCCGACGCGTTGAACGTCGGGACTTTTTATAGGTATACAGCAAGCGGAGGAATTTATGTCTTAAGATACGAAACTGATAAAGTTTATTTTTCGCTGAGGAGCTTATTGAGCTCTTCCATAAATGTGTTGATATCCTTGAACTGACGATAGACAGACGCGAAGCGTACATATGCTACCTCGTCGATGTTCTTGAGCTCATCCATAGTCAGCTCACCTATAGTCATAGAGGTGACCTCGCGATCGAGAGAGCTCTGCAGCTGAGCCTCGATGTTGTCAACCATCTTCTCTATCTGCTCGATAGATACGGGACGCTTCTCGCACGCGCGGAGGATACCGGCGGTGAGCTTGTTGCGGTCAAAGACCTCGCGGCTCTTGTCGCGCTTGACTACAACTATCGGAACCGTCTCGATGACCTCGTGGGTCGTAAAGCGCTTGCCGCACTTGAGACACTCTCTGCGGCGGCGGATGCGCTCGCCCTCGTCGGCGGGACGCGAATCTATGACCTTGCTCTCTTCATATCCACAGTAGGGACACTTCATATATAACACCCCATATATAGTTATTATTATTCTACATTAGAAATTATAAACTATATATATGGTGTTGGCAAGTTACCGTTTTGTAATATGCAGTTACAAAATAGTAGAACGGGAGCCTGTCTGCTCCCGTTCTTATGCTATATATTATTATCAAGCGGCTTAAGCGCTCTGTCGAGTATGCCGTTCATGGCGGCTATGGCTATGCCGTAGTTGACCATGGGCACGCCCGCGGCGGCTGCCGTCTGCTGGCGGTACTGCATCTCTTTCTCGTTGAGCATACAGCCTCCGCAGTGAATGATGACCTTGTACGCCGACAGATCGGACACAAAGCCCGTACCCGAGGTAAAGGTATAGTCGGGCTGCGCTCCCGTATACTCACTTATCCACGCGGGCAGCTTGACCGTACCTATATCTCCGCACTGGCGGTGGTGGGTACAGCCCTCGGATATCAGCACCCTGTCGCCGTCTTTGAGAGTTCTCAGAGCGTCGGCGCCCTTTATCAGCCCGTTGAGACTGCCCTTGTACCTCGCGAAGAGTATCGAGAAAGAGGTCATGGGGATATCAGCGGGTGTATCGGCGGCTACTCTGCCGAACGCCTGTGAGTCTGTTATTACCAACGCAGGCGGTACCGACAACTTAGATAAAGCTGCGCGCAGCTCGGTATCCTGACAGCATACCACCGCGCAGTGGTGATCGAGCAGCTCTCTGAGCACCTGCTGCTGAGGCAGGATGATCCTGCCCTTAGGAGCGGAGGCGTCGATGGGTATGACGAGTATGACCGTATCGCCCTCGTCTACAAGGTCGGATACGATGACCTTCTGCTTTTTATCCTCGTGTACGAGGTGAGCGAGCCGCTCCTTGAGCTCCCCTATCCCCTCGCCTGTCTTGGCGCTGATGAAAAGCTCGTTGTCGTTTATTTTGGTCAGCTCGGTCAACAGATCCATTTTATTATACGCTATAAGATGCGGCAGCTTGCGTTCAGCAAGCTCGCTCAGCAGGGCTTCGTCAGCCTTTGAGAGCCCCTCTGTGCCGTCCACGATCAGCACGGCTATATCGGTCTTGCGCAGCACCTCGCGCGTGCGCTCGACTCTCAGCTCGCCGAGAGCGCCCTCGTCGTCAAAGCCCGGTGTGTCGATGATGACGACAGGTCCCAGAGGGAGCAGCTCCATAGCCTTAGATACGGGGTCGGTGGTGGTGCCGAGAGTATCGGACACTACGGATATCCTCTGGTTTGTAACAGCGTTCACCACGCTGGATTTGCCCGCGTTGCGCCGTCCGAAAAAGGCGATATGCGGACGCTCGGCGGATACGGTTGAGTTTAAGGACATATGATCCCCCCTAAAGCCTTCTTTTAAAAGGGAAGGCTGCTCAAAATCTGAAATCTCTGCGGTTTGAGCTCTTGATATCCTCGATATTCTGAGCGGCGATAGCGCGCACCTTATCCTTGGGTATGCGCCTGAGCTCCTTTTCGATCATATCAAAGCCGATAGCCTTGGTCTCGGGTGAGGCGTAATCGACCAGATACTCGGCAAGAGTCATAAGAGCGTTGGGATGACAGCAGTTGAGTATCTGACCGCTCTTGCACAGCGACATAAAGCGGTCGCCGGTACGGCCCTCACGGTAGCAGGCGGTACAGAAGGACGGTATATGACCGTTCTGCATCAGCCACGCTACGACCTCATCGAGAGTACGCTGATCGCTGACGTCGAACTGCTCCGTGTCATGGGGTCTGAGCTTCTCTGTGTAGCCTCCTACGGAGGTACGCGAGCCTCCCGATACCTGAGAGATACCCAGTCTGAGGAGCTTGGAGCGTACAGCCTCGGACTCTCTTGTAGAGATTATCATACCTGTATACGGTACAGCCAGACGGATGCAGGCGGTGATCTTCTCAAAGGTCTCGTCGTCGATACCGCCGTCAAACTCGTCGGGGTCGATATCGTCGGCTCTCTTGACTCGGGGGACAGAGATAGTATGAGGGCCTACGCCGTGCACAGCCTCGAGGTGCTCGGCGTGCATGATGAGTCCGGCGAACTCGTACTTGTACATCTCAAGTCCGAACAGTACGCCTAAGCCCACATCGTCGATGCCGCCGAACATAGCTCTGTCCATAGCCTCGGTATGGTAGTCATAGTCGTGCTTGGGGCCTGTGGGGTGCAGATGCAGGTAGCTCTCTTTATGGTATGTCTCCTGGAACAGGATATATGTGCCGATGCCGGCGTCCTTGAGCTTAGTATAGTTCTCGACGGTGGTAGCGGCTATATTGACGTTCACACGGCGGATAGCGCCGTTCTTGTGGCGTATGCTGTAGATAGTGTCGATACACTCGAGGATGTACTCGATGGGATTCATCACGGGATCCTCGCCGCTCTCGATAGCGAGACGCTTGTGACCCATATCCTGCAGCGCGATGACCTCAGCCTTGACCTCCTCCTGAGTCAGCTTTTTGCGCGGGATAGTCTTGTTCTTCATATGATAGGGGCAGTAAAGACATCCGTTGACGCAATAATTCGACAGATAGAGAGGCGCGAAGATGACTATGCGGTTGCCGTAGAAGGCGAGCTTGATCTCCTCGGCGATCTCGTAGATGCGCTTAGTCACCTCGGGATCGTCGCAGGCGAGCAGCACCGACGCCTCACGGTGAGTAAGACCGTTGCAGCGGCAGCCTGTGGCTGTGGGTATGGGGCGAGCCTTCTCTAAGATAGAGTTGATCAGCTCCATGTTGTTTTTATTCTTCTCGGCATATTCGAGGGTCTCGCGGATCTCCGCGTCGTTGATGAATTCTTCCGCGTGTAATGAAGCGGGATTATAGATAGCCATGTTATATCTCCTTTAAATTTTAGTGAGGAATCAGGAAATAGGAATGAGGAATTTATGGCGGGCGTGACATGCGTGTCCTGCCCGCATCCGATTTATATAACCCCAAAACGCGACAGCGTTTCCCTTAATTCCTAATTACTCATTACTCATTCCTAATTATATAGAGGCGTACGCCGTCTTGACGCTTACGCCGCTGAGCGAGCCGATACGTCCGCTGAGGGCTGCTGTCATATCCTGCGGCGCGTCCACCGCTACGCTGATAAGCCTGACGCCGCGCTCTTTATACGGTACGCCCATACGCCCGATGACATAGTCCGAAAAATCCGACAGCAGAGAGTTCAACTCGGCTGTTGAGCTGTCATTCTCTACTATGATGCTGATTACGGCTACTCTGGTATCCAAAGGCAAAACTCCTTTCTTGTGACGACAAAAAGAAAAGCCGCGTCATAAGGCGCGGCAAACACTCGTAATATGGATATAAAGCGATAAGGCGACCAAGCCCCCTTATCGGCGTTCATACTCACAGCGATATTGTCGACGCCTTTCAGTCAGGAGCGATCCTTTGTGTCAGGTATCTATACTAAGATTAGCACAACCGAGCCGATATGTCAATGAAAAACAACGATTATATCCAAATCAAACAGTAATTGACTTTTTACGACAAGTTAAGTATAATCGGGATGTAGCTATAACTACCGACTACCAACTATCAACCAACAATTAAAATAAATCCGAGGTTTATAATGAGCGAGAAATTCAGACCGCGAATTTATAAATTTGATAATGTCAAGCTGCTTGTGATAACTCTGGTCGTTATAGGCAGCTTTGCGGAGGCGTTCACCGAACGCAGCGATATGTTCCGCAGCTGGTTCGTGTTTGTATTCTCCTTTAACGCGCCGCTGTACATCTTTTTGAGCGGACTGTTCCAGAAGCAGTTTGACAAAGGCGCCAAGCCAAACCTGCACAAGATCACCTGCTACCTGATACTCGGCTATATTCTAAAGATAGCCAT
Organism: uncultured Ruminococcus sp.; assembly: GCA_902776975.1. Classification (GTDB taxonomy): domain Bacteria; phylum Bacillota; class Clostridia; order Oscillospirales; family Acutalibacteraceae; genus Ruminococcoides. The sequence continues at coordinate 63,018 of CACYSI010000004.1, forward strand.
CTTCGCTATGCGGCGGTGGAACGGCGAGGATGTAGGTCTGGATATGTTCGGCGGAGCTACGCTGGAGTGGTACATCTTCGTGATAATCATGTACACGGTCACGATGTTTCTGCTCAAAAGGGTTCACAGGTATATCGTGTTCCCGCTGACCGTCGTGCTGGGCATAGTCGCGGGCTTTCTGCCGCTGGGCGACGAGTTTTACCTTATGCGGTACTTTGTATTTTTGCCCTTTTACACAGCGGGCTACTATCTGACGCCCATGAGAGTGCGCAAGTTCTCGCACAGGCTGAACGTCAAGCTGACGGGTCTCGCCTTTATGCTGATATACTTTGTGCTGTGCTTCAGGATGAGAGAGACCATATATCCGCTGCGTATGCTGTTTACGGGACGCAACCCCTACAGCATAGTGCCGATAGAGGGCTGTACCTTCTACCACCGTATGCTGTGCTACGGTATATCGGCAGTGCTGATAATATCGGTCATCGCCTGTATACCCAACCGCAAGGCTCCCCTGCTGACAAAAATGGGCAGAAACACCCTCGGAGTCTACTTCTGGCACTATCCGCTGGTGCTGCTGCTGTGGCACTTCGGCGTATTTGATATGATAACGGAGCTCGGCGATCCGCTGTGGAAGGTCATAGTGCTGACGCTCGCGGTGATAACGTCGCTCATACTGTCGCTGAGCGTATTCAGCTGGCCGCTGAGGAAACTCGAAGAGCTTGTAAAAAAACTGCCGCTGCCCGCCTGTATAGCTATAGACGGCGTCATAATAGCGGCGGCTGTGGCCGTGAATATTTTATTTCCGTATTAGAATTATATATGCTTATCAAGAGGCTGTCGCAAGGCAGTCTCTTTTATTTTGGCAAGTAATTAAAAAATATTTTAAATAACTATTGACAACACACATACGGCGATATATAATACGTCCAAACAGCTATTTAAAAATTATTTTAAACAGAGGTGAGCAGATGTCGTTAGGCAGTACATTCAAGACCCTGTCCGACCCTCAGCGGCGCGAGATACTGACGCTGATCAAGAAAAACTACCGTATGTCGGCGGGCGATATCGCAAAGGAGCTGGGAGTGTCGCCGCAGTCGCTCTCATATCATCTGAGACTGCTCAAAGAGAGCGAGCTTGTGCTCGAGAGCAAGGAGAAGAACTTTGTCTACTATGAGCTCAACGCCTCGCTGTTCGACGAGCTTATACTGTGGCTCAAGCAATTTTGATCGAACACAGCTATCACTGAAACATAGGAGGTTTATCATGAAAAAATCAAAAAGCGTTCTGATGATCATTTTATCACTGTTGCCCGCGATATGCGCTGCAGTAGCAGTATTCTTCATCATGCCCGATACGGTAGCCGCGCACTTCGGGATCAACGGTACGCCCGACCGCTACGGCTCAAAGTACGAGGCGTTCATCCTGCCTGCGATAACAATAGTATCGACAGTTTTATATTTCCTTATCAGAAAATTTATCCAACGCTCCTCGAGCGATGATAACAGCCGCACAGAGAAGAATCTCGACATTCTCGATACAGTCATCACGGTCATCCTCATCCTGTTCAACGTCGTCAACATCTTTATACTTATAATAATGACTAATCCCGAAATCATGAAAAGCAAAGAGAGCCTGATCTTTGTCATCGTATCATCGGTCATCGGCGTGCTGTTCATAATACTCGGCAACATACTGCCCAAGACCAAGCGCAATAACCTGATCGGCGTGAGGATGAAATTCTGCATGGATACGGAAGAACACTGGCATATAGCCAACCGCGCCTGCGGCATAGCCATGGTCATATCGGGACTTGTCTCGATCATATCGGGGCTTATTGTCAGAAACGGCAGCTACATTATTTACTTCCTCATATCACTTATCTTATCATTAACTGTTGCAACTGCTTATTCTTATGCTATAATAAAGAAAAACAAGAGTAACAGAGAGTAATTATGAAGATCTACCGTATAGCGGATATGAACATAGCCGTAAAGGCAAGATACGAGGGCACATACGAATATATGGCTGACTACCAAACGGACAGCGATGAGTATGAGCTGTATATAGAGACGACAGACGAGATGATACGATATGAAGAGGAGCTGTCACAGGAGATACACGGCGCGTCTTATTCGGGATATATCAGCGAGGCTGTAGCCGTGCTGCGTGTGATCTGCGACTATATCATAGACAAAGGCGGGTTCTTTTTGCACTGCTCGTGCCTGAGCTACAAGGGCGACGGTATCATCTTCACGGCTCCGTCGGGTACCGGCAAGAGCACACACGCGGCCCTGTGGAGGAGACACTTCGGCGACGACGTACAGATGATAAACGACGATAAGCCGCTTGTACGCGAACGAGACGGACGCTTCAGCATCTACGGCACGCCGTGGATGGGCAAGCACAACATCGGCTCAAACATCAGCGCTCCGATCAAGGCGGTCGTCTTTATCCGTCAGGCTCCCGAGAACTTCGCGGAGAGGATAACGCCCTTTGAGGCTCTGAGCCTGATTCTGCAGCAGACGGTCATGCCATCTGACAAGAGTAAGATGTCGGCTCTGCTCGACCTGATGGACAAGCTCATGGAGACGGTGCCCATGTATCGCCTGAGCTGCAATATCTCGGATGAAGCGGTCACAGCCATACATGATATGATATATAAAAACGATGTTGAGGCGGCTGAGATCTCGGCTGAATAAGCGGCTGAAATCTCAGACTTGCATTATTACAAATAATGTAGTATAATAGATAAGAAATACTACGATGGAGGTGTTTGTATGTTAGATAAGACTATGGTATTCTCACTGGGCGGCAACCGTGACGACGAGATGAAAGAGGCTCTGACCACCGTGTATAACGCTCTCAAAAAGAAGGGCTATAACCCTATCAACCAGATAGTCGGCTATATCCTCAGCGAGGATCCTACCTACATCACTACATACGGCAACGCCCGCAACATCATCAGTAAGATCGACCGCGACGACCTGCTTGAGGTCATGGTCAAGACTTACCTCAATATTTGATCACACTATATAAGAAGGGATTGATTCCATGGCTGAAAAGGAATTTTCGACCTATAAGGGCAAGCCTCTGGTAAGGTGCGGCGACGAGCTGTACTACGGCAGCATGGACGAGAAGTTTGTCATCAGGATGCAGATAAAGACTAAGAAAGAAGTAAACGGCGCCGAGATAGCCGACAAGGTAGCTATACAGCTGCTCGCTACCGACCCCGATCTCAGCCCCCGCAAGCAGCTGGTCAAGTCCAGCGAGAAGAACGGGCTGTATGTGGCTCTGGATATCGCCGAGGTCTGGCTGGACAGAGCGCTAAAAGCGTAACAGAATATCAAAAAGCCTATCCGATCTGTCGGGTAGGCTTTTTTGATAGGAGCGGCTCTAGTCGGGAGGAGCAAGCACCCCCCCTACAATATACAGGTACGGGCATGACACTCGCGCCACGCCCGCCGTAAAACGTTCAATATTCACACATCACCGTAAATTTCTAATTCCTAACTCCTAATACTAATTTCAAATAAAACCCTTTAACATCTATTGCGTTAAATTCCGCATAGCTGCGTTGTCGATCTTGACAGGCGCCAGCAGTGACACTAAGCCAATTTGCTCTGCGAAATTTTCCGCAAATATCTTATTTAAGCGTTTTAATTGGAATTAGTATAATTCATAATTCCTAATTAGAATAAACCTCCGGACAGACCTCTTTTATTTTCTCTCTGAGAACTATAAAGTCCTTGAACGCGCCTTCCGTCTGGCTCGGATTACGAAGCAGCGCGGCGGGGTGCAGCATAGGCATCATCCATATGCCCTTGCGCTCGATCAGGCTGCCGTGCTCGCGGGTTATCCTGAGATCGGGCTTGATGAGCCTCATGCCGGCTATCCTGCCTAAGGTCACTATGATCCTCGGGCGGATGACGCGCGTCTGCTCCCTCAGATAACCGATACAGCTGTCCTGCTCGTCGGGCTGAGGATCGCGGTTCATGGGCGGGCGGCACTTGACGATGTTGGTGATATAGATGTTCTTATGTCTGTCGAGGTCAATGGCGAAGAGCATCTTGTCGAGCAGCTGACCTGCTCTGCCTACAAAGGGCTCGCCCTGTATATCCTCCTGCTCACCGGGTCCCTCCCCTATGAACATGACTCTCGCGCGCGGATCGCCGACGCCGAAAACTACGTTATGGCGCTTTTCGCACAGGCGACAGGCGGTACAGCCCAGACAGCGAGCCTGTATATCTTTCATTTCTGCCAAAATATTCACCTTAATTCTATAATAATCTTGAAATCCCGGGTGTATTGTTTTATAATATAGCTATCCAAAAGGAAATAGCTTAATGATTGGTGGTAATTATTATGAAATCTACAATTATGGTCGAGACCTCGGCGCATCATCTGCATGTTACAGCCGAGACCTTCGCCACACTCTTCGGCGAGGGCAAGACCCTGACCAACAAGAAAGACCTCTCTCAGCCGGGACAGTTCGCCTGCGTAGAGAAGGTGACCGTAGTCGGCCCCAAGGGTGAGATCACCATGTCCATACTCGGACCGTTCAGACCCGAGGATCAGGTAGAGATCTCTATGACAGAGACCCGCAAGCTGGGCGTACAGGGCTTCATCCGTGAGTCGGGCGACCTTGCCGGCACACCCGGATGCGTCCTCAGAGGCCCCGAGGGCGAGGTAGAGATAGATCACGGCGTCATCGTAGCTCAGCGCCACATCCACATGACCCCCGAGAGCGCAGCCGAGTACGGCGTAGAGGATAAGCAGATAGTAAAGGTAGCTGTAGGCGATAACGGAAGAAAGCTGATCTTTGACGATGTTATCGTGCGTGTATCTCCCAAGTACGCTCCCGCGGTACATCTCGACACAGACGAAGCCAACGCGGCTGGTCTCGCGGGCACAACAGACGGCGAGATAATCCTGTAAGTTAATCGAGTGATCAAAGCTCCTTCTTCGGAAGGGGCTTTTTTTACCTTATTAGGAAACTGCTCGTTTCCTATAAGGTAAAAAAGATTTATATGCCCTCCCGGTTTGTTGCTGCTCAACAACGGGAGATGGCTATGCGAAATGCGCGCGCTGCGCGATTTCTTGATTAGGAATGAGTAATGAGGAATTAGGAATTGAATGTGAGACAACAGCAGCTCTTAACCGAACGCATAATATTGAAGCGTGGTTTCATAGAAATTGTGATCCCTCGCCTGATTTACAGATCAAAAACGCGTCAGCGTTTCCTATAATTCCTAATTCCTATTTCCTAATTCCTAATTAAAAGCGAGCTCAGATGTATTCATCACCGGGTCGGCGAAGGTTATCTCGCGCTTGGCGAAAAAGACCACATCGCCGAGCGGTACGCTTATATAGTGCCAGCCCTTGTTTAATTCTTCTGTAGAAATTTCTCCCCCGCTCATACGGTACTGTATCATCTTCTCGGGCAGATAAACATGGCGCGCGACAGCGTTCTGAGTATAGACCGGAGCTATCATCAAGGCGTCGCCGACCATGAGCTGATCTTCAACCGTCGCCGCGATCTCGTCATCCTCATAGTCAAAGCGCAGGGGACGGAAGTACATATCGTCGCTCTCGACAGCCTTGACAAACTCGCTGTAGATATACGGCAGCAGCCTGTATCTGAGCGTTATGATATGTCTGAACACCTCGGTATCGCCGAAGGCGAACGCCTCCTGAGAGCGTGTGCCCGCCGCGGCGTGGTTGCGCATGAGCGGAGTGAATACGGCAAAGCTCAGCCAGCGTATGAGCAGGTCGCGGGTGCAGCAGCCGTTGAAGCCGCCGATATCGCTGCCGGAGAACAAAAAGCCGCACATATTGAGGGCGGGCATCTGCTGCATGCTGAGCAGGATATGGCTCCACCAGCTGTGGTTGTCGCCCGTCCAGATGCCGCCGTAACGGTGAGCGCCGATGTATGACGCCCGCGAGAACAGCATAGGCTCGGTGTCGGGTCTCAGTTCCTTTAAAGCCTCATATGCGCTCCTGGTCATCAGACTGCCGTACAGATTATGTACATCACGGTGTATGAACCTGCCCTCGGGGCTGCTGTGATAAAAGCTGCCGTAGTCGGAGTCGGAATTGGCGAGACGGTTGAACACATCCCTCGCGCCGAAGAAGTTGAGCGCTCCGAGCTGCTTGCCCTCATAGTCTTTTATTTCTTTAAAAGCATTATCAAGCCCCTTTTCACTGTAAAACAGCGCAGGCTCGTTCATATCGTTCCAAAAGCCCTCTATGCCCATATCGGTCAGGGTCTTGTACTTCATACCGAACCATCGGCGAACCTCGGGGTCGAAAAAGTCGGGCAGTACGCTCATGCCGGGCCATACGCCCACGACGAAATCCCCGCCGTCCTTATCCTTGCAGAAATATCCCCTCTCGTGACCCTCGTCATATACATCAAAGCCCTCTTCCCTCTTGACGGCCGCGTCGATGATAGGTATGAGGCGGATGCCGCGCCGCTTCATCTCTGCGGCGAGACCCTTGAGGTCGGGGAACCTCTCGGGGCTGACGGTGAAATCCTTGAAGCTGTCCATGTAGTCGATATCGAGGTAGATCATGTCGATAGGTATGCCGGCGTCGCGGTAAGAGTCGGCGCAGCGGATGATGTCCTCCTGATTGACGTAGCCCCAGCGGCTCTGACCGTAACCGAAAGCCCACTTGGGCGGCGTGTAGCTCCTGCCGATAAGCGAGCGGAACTGTCTGACGATATCTCTGAGCGAGTCGCCCGTGATGATGTACAGCTCGAGACGCGGGCTCTGTGTATCATCGGGAGTCACGGTCATCACGGAGCTGTCTGTATAGCCTATGTCGAAGGTTATCCTGCCCGGAGTATCGAAGAAGGCGCCGAAGCGCTGTTCTCCGTCTATGAGGACGAAGTTATGAGCGCCGTAGAGTGAGCGCTTGTCCTCGGTATGGAAAGGCTCGTCGGAGCAGAAGCTCTCATATATCCAGCCGCGCTTGTTCATGCCTCTCACGGTCTCGCCGAGTCCGTAGACGCGGGTATCGCCGTCCATTTCATATACAAATACACCGTCGTCCGTCAGAGTGAACGGCAGCGGCTCGCCGACGGATATCTCAATCTCTCTGACAGTCGCTCCCGTGCCGATAACGGGGTCATAAGAATACCTTTTTATCATAATAAACCTCCGCACTTGATTTTTTTGTACTTTGTTGTATAATAGTATAGCAAATAAACGCGGAGCATACAATATCAAGTTTGCTGATTTTTGTCGTTTTGCGATGAAAAAACGCAGAAAACGGCAACCTACCACCCATAAACGGAGGAACTGATATGAGCAACAAAGTAATCATCTCATCGGACATCACCTGCGATCTTAACCGGGAGCTTGAACAGCGCTACGGCGTGACCTGTATGCCGCTGCACATAGTCATTGGCGGCAAGAGCTACGAGGACTGGGTCAACATCAAGCCCGAAGAGCTGTATGAGATTTTTTACAAGACCAAGGAGCTGCCTCACACCACGGCGGGCAGCGTAGGCGAATACGCGGACTACTTCAGGCAGTTCACCGACAAGGGATATGACGTAGTACATCTGAGCCTCGGCTCCAAGCTGAGCGTCACGCATCAGAGCGCTACCTTAGCCGCTCAGGACTTTGACGGTCATGTATATGTGGTAGACTCACAGAACCTCTCTACAGGCTCGGGACTGCTGGTCATCAAGGCGTGCGAGCTGCGCGATAAGGGCCTGTCCGCAAAGGAGATAGCCGAGCAGGTAGACGCGATGCACACTAAGGCTCACGCCTCTTTCGTGCTCGACAGGCTCGACTTCATGCACGCGGGCGGCAGATGCTCGGCAGTGGCTATGTTAGGAGCTAACCTGCTCAGCCTTAAGCCCTCCATAGAGGTACAGAACGATAACGGCGCCGCCATGGTGGTAGGCAAAAAGTATCGCGGCAAGTACGACAAGGTGCTGCTGCAGTACATGGAGGACACCTTAGCCAAGTACGATAACATCGACCCGAGCCGTGTGTTCATCACCCACGCGGGCACCGATAAGAAGTACATAGACATGGTATACGACGCGCTCAAGGCTAAGAACATCTTTGACGAGATACACATCACCAGAGCCTCATGCACCATCTCGAGCCACTGCGGTCCCAATACCCTCGGCGTGCTGTTCATGACAAAGTAATAATACTCTCCACCTAACCCGTCTGTTACAATGCAGACGGGTTGTTATTTATTCAGCTTAGATTTTTATTTAGTATAAAAAGATATTGAAAAAACAATCAGATTATGTTAGGATAGTTATGCCAACTAGTTTTCAGTAAAATAATATTATAATGAATAATCAGCTCATTTTAAGGGGATAGTGTTTTTATTTCACGATAAAAACACTGTGCTCATATCATGCTATCCCTTTTGGAGTTGATTGGTATTGATATTGAAAATTAGTTTGGCGACTATTGGAGCTATGTGTTTTTTGGCGCACAGCTTCAATGTGCGCCTTTTTTAATTACATAAAACAAGGAGGAAAGATAATGAAAAGGGCAATTGCAATCGTTTTGGGTATGATGATAGTATTATCTCTTGCAGCGTGCGGCGGAAACAATAAACAGGCAGGCAATAAGGATAACAGCGAACCTACACAAGCGATCGAAACCAAAAAATCAACCGAAGCAAAAGAGGAACAGAAAGCAACTGTTTCCGAAACCGACGCGCCTGAAACTGAGGCAGCCAAAACGAAAACCAACGAAACAGAGGCTCCGAAAAAAGATGAAAACAAAGGCTCAGATTCCGATAATCAAGGTATTATCCGGGCAGATATAAAAGAAGCTATTGACAGTTACGAAGCATTTGTGGACGAATACTGCGAGTTTGTCAAAAATTATGATTCTACGGATATGACCATGCTCAATGAGTATATGGATCTTGTTTCTAAAGAAGTAGAAATGACTAAAGAATTTAAAGAAATCGAAAACAAAGATCTTAACGATGCCGAAGCTCTTTATTACTCAGAGGTATCTCTCAGATGCTCGCAAAAATTGCTGGAAGCAGCAAAGAGTTTAAACTGATATAATAAAGAAAATTATTAGTGCCGATCCGCGTCTGCGTTAATACAGACGTAGATCGGCACTTGTTTTGCATAATTACTTATTTTTTCAGCAATATTCTCTTTGACTCAAGGTCCGCTACTATGCCGTCGGTCACGGCTGTGACCTCTTCTCTGGTCAGGGTGCGGGAGCTGTCCGCGAAGGTCAGGCGCACCGCTATAGATGACGCGTCGCCCGCCTCGTAGATATCTATGACCTCTACCGAGCGTATCAGCTCACAGGCGGCTCTTTCTATAGCCTCCTTGATAGGAGCGAAGCGCGAGGTCAAGAAGCTCAGGTCTATCTCGATGCCCGGGAACTTAGACGGCTCCTCGTAGCTGATAGAGGCGTTCTCAACGGCGGCTAGCTTATCCATATCCAGCTCGGCGAATACCACTGAGGCGCGCTTATCGAGCTTCTTCATAACCGAGGGATGTATCAGACCTATCCTGCCTATGACCTCACCGTCGATGATGACGCTGTTCAGGTTGACCGGATGCTCCCAGTCAAATGAAGTTTCGGCTCTCTTATAGCTGACCTTTTTATGCTTGATCTCGTCCGCGAGAGTCTCGATTATGGTCTTCATCCTGAAGTACAGCGAGCGTACATCCATGCCCTTCTTGTACAGGGTGACGCCCAGCAGCTTGTTCTCGATGCAGAGGTTATCGTCCGTCATGCCGCTGACTACTCTGCCCACCTCAAAGATACCGAACTCATCAGCCCAGCCGAGGTTCGACCTGACCTGGCACAGCTGAGTTGGGATCATGGTCTTGCGGATGGTCTCGATGTTGGGGTTGGTGGCGCCCTCGAGCTTGATCTCGCCCACGTTGGCTATTCCCAGAGCCTTGAGCTCATCGGCGTAGTTCCATACATAAGAGTGCAGCTCATGCAGGTTGAAGTGCTTGACGAGGATATCCTTGACGCTGTCCTCATCCTGCTTGACAGGCTCGGGACGGGTCGGGAAGAGCGGAGCGTCGGCTGTATGTATCTCAAAATTATCGTAACCGTAGATACGGGTGATCTCCTCGATGATATCAGCCTTGATGGTGACGTCCTTAGTAGCTCTCCACGAGGGTACGTCTACGGTGAAGCTGTCTTCGCTGTATGTCACGCCGAAGCCTAAGCGCTCGAGCGTGCCCACGATAGTATCGTTGTCTATCTCGATACCGGTGTACTTATCTACAAACGCCTTGTCAAAGCTCAGAGCGACCTGAGGATACTTATAGGCGTAGTCGTCGGTCAGAGCGGACACTACCTCGATACCGCTGTCATATTTCTTTAAAAGAAATACAAATCTCGCTATGGCGGCAACTGTCAACTCAGGGTCGAGGCTCTTCTCATACCTCATAGAGGCGTCGGTGCGGTGAGAGAGGCGGACGGTAGACTTGCGGATAGACGCCGCGTCAAAGGTAGCAGACTCGAGAGTCAGGGTGTGGGTATCGTCTACGATCTCGCTGTCGAGTCCGCCCATGATGCCCGCGATAGCTACGGGAGTATCGCCGTTGCAGATCATCAGGGTATCGGAGTCTATATGACGCTCTACGCCGTCGAGAGTCTCAAACTCAAACTCCTTATCAAAGCGCTTTACGCGGATGTTCTCTACCTTACGGCTGTCAAAGGCGTGCATGGGCTGACCCATCTCGAGCATGAGGTAGTTGGTCATATCGGCGAGGAAGTTGATAGCTCTCATACCGCAGTAGAACAGCCTGATACGCATATCCACGGGGCTTACGCCGCGGCTGATGTTCTCAAACTGCAGGCACGAGTATCTGTAGCACAGCGGATCCTCGATCTTCATATCGACCTTGGGCAGATCATCGTAAGCGCTGAGGTCGTCAAAATCCAATGCCGCGAGCGGTCTCTGAGCGATAGCGGCGAACTCACGAGCAATGCCGTAGTGGCTCCACAGGTCGGGACGGTTGGTCAGACTCTTGTTGTCTACCTCAAAGATGATGTCATCTATGGCGTAGATATCCTTGAGGTCGGTGCCGTTCTTGACGTCATCGGTGATATCCATGATGCCGGAGTTGTCGTCGGATATGCCTATCTCCTTTTCGGAGCAGCACATACCGTAGCTCATATAACCCGCGAGAGGACGGGAAGCGATCTCTATGTCGCCTATCTTAGCGCCCACCTTGGCAAAGGCGGTCTTCATGCCTACTCTGACGTTAGGCGCGCCGCATACTACGTCGGTGAGCTCGGGCTCGCCCGCGTCAACCTTGAGCAGATGCAGCTTTTTAGACTCGGGATGAGGCTCCACGCTCTTGATCTCGGCTACGACTATGCCGCTGATATCAGAGCCCTTGAACTGTATATCGTTCTCTACCTCGGCGGTAGAAAGAGAAAACTGGTTGATGAGCTTTAAGTCGTCAAGCCCGCTCAGATCTACAAAATCCTTGATCCAATTCATTGACAAAAACATATGGCGCCCTCCTTACTTATCATCCGTGAACTGGCTCATAACCTTGAGCGAGCCGCTGTTGAGGTCACGGATATCCTTGATGCCGTACTTCATCATGGCGAGTCTGGTCAGACCCAGGCCGAACGCGAAGCCGGTGTACTCATCGGGGTCGATGCCGCCCTCTTTGAGCACCTCGGGGTGGATCATGCCGCAGGGGCACAGCTCCAGCCAGCCGCTGTGGTTGCACGAGGGACAGCCTGTCTCGCCGCCGCAGATAAGGCAGCTTATGTCAAGCTCGAAGCCCGGCTCTACGAAGGGGAAAAAGCCCGGGCGAAGGCGTACCTTTATATCTCTCTGAAAGACCTCAGAGAGCATGGTCTTCATGAAGTAGATGAGGTTGCTGATAGATATATCCTTGTCTACCATCACGCCCTCCATCTGGAAGAAGGTGTTTTCGTGAGTGGCGTCGGTAGCCTCGTTGCGAAAGCATCTGCCCGGGAAGATAGCGCGGATGGGCATGCCCTCCTCCATGAGGCGCTTGCCGTACTTCTTGAGGATAGCGTTCTGAGCGGCTGAGGTCTGGCTCTTCAACAGCTCGCCGTTAGTGAGATAGTAGGTGTCCTGCATATCTCTGGCGGGGTGATCCTTAGGCACGTTGACCGCCTCAAAGCACTCATAGTCGGTGACCACCTCGGGATAGTCCTCTACGTTGAAGCCCATTGTGGTGAAGATGCGCTCGCACTCGCGCTGTACCAGCGTGATGGGATGATACGAGCCTCTGTCCTCCTTGGTGGGGATGGTGAGGTCAAACTCGGGCATGAGCTCGATCTCACGCTTGATTTCAAGCTCCTTGAGCTCCTCGGCGCGCTTTGAGATACTCTCGGCAGCCTGTGCCTTGAGTCCGTTGACGAGCTGTCCGAACTCCTTTTTCTCTTCATTTGAAAGGGACTTCATCGACTTGAGCAGGTCGGTGACAGAGCCCTTCTTGCCCAGATACTTGACGCGCAAGCCCTCGAGAGCCTGTCCGTCGGCGGCAGCGCTGAGATCGGACATGAGCTGCTGCCTGAGCTGTTCTAATTTCTCTTTCATATTTACCTCCGGTTTGTATAATTAGGAATGAGGAATTAGGAATTAGGAAATAGAATAAAGGGATCTATAACAAAGGGATGTTGACATGATACAAAGCCTCATCAAAGATTAAATAGCTAAAGACAATAAAAGTATGTCGTACTTACTTTATGTCCAATTATCACTATAATCTTTCGGCGCGCTTTACCGTCAAACAATTCCTCATTACTAATTCCTAATTCCTCATTAAAAAAGTCCTCCCATCCACAAGGGACGGAAAGACCGCGGTACCACCCAAATTTCCCGTACAGAATAATGCACGGGACACTCGTCGACGTATAACGGCGTCACCCGTCAAAGCCTACTGTCAATCAGAAATTAGGAATTAGTAATTAGGAATTAAATAGTATTACCCGCGCCCGATCTGACGATCTTTGATGCGCTGATCCACTAAAAGCTTGAATATCTCTCTTATTATGACATTATCCAAATGAAAAGCCGCTATGCTTTCCCGATAATTCCTAATTCCTCATTCCAAATTCATAATTGATTTAAGCTCTGCCGCTCGGGAGTGAACTTCGCCCGCGCCTCATCCGCCCGTACTCTCAGCCTATGATACAAGCTCTCTGCCGGTTAATCGAGGGTTACTCTCTCCGTCACTGCGTTATTAAGTATTATTCTATCATCATCGGCAGAATTTTGCAAGTCTTTATTGAAAAATATCTTATAATATGGTAAAGTAATGTGTGGTCAAAGGTGAGCTGCCGATAATATCGCCTGTCACCTACCCTTTTATCCGAAAAGAGGTTATACAAATGGACAACAACACACTCATAGAACAGGTAGTGCCCAAGGAGCGCAACGCGCAGTACGGGCTGAAGATAGCTCTGATCATCTTAGTAGCGCTGGGTATACCCGCGGGCTTCATCGCCGCGGCTCTGATCACGAGGATAGCGTATCTCGCCGTCATAGGTATGTTTGCGATACTCTTCTGCGTCTACGGAGCATGGTACTTCATCACCTCGCTCAAGGTAGAGTACGAATACTCCTTTCTGTCATCCACCCTGCGTATCGACAAGATCATAGCTAAGCGCAGACGCAAGCCCATAGTCAAGGTAGACGTAAAGCAATTTGACGACTTCTTCCGTTACAACGACGAGGCTATGACAGCTCATCATTTCAACAAGGTATACAGAGCGAGCGCCAAGGAGTTCTCGGAGGATAACTATGTGGCGTCCTTCCGCAACGAGGCTAAGGGCAAGTGCGCGATACTCTTCACACCTAACGAACAGCTCATAGAGGGCATGAAGCCGTACTTTGACAACGACCTGAGAAAAAAGCTGTTTTTGAATAAGCAGCTGTGATCTCTCGGCAATCGGTAAATACTTTATAATATATGAAAACGATCGAATTTAACGATATCATCAGTCGTCTCCCCCATCGCCCCGACGACGCTCACAAGGGCACCATGGGCACGCTGTGCTCGATAACGGGCAGCCGCGGCTTTTCGGGCGCCGCGGTGCTTTCGGCTAAGGCGGCTCTGCGCTCGGGAGTCGGGCTGATGTACCAGATCATCCCCGAGAGCGTCTATCCGATATTCGCCTCATCGGTATACGAGAGCGTATGCGTGCCTGTACACGGCAGCCCACGCGGCACCGTATGCCCCGACGATATCCCCGTGATACTCGATATGATAAAAAAGGCTACGGCGATCCTCATAGGCTGCGGCATGGGCAACACCGAGGACACCGCCGAGGTGCTGAGCGCCGTGCTCAAAAACGCCGTGTGTCCCGTGATAATCGACGCCGACGGCATAAACGCTCTGAGCTCGCATATACATCTATTAGATGATATAACCACAGAGGTGATACTGACCCCGCACATCAAGGAGTTCTCGCGTCTGAGCGGACTGAGCGTAGAGACCGTACTGAGCGACCCGGCAAAAGCCGCCTCGGACTTCGCCTTCTCACACAGAGGTGTCACGCTTGCGCTCAAGAGCCACCGCACCTATATAGCGCGCGGCAGCGAGCTGGGCAGCGAGCTGTACGAGAATACCGCGGGCAACAGCGGTATGGCTAAGGGAGGCTCGGGCGATGTGCTGGCGGGCATAATTGCATCGCTCACGGCTCAGGGCGCAAAGCCCCTCGACGCCGCTGCAGCGGGAGTGCATATACACGCTCTGGCAGGTGACGCGGCTGCTGCGGAGAAGTCAAAGACCGCCATGCTGCCGTCGGATATCATAGAGGCTCTGCCCCGTATCTACTCGAGAGCCGAGTCAGCAAGCAAGAAGTAAACGCCTAAAAACCATAACAGGAAGTCAAAAGGGGCTGTCACGCACTTAGTGTGACAGCCCCTAACCGATGTCATCCTGAGCGAAGTCGAAGGATCTTACAGTGCAATTCATCCAATCACATAAGACCTATTATGTGAAATCTGACAACAAAGTAAGCATTTTAAGATTCCAGCTAAAGCATGGGTGCTGTAAGCCAAATCATAGATTTGGACAGCACCTCATCACCGATGTTCAGAATGACATTATTTCTTTAATACGACAGACCCTTATTGTTTGGAGGTAACTATGAAGCGAATACTGTCACTGTCAGCCCTTATATGTATCCTGCTGAGCCTGAGCGCCTGTTCCGCAGAGCCGCCCGGCTTAGCCGACGCCTTTGAATCCGACTTCTATACCGCCCTCGGCGATACCGAATACCGAGGCAGGCTGACAGCGCACAGCGACTCTCTGATGTTCCTTATGACCGCCCCTTACACCGTAGAGGGCATGAGCTTTGAGTACACGGATGACGGGCTGAGTATAGGCAAAAACGGCATGAAAACCGAGATCAACTGCGACTACATCCCCTCTGCCGCTCTGCCGTCGATGCTGCACAACGCTCTCAACTACCTCGACAGCGCCTCATATAAGGGCAGCGAGGACGGCGACGATATCTATACCATGCCTACACCCTACGGCGACGCCGAGATAAGAGCGATCAGCGGTCTGCCGCGGATGCTGACCCTGCCCGACGGGGCTGAGATCGGCTTTGAGAACGCGGTGAGGATCGGGCAGGAGTGAGGGGTCAGAAGTGAGGAGTTAGGAGTTAGGAGTGAGGAGTTAAGGAAAACGCTGACACGCGTGTCCGCGTTTTGGATTTGTAATGCCTTCCCCTTGAGGGGAAGGCTCTAAGCGTGACTGCGCTTATTGTAGGGGCGGGTCTTGACCCGCCCGCCTGACCCGCCCGTTAGCCGAAGGCGACACAAGGGCAACCATGCGGCGTTCAGTCGAAGAATCTCGCGGCTGAAGTCCGGATAAAGATCCCTCGACACGCTCGGGATGACAGCGTGTTTCCCTTCTCTCCTAATTCCTCACTCCTAACTCCTAACTCCTAACTAAAAAAGGCTGCCGTATCACGCGGCAGCCTTTGCTTTTATCTTACGTATTTATTCTCTTTAAGACTCTTGTCAAGCATCCACGCGTGACAGCGTACCAATTCGGCGCCTGCCTCGCCCGCATAAAAGCCGATGCAGAACGCCTGTCCGTTGCGCACCTTATACACAGCGGGGTTATCGGCTCCGCTCACGCCCGCGGAGTCAAACTCGCGGGGCAGATTGCCCTCAAAGTATATGCTCCTGAGCTTGGGGCAGTTGGAGACAGCCTCCTTTTTAAGACTGCTCACGCCGGCGGGTATGTACAGCTCGGTCATTGACGAGTTGTCCTTGATAGAGCCCTCTGCGAGAGTCGTCAGCTCGCCGGAGTTATCGGGGATGACGACCTTTTCATCCACGCCGACATACTCTACCAGAGTACTGCCGTCATTACCGAAGGTATAGGCAAACTTATATCGTGAGGTCATGGTAACTCTGCCGTCATAAGTCAGCTTGCTGACCTTATCGCCGGGCTTGAAGATATGCAGCCGCTCGGCGTCGGCGCTGTACAGCCACTCAGGCTTATCGCTGCCCTTGCGGTAGCCGTAGGTCTTGCCGTCCGTCTCGCGGAACGCCGAGTATCCGTCAAAGACATATCCCTCTTTAGAGAAGCCTGTCTCGGGCAAGGTCAGCTCTTCGGCGTAAGCGACAGTCACGGGATCCATATGACCCTCGCCGCCGTCGGTATCAAAGTCGATGCCGTAGCGCTCATTGATCCAAATCGCGCTGAGCTTTACGTTGCCGTATCTGACAGTCTCGGAGACGGTCTCTTCATCATAGTAAGGAACATAGGTAAAGACATCGTCCTTGCTCAGCCACTCATAATCCTTAGCGCCGTTGCGGTAGCCGATATAGCTGCCGTCGCAGTCGCGCTGAGCTCTCCAGCCGCCGAAGAAGTAGCCTTCCTTAGTGAACTTGCACTTGCTCAGCTTGGTCTTATCGCCGTAGTGTACGGTGGTGGGCTTCATCTCGCCCTCGCCGCCGTTCGCGTCATAGTACACCTTGAAGCTGATGTCCGTCTCAGGTGAGAAGCCTATCCTGTGCACGCGGTTGCCGTAATAATGCATGGTGGCGTAATATGTGTTGCCGACATGAAAGATGTTCTCGACCTCATCGGTATCGTCCATAGGAATGTTGGCGATGTGGTTGCCCTCATAGTCATAGACGACTATGAGATTCTTTCCGCCGCTCTGGACGAAGTATATATAATCATCGTCACAGTCACAGCCCTGGCGTGTATAGCCGGTATCGACGCCCTCAAACACCTTGTCGGTGTTCATCTCTTTTTTCTTTTCTTCGTCCTTTTCCTTTTCTTTAGCCTTTACCTTGTCCTCGTCCTGTATAGCCTTGAAGTCCTCGCCCAGCAGGGTATAGTCGTAGCTGCCAGATATACCTACAGCGTACTGCTTACGCTCGGCGTTATAGGCTATAGAGTAGATGTCCTGAGTGATCTGTACATCCTTGATGACGTCAAGTGACTCGGCGTCTATCAGAGTGACCTTATCATAGTAAGGCGCGTTGTTAGCTACCACAAGATACTTTTTGTTAGGGTTATAGGTCATGTCGTTTGAGTGACCCATGTTGCTGATCTTCTCCTCATCGACCAGCTCCCATGTACCCATATCGTACTTCAATATGGTCGTAAAGCTGCCCGAGAGGGCGAAATACGCGTACTTGCCGTCGGTGCAGGCGCCCTGAACGGAAGCCGAAGCCCCGACTCCGGCGTCTTCTTCGATATCATCTTTTATCAGCAGCATCTCCGCCTTGGAGAAGTATTTGTCGGCGGCAGAGGAAAAGCACAGGTTCGCGGTAACGAGCGCAAAGCACATGATCGCGCACACCGCGAAGCGTAAAAACCTCTTCATATATCCTCCGTAGGGTAATATACACAAAAAAGTTCGGTTTATTTGTACACATTCAACAAGAAGCAAGTCACACCCGCCCCTCGATTTATTCTATATTACCATTATTTTACCTCAACGTCAATGCTTTGAGGCATCTTTCATAAAATGTTTACTTTTATTTTATCTAAAATGTACGCAAAGCAGAAAAGACGCCTCTTTCGAAGCGCCTTCCCTGTGTTATATGAGGGTTAGGAGTAAGCTGTATCAACGTCTTCGCAGTTGAACCGTGCCGAAGATCATTCTGTGATACTTGATATTATAGACCGTCAATATGATACTAATGTGTTGCTTATGTGAAAACTATGTGAAGTTTATGTGAAAATCGGTTAATACTAAGTAGCAATAAAAAGCTTTAAAAAGATATTAGCGGAGAATTTCGCAGAACAAGGCGGAGGGCGCAGGCAGGCTGGCGCCTGTCAAGACTGAGGTGCGGGCTGAGCCCGCCATATATTCCTAACTCCTCACTCCTAACTACTAACTGAAAAAACGCCCCTGTCCCGTTAAGGACAAAGGCGTTGTCGAAGCATTTCGATATCAGATACGCGTTCCTATGATATAAGGTATCTCTATATAAGTACTGTATCTCTGTATAAATGTAGCGTCTACCATCGTAAGCGAGTCATCGCCGTCTACATCGGCGCACATGAGCTGCTCTTCTCCGTAAGGTACCCACGCACCTATCAGCTTGTGCTGCACTACAGAAGCGTCGGTGATATCCACATCTCCGCTGCCGTCGGCGTCGCCGAGGGTCGCGGTGCTGTCATACTCACAGATGAAGAACGAGTTATAGTAACAGTAGTATGAGTTGCGCGTGCTGCTGCCTACGCACTTGTCCCATGTGCCCGCATAGGCTGTAGTACCTATGTTCATCGGGTACATCATGGCGTAATGCTCGCCGCTGTACTCGGTACCGTAAGAGGGCTTGTACCAGCGGTTGAATATATACCAGTCACCGCTCGCCCACTCCCAGCTGTCGGTTAGGATATTGTAGTTAAGACCTATCCAGCAGTAGCCCTGTCTGTCGCTGATCATATCGTAAGCCACGGTGTTCTCGTAGTTGCTGTCTACGGTTATCAGATGTCCGCCCAGCTCCTCGCAGAACTCCTCGGCGTCCTCCCAGCCCATCTGGTTGTCGTACAGCTCATACAGGTGTCCGTTAGATACAAGGGTCTTGACGGGAGTATAAGATACATCCTTGACCCAGTGAGCGTAGAGCCTGAGGCTGACGGAGTTGATAACAGTAGAAGTCGTCACCCGCTCGCCGCCCTCCGCCTCGGTGAACCAGCCGACAAAGCTGTAGCCGCTGCGCGCCGGTGTCGGCATGGATGTGAGCGTAGAGCCTCTAGTCACCGTCACGGGATCAGCGGCGTAGCTGCCCGACTCGGGAGTTACGTTGGTAGTGCGACCTATGCCCATGGCGAGAGAGTTGAGGTAGTAGGTGCCCTTTTTATCAAAGTACGGGTGCAGAGCCGCGCCGTAAAAGCGGTTTTTAGGCAGAAGCACGGTATATATCTTCCAGCTCTTAGTCAGTGTGACCGACTCAAAGCTGCCGCTGAAGCCCCAGCGTATATACATCTTAGCGCCCTCTACGCTCGACTTGGCGCAGAAGCGGAGATAATAGTCCTGATCGTCCCCCACATCGCAGAGCTGGCTGTAGCCGTTGCCCCAGCCGAGTCCGGTAGAGGTGCCGATCGCCAGATCGCTGCCCATCTCACCGGCGGACTTGCCCACTATCTTGAGTGAGTCAGCGTTATTGAGCCTCTCGAACGAGTCTACCGACACGGAGTATACCGAGTTATCTCTCGAGTAAATGTAGTCTGAGTAGTCGGAAGAGAGATCTGAGCCGAGTATATAGTTGTAACCGCTGTAGTTATCGAAGAACTCTACGGTGGACTTATCGGGTATCCACTGAGCGTAGAAGGTGAATGTGCATGATGAATTTATGCCGCCTATCCACGGTGTGCCGAGTGTATAGCTGTTGCCCTGGGGATATACCTTATATGTATACTCGTTGTCATATATCTCGCTCTGGGTCTGCCAGCCCGCGTCGGTGGTATACCACTTGCCGTCGCTCGAACGGCGTACGGTATAACCTCCGAAGGTATAGCCGCTGCGCTTGAAGCCGTTGCTCTTGAGCTTGAACTTGCCGTTAGCCGCTAAGGTCTCGGATGACATGCTTCCGCTGCCGCCGTTGCCGTTATAGGCTACGGTGTAAACGGTGTCCTGTCCCTTGAGGTTGTTGCCGGGCAGATGCACACGCCAGCGGAACATACTGTTGAACTCAGCCCATGTGTAGTAGCCGTCCCAGCGGATCTGATTATATACTCCGGTACCGTTGCCGTCGGTATAGTAAACTCCTTTGTCGGTCACCTTGGTGATGAATATGGAGTGAGTGCCGGAGGTGTAACCGCCGTACAGGTCGATACGCACCCAGTCGCCGGCGCTGACGTTGCTGTCGTAATCCATATAGCTGCTGTAAATACCGTCGGAGTAGAACATTGCTCCGAATACCTCATACATCATCTGGCAGGCATAGCCCCAGCAGGTATCAGCCTTGTAAGCGCCGTACTCATAGTAAATGCCGCTCCAGATATCGCCGTCGGGATATTTAGCTCTGAGCTGATCCAGCTTGCTGCTGAACTGAGCCTCCGTAAGCAGGCTCCAACCCGTGTCGGCGATCTCCTCATCCTCTTTGGGTGTGAGCTCGTCGACTTCAGCTTCATCATCGGTATCTTCCGATACTTCACTCACAGTCGCCGTATCATCGTCTCGATATTGAGCTTCAGCCGCGAGAGCGGGCAGTGATGTAACGGAAAGCAGAGTAGTTATACACAAAAGCAGTACTAAGAATCTTTTCATAATAAGTCCCTTGATCCTAAAGTTTTCATATCATATATATTCGCGGTAAGATTCCATACTTTTCAAATTATAAAAGATTATACCAAATTTCGTGCCGAAAGTCTATAAACAAACTGTGAATAAGGGGTGTCACAATACCTAAACTAATCTCTACATAATCACCTAAAAACTGAGCAAAAGCTACAAACCGCTCTTTTTCAGTCGAGTATCACTCAAAAGTCAAGCCTGTAAACATAGTCATCCATATAGTAGCCGCTTCCGATATCGTTCTTCTCGGATCTTATGCGTCTCATGCCGAGATGCTCATACACGGCTATCGAAGGATTGAAGCGATTTACGTTGAGCTCTATCGCTGATAAGCCCTCTTCTCTCGCTTTATCCTTGACAAGATCCAGTATGAGCCTCGAATACCCCTTACCGCGCTCTTCCTTATACAGATAGAGCTTGCTGAGATACATGGCGTCGCCTCTTGGATAAAACGCCGCGAAGCCGAGCCTGTTAGATTTATCTCCGACAAAATAATAACTGTACCCATGCTCAAGCTGCTCCTTGATCGCCTCGGGCGACCGGAACTTCTCGAGCATATAGTCGTTCTGCTGAGTGCCGAGTATAGGATCATAATGCTCGCGTACAATGGCGCTAGCCACAGCCGACATCTCGGATATGCCCGCCGTGTCGGCGGGATCGAGTCTTTCAAAAATCATATTATACCTCCCTAAAGACGCCCTGTCACAAGCCCCGCCTCACTAATACTACATACTGATTCAGGCGTGATCTAAAGCGTTTGCGTTAAGAGGGATTATATACCTTTTCACGATCTCGGTCAAGCAGACCTATGGCAGCTATTGCCCCTAAAGATAAGCGGCAACTGCCCCGGCGGCTTATCGGTCATCCGAACTCAGAGGCGCTTTAGCGGTAAGCGAGCTTATCATAGGCGCTTATTTCTGAGCCTAGGATCAAACAAGAAAGACTAAACCATCCGCGCCAGCAAAAAGCAGTTAAGGCCATCCGCGCAAACGAAAACCGCTGCCCGGACAACAGTCCGAACAGCGGTAGGGATCAACGGCGGCAGAAAGCCGCCGCTCAGGGAGTTATTACTTCAGACCCTTTTCGTAAGACTCAATCATCTTCTTAGACGCTTTGCCCGTACGGCATGCAGGTTTTATGAGGGTTTTTGAGATGTTTTCACCCATGTTGAGCTGTATCTCGAGCCGCATACCGTGCTCCTCGGGATAAACCAGAATTTGTTTGATAAACCTGTCTACAAAGCTGCGGTCAAGCTCGTCCTCGCTAAGACTTTCCTCCGCAAGGGTGAGGATGGAGCGGATCTGCGCGAGCTGCTTAGAAATATCCTTTCTTCCGCTCAGCTGATCGGTGATCGCTTCGATCTCCTCCTGAAAGCGTTTGATCTCCTCATCGCACTCGGCGGTCATCCGTACGAATTCGCTGTCGGGGAATTGTCCGTCGATGTTGAACTGCAGGAGCTTTTGCTTTTTCTTCTGCTCATTGGCGATAGATTTATTGAGCGCGTCGATACGGTTCGCGCCCTCGTTGGTGTTTAGCAGATCCTCTGTCAGGCGCATGATAAGCTGCGACAGCTCCTCGATATTCTGCTGACCGGATTTGAATACGTCCAGCAGGATCGGGACGATCTCTTTTTCATAGATCGTCATAGCAGGGCAACTGTCCTTGCCGTTCTTGATCTTGCCCGAACAGCGCCAAGCGGAGTTACTGGTGCCCTTTCTGCTGACCGTGTCCTTGCGGTAGAAGGGCTGTCCGCAGTGAGCACAGATCAGTTTGCCTGTCAATAGATTATGGTGGTTGGTCTTATTCTGCTTTTGGATCACGTCGAGGCTGCGGAGCTTCAAGACTTCGTTCGCCCTCTCCCACAGCTCCTCTGACACGATCGCCGGTACGACCTCTCCGCTCTCATCCTT
>CACYSI010000005.1:0-42043 GCA_902776975.1 uncultured Ruminococcus sp.
AACGATTATTGCTGTTTATTACTGGCTTTTGATTAAATAACTTTACATTACCATTTACTTTTCATAAATGATCTTATGTAAAGCTTAACATAACACCATTAAACTATTGCTTTGACTGTCTCCGCTTTCTGATTATTTATAAGTAAGCTAAAAGCTCCGCTGTTGACCGGCGGAGCTTTTGATATGCTCTCAGTTCATGGCTGAGAACTGCTGTTTCAGGGTATCTATCTTTTGCTGTTCTACGGGCTTGGGATTGTACCAGCCCTTGTCTGTCATCTTCGAGAATATCTCGCCCTGCATAGAGAGTGAGTCCTCATACGCGCCGTTAAAGGCGGTCTGAACATTCTTCGTGGCTGACTCCACAGCGCCGTGCATATACAGGTCACAGCAGCCCTTTTCGAGAAGCAGAAGGTTCTGCATCAGATTTCTGTCGTCCATGGTGCACCTCCTTACAGCAGTGAGTAAAATCGGTTGAAAATGGTTGAATGGCGGTCCGCGTAGGTCTCTACGCAGTTCTTCAGCTCAGGGTCGGTCAGGCTCTGCGCTGTCTCTTTGCACTTTTGCTGAAAATACTGCTCATGTCCGAGGGCGTCCTCGATATAGAGCAACTCTTTGTCGGTCATATCATTACCTCCTGAATATTTGGTAATAATAGTATGGACGAAGATAAAATGATTATTCAAAAAAATGGGGGCGCGGGCGTCCCGCCCTCAATTTCTGACTTCTCACTCTTCACTTCTGACTGAAAAGACCTGCTCCGAATGAAGCAGGTCTTTGACATTATATTGATGATTATGGAGATGATCAATACATACCGCCCATATCGGGTGCGGCGGGAGCAGCGGGAGCAGGCTCCTTGATGTCGGCGACGAGGCTCTCTGTGGTGAGCACCATAGAAGCTACGGACGCCGCGTTCTGCAGAGCTGAGCGTGTGACCTTGGTAGGATCTACGATGCCGGCTGAGATCATATCTGTGTACTCCTCCTCAAGGGCGTTGAAGCCGTAGCCTACCTTATCCTCGCGGCGGATGTTCTCAACGATCACGGAGCCTTCAAGACCCGCGTTCTTAGCGATCTGCTTGATCGGAGCCTCAAGAGTCTTGAGCACGATCTGAACGCCTGTCTTAGTGTCGCCTGATGTAGTATCGAGCAGCTTAGTTACCTCGGGGATAGCGTTGATGAGCGCTACGCCGCCGCCCGCTACGATACCCTCTTCTACAGCTGCCTTGGTTGCTGAGAGAGCATCCTCGATGCGGAGCTTCTTCTCCTTCATCTCGATCTCGGTAGCGGCGCCGACCTTGATGACGGCTACACCGCCCGCGAGCTTAGCCAGACGCTCCTGCAGCTTCTCACGATCGAAGTCGGAGGTAGTGCTCTCGATCTGCTGACGGATATGATTTACGCGGTTCTTGATCTCGTTCTGGTCGCCCTGACCGTCTACGATGATGGTGTCTTCCTTAGTGATCTTGACCTGACGGGCGCGACCGAGCTGGTCGATAGTAGCGTCCTTGAGCTCAAGACCGAGATCGGAGGTGATCACTGTACCGCCTGTGAGGATAGCGATATCCTGCAGCATCTCCTTGCGTCTGTCGCCGAAGCCCGGAGCCTTGACAGCAACGCAGGTGAAGGTGCCGCGCAGCTTGTTGAGCACGAGAGTGGTGAGAGCCTCGCCCTCTACGTCCTCAGCGATGATGACGAGCTTTCTGCCCGACTGAACGATCTGCTCCAAGAGGGGCAGGATCTCCTGAGTGTTGCTGATCTTCTTATCTGTGATGAGGATGAGCGCGTCGTCGATCTCAGCGACCATCTTATCTGTATCTGTTACCATATAAGGAGCGATATAGCCGCGGTCAAACATCATACCCTCGACTACCTCGCTGTAGGTCTCGGCGGTCTTTGACTCTTCGACAGTGATAACGCCGTCGGTAGATACCTTCTCCATAGCCTCGGCTATGAGCTTGCCGATATACTCGTCACCCGAAGAGATAGTGGCGACTCTGGCGATATCCTCGGTACCCGAGATAGCCTGAGAGTTAGCGGTAAGAGCCTTAACAGCTGCGTCAACAGCCATAGATATGCCCTTCTTGAGCACCATGGGGTTAGCGCCCGCGGCTACGTTCTTCATACCCTCGTTCACGAGAGCCTGAGCGAGCAGGGTGGCGGTGGTTGTACCGTCTCCGGCTACGTCGTTAGTCTTGACCGATACTTCCTTAACGAGCTGAGCGCCCATGTTCTCAAAAGCATCCTCGAGTTCTATCTCCTTGGCGATAGTTACGCCGTCATTAGTGATGAGCGGAGCGCCGAACTTCTTATCCAGCACTACATTGCGGCCCTTAGGACCGAGTGTGATCTTGACGGTATCGGCGAGCTTGTCGATACCGGACTGGAGCGCCTTGCGGGCGTCCTCACCGTAAGCAATCTGTTTAGCCATTATAATTACCTCCCGAAATTATTCTACAATAGCGAGAATATCGCTCTGGCGAACGATAGTATACTCTTCACCGTCTACCTTCACATCGGTACCGGCGTACTTAGAAGCGATGACCTTGTCGCCTACCTTAACATACATCTTTACCTCGTTGCCGTCTACGATCCCACCGGGGCCGACAGCGATAACGTTAGCGTACTGGGGCTTCTCCTGAGCCGCGGTTGAAAGCACGATACCCGAAGCGGTGGTCTCCTCAGCGTCGTCGAGCTTGAGCACTACCTTGTCAAGCAAGGGTTTGATAGTCATATATACTCCTCCTTAATAATAAATACATTTTGATCGTCAGCTCTTTAGATTTCGAGCTTTTAGCACTCTTTATCCCCGAGTGCTAAATCTATTTTAAACCATATTCTGTAAAAAATCAAGGGGATTTTTGCGATTTCATAAAAAGTTAATAAATATATGCTTGATACAACACCGGCGGTACGCGATAAGAGCAAGAAATCGCGCTGCGCGCGCATTTCGCATAGCCATCTCCCGTTGTTGCGTAGCAACAAACCGGGAGGGCATATAAATCTTTTTTACCTTATAGGAAACAGCGGACGCTTTAGCGGCTTCTGTCGGAGGCTCCCACATCTCTACATCGGGGAGAGCGGTAGCGGGGATAGATATTCCCAGCTTCTTCATGACAGGTCTGTTGACCATATTAGTACAGTCATGCTTATAGTTGACCGACAGTGTCGCGGGACTCTTGCCGTTGAAGAGTATGTCGTTAGCCATACCTGCCGCCTTACTGCCGATGGACGCGTAATTTATCTCGCTTGTCGCGAAGGCTCCCTGCTCCAGCGTAGCCTCATCACCGCAGATAACGGGGATCTTGTTCTCATACGAAAAATCGTTCAGAGTACCGATATGAGCGCTGAGGAACTTATCAACGGGGATATATATAACATCGCTCTTAGCCTTCTTTATCTTTTCAAGAGCGGTCTTGAGCGCCTTTTCATCCTCGACAGGATACTGGTCGCATTTGATGCCGATATTCTCAGCCTCTTTAGACGCTACTATACCCTGCAGTACGGCGTCTGCGTCCGTAGAGCTGTACAGAGCCGCTACACTCTTGGCCTCGGGCAGTATCAGCTTGATAAGATCTATCTGCTCAAAGCAGGGTGTATAGCTGGATACTCCGGTGACGTTGCCTCCGGGAGCCTCGTTGCTCTCGACCAATCCGACCTCATCGGGGCTGTTTACCGCGCCGAAAACTATAGGTATATCTTTTGTAACAGCAGCAGCGGTCTCGGAAGCATAGCGTCCGATAGTATAAAGCAGATCACAGCCGTTCTTTACCAAAGTCTCGATCTTTTCACGGCAAAGATCCTTGTTATCTTCAACTACATATACTATCTCAACCTTATCCAGTATGCCGCGAGTGTCGAGCTCGGTTATAAAGCCCTCATAACAGTCCTTGCTGGCGTTGCCCAAGCCGTTCTGAACGATACCTATCTTATACAGCTTTACAGGCTCAGTATAAGATTCGGTCTCGGACGCGGAGACTTTGCTGTCTCCGGAGTTCGGATCGGCGCTGTTATCACCGCTGTTTTGGGCTTTCAAAAAGAAGAACACTACCGCGCCTATAACCAGAGCGATAACCACGACACTGATCAGTATTGTCAGATGCTTCTTCATGCAGACCTCCTTGTGGCGGAGATTATCCTAAACCATCCGCTGTTTGAGTAGGTATACTAATAGTAATATAATAGACTATTTTGAGCAAAATGTCAAATCAGCGGGCTTTTTCACGCAAAAGAGAGGATATTTTCAACAGGGAACCCATGATAAATGTCAGCTAACGAAAATACATATATACCTGACAGCGCAGAGTACCGTTATACAGCTTGCGGCGTTTATCGGCTGTGCGTCCGAAACAGCGCTCAAAGCTGTCGTCGGGAGATATGAGGATATATGAATGACCGGGCTTACGCTCAAACCTCTCGCCCATTATCCTATACAGCTCGCGAGCTTGTTCGATGTCCAGCATACGCTCACCGTACGGAGGATTGGTGATGACGGTAGCCCTGTCAAAGCTCTCCTTATAATCGCTGATATCCCGACGCTCAAAAACGATCCTGTCCCCTACTCCGGCAAGCTCGGCGTTGCGGCGGGCAACAGCAAGCGCTTCTTCATCTATATCATAGCCGTAGGCGATAAAAGCCGCGTCCTTACGCACGCCGTCACGCGCCCTCTGCCTTTCGGCTTCAACGATATCCGGATCCACCTGACTCCACTGTTCAAATGCAAACGAGCGATCTATGCCGGGCATGATACCGAGCGCCTTTCGAGCAGCTTCAATAAGTATGGTACCGCTGCCGCAGAACGGGTCGATGACCGTATGATCGGCTCTTACGCGAGCGAGATCGACCATAGCCGCAGCCAAAGTCTCCTTGATGGGAGCGTCGTTTGACATGGCGCGATAACCGCGCTTGTTGAGGGCCTCTCCCGTCGTATCGAGCATAACGCTGACGCGGTTTTTGAATATGCGGAACTGTATCTGATGCACGGCGCCGTCCTCCTCGAACCACGAGATACCGTAATGCTGTCTGAGGCTCTCTACCACAGCCTTCTTGATTATCTTCTGGCAGGCGGGGATAGAGGTCAAAGCGGAATCGAGGCTGTTGCCTTTGACGGGGAAAGCGTCGCGCTCACCGATAAAGCTGCTCCAGTCCGCCGCCTTAACGCCCTCAAAGAGCGTATCAAAATCCCTCGCCTCAAACTCGGCGAGCAGGATGAATACCCTCGCGCACATAGACGAACAGATATTGGCGCGGACCATAGAAGCATAGCCGCCGCTGAACAGCACCCTGCCGTTCTCGGCGCGGACATTTTCAATACCTCTGAATTTCAACTCATTTGCCGCGAGACCCTCAAGCCCCAACAAACACGGAGCGACAAACTCCATACAAACAACTCCTTATACTAATTTCAATTAAAACGCTTAAACAAGATATTTGCGGAAAATTTCGCAGAGCAAGGCGGAGATTGCAGGCAGGCTGGCGCCTGTCAAGATCGACAACGCAGCTATGCGGAATTTAACGCAATAGATGTTAAAGGGTTTTATTTGAAATTAGTATTAATAATACACAGAAAGCGGACAGCAGAGGCGCTGTCCGCTCACGGTCATTCAATCATATTTTGATAATCGAATTATAACCTCGGCTTATGCAAATCAGTTTTCGGCAGTGGGGACGAGAAGTCCGTACTTGCCGTCGTCACGCAGATAGACTACGTTGACCTCGCCGGTCTCGGCGTTGGTGAACATATAGAACTTGTGACCTACCATGTTCATCTGCAGGATAGCCTCGTCTACCGAGATCGGCTTGACGGGGATCTCCTTAGTACGAACTACGGTGTAATCCTCCTCGGTATCAAGCTCGTCCACGGGGGCTACAAGATCCTCGAGAGAGCCCTGTCTGAGGCGTTTCTCGAGCTTAGCCTTGTTCTTGCGGAGCTGGCGTCCGAGTACATCCACACACTTATCAACAGCGTCATTCATCTCAGGCATCGTTTTCTCGGCTCTGTAGACCATTGACTTATCACGGATGGTTATCTCTACGGTCTGTGAGCTCTTATCTACGGTAGCAACAACAAACGCCTGAGCTTCATCTGAGAAGACTCTGTCAAACTTGCCGAGTTTCTTCTCTACTCTCTGTTTGAAGTTGTCCCTAAGATTACACTTGCGTTCGGTATAGGTAATCTTCATAATAAATGCCTCCTAAGCAATAATTTATTTACGACCGCCGCCGTTCCCTCGGCGGGAATAGCCGCGGCTCTCGCCACGTTTAAGATCTGACATCTTATCCTCGGAGGTACGCTTGAACTTACTCATCATGTCCTCAAAGCTGCCGCCGCCCGATGAGCTCTGCCACTCAAAGTTACCCGGAGAGGTAACGGGGGGAGCGGGCTCATACTTCTTGCGCTGCTTTGGGGGCCGGGACTGTCGCTGACGGTTTTTGGCAGGCATCTTCTTGCTGTCGTCGGCATTCTCGAGCTGCTTGAGCGACAGTGCGATCTTGCCGTCATCGGATATCGAGATGACCTTAGCGGTCACTACCTGTCCGACCTTAAGGACTGACTTGATATCCTCGACATACGATCGTGATATCTCGGAGATATGTATCATCCCTCTGACTCCGCCGTCAGTCTCGACAAAAGCGCCGAAATTAGTTATGCCTATTATTTTACCGTTTACGATGTTACCCACACTCAAAGACATTCAGTAATATACCCCTTAAATAAGAATCATCATCGCCGCTCCGAGGAGCAGGCGATATATCTGTATCAATCGCCCGTTACATTGACGAAAACTCTTTCGCCCTCTTTGATATAATCGAGATCGTCGCGGGCTATCTGCTCAGCGAGCGCCGAAAAATCGGAGCCGGTAGAGTCATACAGCTTTTGCATCTCGTCGTTCTTGATCTCCTGCACGGTTATCTTCTCTTTTAATTCGTCAAGCTCAGCCTTGCGCTCGCGGATCTGAGATTGGATGCCGATGATGGATACAAGTGAATATATCAAAAAAGCAACCGCCGCCAAAGAAAGCACAATAATCACCGGGCGGGAGAGAAATCTCCTACCTTCGGTTTTGCTTCTTTCTTTGCCCGCGGTCTTTTCGCTCTTTGCGTGCTTTTGCGTTTTTTCCGTTCTGCTCATTATATCTTCCTTTATTATGTCCGCGAGAGGCTTTATGAGCCTTATCCGCGGAATGGTGTTTTTTTATTACAGAAGCCGACTTGTTCAGCGACTTGTCTACTACTTCATGTATATTATACACTAAAATAGATATCACTTTCAATAGCAAATCGAAAATTTTTTCTGAAATTTTGTATATATTTTGTAAAAATGTACGCAAAAACCGCGCAAGATGTGAATAAAATTTGCCCATAACGCTGCCCAGCGTCAAACGGTAAGACAAAAAGCCCACCGCCTCGCCGAATATGATAAAGGCTCTGACGTCGCCCTTGTTGAACGGCAGCGCAAATAAAGATGTGATAACTCCGCAAACGGTAAAGAACACCACATCGGTCACAGCTACGCTCACGCCCCGTGCTCTGACAAGCATCCTGACAGCTCTCAAAAGGTCATACAGCGCTCCCAAGATAAGTCCCAGAACGATCGAACACAAAAAATACGTCGTCTGGTCGGCTACAGACAGTGTGCTCATCTGAACAGCCGTGAGCGCAAAGAGCCCGAGGATGAGCCGATATACTGCAGGGCGCTGATCTTGCCGTCGATCACTACATCGCCGCTGTCGAGACTCAGCTTGCTGATATGCAGAGAAGACCCTTTGACGGCGAGTGTACAGTCGGACAGCTTGACGGTGATATTTTGCTCGTCAAAGACAGGTACGTCCTCGACGCCTGTGAGAGTCAGCAGGCTGCGGTTGTCAAGAGTGAGGATATGCGGCTTTTTAACGATATTTTCAGGCATAAAGATACCTCCCGTATAATCTATCTATAGATTATATGAGAGGTACAAAATATTTATGAGTCTGATCAGTTAAGCGGGGTGTACATCGAGGCGGCGTCTTCCTTGCGGACGGTCTCCGCTACCTTTTCGACACGGAACTTCACCGAGCGTGACTCGAAGTTCAGCTCGATGACGTCGCCCTCCTTGACATCATAAGAAGCGCGGGCGACCTTGCCGTTGACTACAGCCTTGCCCGCGTCGCAGACCTCGTTGGCTACGGTACGACGCTTAATGATGCGTGAAACCTTAAGGTATTTATCTAATCTCATATCGTCCTCCGGGATATCAAAAAGAAATCGCGCTGTGCGCGCATTTCGCATAGCTTTCAGTACAATCATATAGTCGTCCTGCTTCGCTCTTGGTGCGAGCTCGCAGTTCTCCTTATGATTGCACAGCACTTTTGCTCCCTGTATCCGCCACAGGCGGCGGTCGCAACGTTACGCTCGTTGCCGCACAGCGGCAAACCCAGCGGGCATACAAATCTTTTTGCTTGACACGCGTGTCCGGAAACGAGCAGTTTCCTGTAAAGAAAATGAAAGAGCCGACAGAAAACTGCCGGCTCAAAGCGCCATGGGTTATTACTTGTTTACAGCGTCCTTGAAAGCCTTACCGGCCTTGAATGCGGGAACCTTAGAAGCAGGGATATCGATCTTAGCGTTTGTTCTGGGATCAACGCCTGTACGAGCATTTCTCTCTCTTCTCTCAAATGTGCCGAAACCAACGATCTGAATCTTGTCACCGGCTGCGATAGTATCAACGATGGTGTCGAAGGTAGCGGCTACTGCAGCCTCAGCGTCCTTCTTGGAAATAGCAGCTTTCTCAGCTACGATAGCGATAAGTTCTGACTTTTTCATTTTAGTTTCCTCCATAATTCTCTTGCGGTAGTACCGCTTATTTTTTATTTAACTTCTTCCCAAAGGGAATCAATTAACTCGGTTGACGCGGTCTTCATATCTATACCGCGGCTATGGGCAAGCTCCTCTACGGCTCTGAATCGAGCGGCAAACTTATCAGTCGCCTTTGACAGCGCCAGCTCGGCGTCCGCTCCGACAAATCGGGCTATATTTACCACCGAGAACAGCAGATCACCCAACTCGTCCTCGGTCTTAGCCCTGTCACCGCTTTCGACCGCAGAGAGCAGCTCGGCGTGTTCTTCAAGCACCTTATCGGCGGCGCTCTCGACGTCTTCAAAATCCATACCGGATTTAGCCGAACGCTTCTGGACCTTTTGCGCTCTCATGAGAGCGGGGAGCGATCTTGCCACATCATCAACGGAATCAGCGAAGCTCTCCTGCGACTTGGTCTGCATCTTGATGGCGTCCCAGTTGCGGAGCACCTCATCGGGCGTATCAGCCTCGACATTACCGAAAACATGAGGATGACGGATGATCAGCTTTTTGCACACATCATCACAGACATCGTCAAAGTTGAACCTGCCCTCTTCCTCCTCCATAAGAGAGTGGAAGATGACCTGCATCAGCACGTCTCCGAGCTCCTCTCGCAGCAGCGGAGAGTCGCCCTTATCGATAGCCTCCACAGCCTCATAGGTCTCTTCGATGAAATTCTGTCTGATGCTCTCATGCGTCTGAACCTTATCCCACGGACATCCGTCGGGCGAGCGCAGGATCCGCATGATCCCTATCAAATCAGTAATATTATAGGCTTCTTTGTACTGAAAATCCATACTGTCTCCGTTATACGGCAAAAAATCCCATTGATATAGATATATTACCGCAATAAGTGCAGTTTTGCAAGGATTGTTACAATATTTTTACCTTTTGGCAGCATATATAATTCTTCTTTGCTGAAAGTCTTTAACAGCATGAGCGCGAGAACATATACGATGACAGCTACAAGTATCGAAATCAGCAGTGAAACCAGGTTGCCGGCAAACATACTGCACAGCTTGTAAACGCCGAATACGACAGCCGCGCATATGACAGCGGATACCAACGGCTTTAAAATAGTGTTGATAAAATCGGGTCTGACCTTGGAGTGCTTGACAAGCAGATACATTCCGACCACAAATACAAACGCGAACGCTACCAGCGAGCCGATAGCGGCGCCGGTGACATTAAGCTCGACCATGCTCACGAAGAGGTAGTTGGTAGCTATCTTGATGACCATGGCGATACTGCACAGGATAAGCGGCAGATGGACCTTGCCTAAGCTCTGGAGCATACTCATTATAGGTGTGGACGCCGCTACGACGATACACGAGAAGCCCATGATACGCAGGATAGAAGCGGAGACGTCCGCCTCAAAGCCGCCGCCGTAAAGCAGGGTGATGACAGGCTTGGCTATAGCAAACAGCGAGAGTCCCGCCGGCAGAGTAAACATCATAGTCAGCTTGAGCACTGTATCTATGCTCTGCTTGAGCTCTTTTTTGTCGCCCGATGTATACGCCGCCGTGACGTTAGGCAGGGCGGATGTACCGAACACCTGAGTGACCGTAGTGACAAGCTGCATCAGCGGGAGGGCGTTTGCAAAGCATCCCCACAGAGATGTATGCAGAGATATCTCGCCGCCGCTCGCCGGATGGACCATGTTATACAGCTCCGGCGCGTACTGAGCGTCAAACTGTTTTACGAGTCCGTCGGGATTGTTGACGGAAGTGGCGAACAACACGTTCTGGACCACTACGGAGTCGATAGTAGTGGAGATATTCATTATAAAAGCGGAAAGGATGATCGGGATAGCGGTTTTGACAAGGATCTTGAAGGTCTCTTGCTGAGTGCGCGCGTCGACCGAATCACGCATAAGCTCATCGGGCACCGAGAACTTGTGCTTGGCGTAGTATACTCTAAGGAATACGAACGCCATCAGCGAGCCTAAAGATATGCCGGCTATAGCCGCGGCTACAGAGTACGCGAGCAGCGTCTGCATAGCATTGGTGGGAGAGTCAAAAGCGGCTCCGAATATCGTTCCGCCGGACATAAACTCCTTCATGCCGATCTGCATGACGATAAATCCGAGAGTCAGACCGCTGATGACCTTGACCAGCATCTCGACTACTTCGCTTACGGCTGTGGGGAACATATTGCGCTGTCCCTCGTAGTAGCCACGGTAGATGGACACAAGGCAGCCGATGAACACCGCCGGAGACAGAGTCATCATAGCGTAGATAGACAGAGGCTGTCTGATGACGTTGACATAGATGAAGCTGATACCAACCATCAGCGCAAAGCAAACAGCGCCCATGGCTATGTAGAACTTCTTGGACGTCTTATAAATAACGTCTACGTCCCGATAACGCTTTTGCGCTACGCTCTCGGCTATCAGACGGGATACCGCTATGGGAAAGCCCGCGGTAGCGAGCGCAAACAGCGGTGTGTAGATCTCATAGGCGTTGCTCAGCAGTCCCTGACCTACGCTGCCCATCGAGAACCCGGCTATCTCATCATAGCCCGAGTACATACGGTACAAAAAGATCTTGTAGAACATACCGAGCAGCTTGACTACGACCATACTCACAGTCATTATCATAGCGCCCTTGACAAAGGTCTTTGACGTGTTTTTATTCAAACTGTCATTACTACTCATTATATCGCCTCGATACTATTTCTGAAAAAGTATTCTATCACAGTAAAGTCGATTATTCAACTCTTTGAACCATTATTCGTTGTATTCACCATAAAAAGCTTTTACCCGCTCTTTGCGCTGTATCAACTCGTCAAAACGGCTGATATATTCATACGGATATTTGAAGTTAAATATGCGTTCGATATAGTCGGAATCCGTATCGCGTAGCTTTGTGACGGCTCCCGCTCCGCAGGCGAGGATGGAGTGGGTCTCTTCCATGATATATACGTTGTAGGGGCTGAAAAAGCCCTGCTTAGCCCAGCCGATGTTCTCGAGATTAGATAGCATCTTGCTCTGTCTGTACAGGTAGTAAGGCTCAAAGCCCGCCTCGGTCAGCTTATACGCGGCATAAGCGAGCATTTGTGAGGTATAACCGTATTCGCGAGCGGCATCCTCAGAGCTGAGGCGCGCGCTGCGCTTGACGGCGAGAGTATGTACGGTCACGCTCTCGGGAGACAGCCTCAGCACGGTATCTATGGTAGCTCTGAAGCTCTCGGGAGTATCCGAGGTAAGCCCGGCTATCAGATCCATGTTGATGTTGTCGAAGTCCAGCTCCCGAGCGAGAGCGAAAGCGTCCAAGGTCTGCCGCGAGCTGTGCCGCCTGCCTATGCGCTCGAGCACGCTGTCGTTAAAGGTCTGGGGATTGATAGATATGCGGGTCACACCGTGACGCTTGAGAGCAAGCAGCTTTTCACGAGTGACGGTATCGGGTCTGCCCGCCTCTACGGTGAACTCGGCGCAGCCGCTCATATCAAAATCAGCGCGTATCTCAGAGAGCAGGATATCGAGCTGCTCGGCGCTGAGCGTAGTGGGCGTACCGCCGCCGACATATACCGACTCGAGCCTCAGATCAAGCTCTCTCGCTATCTCCGCCGTATACCTTATCTCACTGAGCAGCAAAGGCAAATAATCGTCGATCAGCTTTTTTGCCTTCTCTATCGACTGGCTGACAAACGAGCAGTAGTTGCATCTGGTCGGGCAAAAGGGTATCGACACATACAGCGAGAACGAACGCCCGCCCGAACGGCTGAGTATGGCGAGCTGGTTATCGTGAACCTGCCGCGCGAGACGTATCTTGTCGTCGCTGACGAGCAGAGTTTCTCTGAAGTATCTCTCCGCCTCAGCCTCTCCCCTCTCAGCCGCGAGCTTTGAAAACAGCTTGATGGGTCTGACGCCGGTCAGTATGCCCCACGGCAGCTCCGTGCCGCAGAACTCCGACAATAAGCGATACAAAAGCACGCCCATCCGCAGCTCGTCATCGTCGGACAGCTCAGCCGAAAGCGCTTTGTGCATATCACCCGCACATAATTCTACCCTGACCTCGTCATGTACGGAGGTCAGGATATAAGGTGCTTCGGGTCTATCAAATTCATGTATCACCGCGACATTCTCGGTAAAGAGAAACGCGCGGCACAGATTTTCCATTTCATAATGGAACTTATGGTTGTCTATATAAAGATTCATCTTTTTTATCCGCAAAAACTACTGCATAAAGGGATTATACCGGCGCTCGTGCTCAAGGGTGGTGAACATCTCGTGTCCCGGGTATATCGCGTAATCGCCCTCGAGATTCTTTATACGCTCGACAGACTTCATCATTGAGCGCATGCTTGAGGTCGGAAAATCAGTACGTCCGACGCTCTCGCAGAATATGGTGTCGCCCGAGAAGATACAGCCGTCGGCGATGTAGCATCCGCTGCCGACCGTATGCCCCGGAGTGTTGATGAATCTGATCTCTGTCTCGCCGAGCTTGATGATATCGCCGTCGTTGAGCAGGCGGTCGACGTTAAAGGAGTTGATGCGGATGTTGTGGACAGACGAGAGATTATACAGTCCCTTTTGCAGCAGCTCCATCTCCGCCTCGGCGGCGCATACCTCGGGATGATAACGGTCACAAAGCTCCGCTACACCGATGACATGGTCATAGTGACCGTGTGTGAGCAGGATATAATCGAGCTTTCCGCCGCGGCTGTCGAGCTCGGCTATGAGCTCATCGCTGTGATCTCCCGGATCGATGACCGCGAGCGCGCCCGTAGTCTCATCCTCTATAAGATAACAGTTTGTGGCTATCATGCCTACAACATAGCATTTGATCTTTATCATTTCTTCAAATCACCGCTGTCTATAATTATCGTTACAGGTCCGTCGTTGAGCAGATCGACCTTCATCTTAGCGCCGAAAACACCTTTGAGCACTTCGTTTACACCGGCACTTTTAATTCTTTTGCAGAAATATTCGTATAACTCTTCGGCAATATCCGGCTTTGCCGCCGAGAAGAACTCGGGTCGCCTGCCATGTGAGCAGTTAGCGCATAGTGTGAACTGTGACACTACAAGCGCCGATCCTCCCGTAGTCAGCAACGACAGATTCATCTTATCTTGGCTGTCGGTAAAAATACGCAGGTTAGCGATCTTATCGGCGAGGACCTCGGCATCGCGCTGAGTATCGCCCTGAGCTACGCCGAGCAGTATCATCAAGCCGAAGCCAATGGACGATATAAGCTCGCCCTCTACGGTAACGCTCGCGCGCGTGACGCGCTGTATGACAGCTTTCATGTATTTCAAACCTTTCTCAGGATCATCTTATATACTGATTTTACAGCCTTGTGATAGAAACTATGCCGTTGATCTGCGCGAGATGCGCCATGACCGAACGCAGATGATCCATGTTGTTTATCTCTATAGTGACGGTGACCACCGCCTGATTGTCCTTGATCTCACGGGAGTTGAGCATATGGATGAAGATACGCATATTGGACAGCTCTCTGGTAACGTCCGCAAGGAAGCCTCTGCGATCATTACAGACGATCTCCAAGGTGCTCTGGAACGACTCGTGTATCTCCTCTTCCCAGCTCGCTTTGACCCAGCGCTCGGGCTCTTCGCACTCGGAGAGGTTCTCGGGAACGTTGGTGCATGAGAGCTTGTGGATAGACACGCCGAATCCGCGTGTGATGTAGCCGATGATCTCATCACCGGGCAGCGGATTGCAGCAGCGCGAAAACTTGATCAGACAATCATCGAGTCCTTCAACGTTGACTCCGGAGCCTACATGACGCTTGCGCTTGGGGCTGCGCCCCTCTGTGATGGGCTTAGGCGGATCGTCGGACTTCTTATACTTCTTGACGTATATCTCCCTGACGCGGGGCATGATCTTCCACAGCTGTATACCGCCGTAGCCGATGGATGCGTAGAAGTCATCTATCGAGTTGCAGTAATGGCGCTGGATAATGGGCTGCAGGCATTCTTCGAGGTCATCTTCGGAGAACTGCATGCCCGCCTTCTTGAGCTCATGCTCAAACATCGCCTTGCCTTCGACGATGTTCTCCTCACGCTTCTCTTTCTTGAACCACTGACGGATCTTGGTACGCGCGGAGTTGGTCTTGACTATCTTAAGCCAGTCGCGCTTGGGGCCTGAGCCCTCCTTCTGGGTGAGTATCTCTACTATATCGCTGCTCTTGACCTGATAGTCTATCGGCACGATGCGTCCGTTGACCTTAGCGCCTACCATGCGGTTGCCAACGCCCGAATGTATCGCGTAAGCCATATCTATGACCGTTGAGCCCGCGGGCAGATTTTTGATATCGCCCTTGGGAGTGAATACGTAGACCTCGTTCTGTGAGAGGTCATACTTTATCGACTTGACGATCTCGGTCTTATCGTCTACCTCGCTCTGCTCCTCGAGCATCTGTCTGATCCATGTCAGGTTCTCGTCGAGGCTGTCCTGCCTGCTGCCCTTGAGCTTGAGCTTATACTTCCAGTGAGCCGCGATACCGTACTCGGCGGTATGGTGCATCTCATATGTGCGTATCTGCACCTCAAACGGTATACCGTTGCTGTCAAATACGGTGGTATGCAGACTCTGATACATATTCGACTTAGGAGTAGATATATAATCCTTGAAGCGGTTGGGTAAGGGCGTGAATATATCGTGTACGATACCGAGCACGTTATAGCAGTCGGCGATAGTGTTGACGATGACCCGGACCGCGAACACATCGAAGATCTGATCCATCTCGCGACCCTGCATATAGGTCTTGCGATAGATGGACACCACAGACTTGACCCTGCCCGAGATAGTGACATGGGACATGGAGAAGCCTATCTTATCGAGTATCTTCTTCTTTATCTGCTCAATAAAGGCGTTGCGCTCGTTCTCGGTGAGCTGCAGCTGCTTCTCTATCTCGCCGTAGGCTACGGGGTCGAGATAACGCATAGACAGATCCTCAAGCTCATCCTTGACCGCCTTCATACCTAAGCGGTGAGCTATAGGCGCGTAGACCTCCATGCACTCGAGAGCCTTATCACGGCGCTTTTGCTCATTTACGCACTCAATGGTACGCATATTATGGACACGGTCGGCGAGCTTGACGATGATGACGCGGATATCGTTGCTCATGGCTATGAGCATCTTGCGCACGTTCTCAGCCTGTCGCTCCTCACGGTCGGTATACTCGATCTTGCTGATCTTAGTCAGACCGTCTACAAGGTTCATGACCTCTTCACCGAAGCCGTCGCGCACCTGCTCCAAGGTCACGTCTGTATCCTCTACCGTATCGTGCAGCAGAGCCGCTACTACAGAGTCTGTATCCATACCCATCTCGACTACTATACACGCGACCGAGGTAGGATGCAAAATGAAGGGTACGCCCGATACCCGGCGCTGATCGCCGTGCGAGAGATTGGCGAACTCATATGCCTTTTTGATCTTACGCTTGTTATACTTTACATTGCTCTTGTCTACCAGATACAACAGCTCGTCAAAATCCTGATAATGAACTACATCATTCATACGAGCTCACCTCCTTGAGTTTTTTGATTATCAGTGATGAGCCGAGGTCGACCTTAGCGCCTACCTCGCGCATACCGATCTTAAAATCGTACATCCCCTCGGATATACTGATAAGTCCGAGCTCGTTCATGCTCTCGAGTATGACTCTGAGCTTTCCGCAGCCTATACCGCCTATACGGTACAGCAGCGCGTCGAACGGATAGTTAAACCCGTTTTCGGCTCTCAAAAACCGATAGACCACGGCAAACTCCTGACGGCTCGGCAGAATAGATCTCGCCTCATCGGGAGTGATATCATCACCCCTGCAGAATTTCTCGAATAATTCTTTAGAAGAAATTATTTCATCTTCGTCCTGTCCCGAAAAACGCATATCGCGTATAAAAACCGACAGGCTCTCGTTATTATTATATACATTGATATCCAAAGTAACCGCTAAATCCACAATATCGCCTACTCGATACGGAAATTCGGCAAGCGTGGTCGAAAAGCGCATAGCGTATACGGTACTTTCGCCTCTCGAAAGGGTCAGCCGCAGGTGTCTGCCGCCGCCAATCTCGCGGATATCACGCAGCGTCATGTTGTAAAGTCCGAACAGCGGAGTCGGATTGCCCGATCCGTACGGCTCAAGCAGTGAAAGCCCGCGCGCGAGCTCTACACTGAGCTGCGAGGGATTGAGCTTGCAGTCAAGCTCTAAGGTCGGAGCGGGTATCGGGTTAAGCTGTGCGTAGCGGTTGATCTGTGTGATAAAATCTTCGATATTCTCTCTGCGTATGCCGAAGCCAACCGCCATGGGATGACCTCCGCACTGGATGAGCAGGTCGGAGCATGAGAACACGGCGTCGATAAGCGAAAAACCGGCTACCGATCTGCCTGACGCCCTGCACACATCATCATCGAGGGTAATGATGATCACAGGCTTGTTATATACCTCTTTGATCCTTGAGGCTACTATACCTATAACGCCCTTGTGCCAGCCCTCGCCATATACTACAATAACACGGTTATTGACTATAGACGGATTCTCTCTTATCAGCGAATCTATATCGGAGAGGATATCCCTCTCTATCTGCTGACGCTCAACATTATCTGCGCTGAGCTCAGCCGCAATATCCGCAGCGTACTCTTCATCATCGGTCAGAAGCATAGAGACCGACTTCTGTGAAAGTCCCAGTCTGCCGCCCGCGTTTATCCGCGGCACCATTGTAAAGCTAAGGTTGCCCGCAGAGATGTTCCTGCCGCTGAGTCCCGACTCTTCAACAAGCGCCGCTAAACCTAAGCGATCGCCGTTGTTGATATGTCTTAGACCGTTGCGTACAAGCACGCGGTTCTCGCCTCTGAGAGATACTATATCCCCCACCGTGCCTATAGCCGCAAGGTCGGAATAGTTCTCGAGGAGTCCCTCGATATCGGCGTACTCACCCTCGATAGCCTGTACGAGCTTAAAGGCTACGCCTACACCTGATAATTCTTTAAAAGAACTATCGCAATCTTTTCTGTGAAGATCTATCACCGCTGCCGCGTCCGGTAAAACATCCGGCACGGCATGGTGATCGGTTATTACCGTATCTATGCCGAGGCTCTTGGCGTACGCTACCTCGTCGACGGCGGCAACTCCGTTATCAACGGTTATAATCAGCTTGACTCCGCGCTCATATATCTTTGACACAGCGCCCTTGTTCATACCGTAGCCCTCAGACTCGCGCGACGGGATATAGTAGATGACATCAGCGCCGATATCAGAAAGATATGAGTACAAAAGCGCTGTGGATGTGACTCCGTCGGCGTCAAAATCGCCGTATACGCATATGCGCTCGCCGTACTCGACCGCCGCCTGTATACGCTCAACAGCCTTATCCATATCCTTGATTTCAAACGGTGAGGCAGTAAGGGTATCGCCGTACAGAAAATCCTCGATATCCCTTTCATCGGTAACGCCGCGGATATCCAAAAGCATAGCCAAGAGCATAGGCAGCTCATAACGCTGAGAAACAGCGATCGCGTTATCTTTATTCAAATTTCTGGTTATCCATTTTTTCATCGGGTTCTCCAATAGGTCAACGTGTTCGTTCTGTCGTTCGTTTGATAGTGTGTGTTTATTATTCTTTTGCAGAATTAAGCAACTCTCTTGCGTGATTGAGCGCGCTGTCTGTGATCTGCTCACCGCCGACTATTCGCGCAAGCTCGCGCACCCTGCCGTCGGTATCGAGAGCGTCGACCTGAGTGAATGTACGGTCGTCACGCACGCTCTTGCTGATGAACAGGTGGTTGTCGGCAAAGGCGGCTATCTGAGCCTGATGAGTCACGCACAGCACCTGGCTGTCTTTTGAGAGCTGACTGAGCTTTCTGCCGACTCTGTCGGCTGCAGAGCCCGAGATACCCGTATCTATCTCGTCAAAGATCAAGGTCTGTACAAAGTCAGCCCTCGACAGGACAGTCTTGATAGCGAGCATCATACGCGAGAGCTCGCCGCCCGACGCTATCTTGGACACGGGCTTAGGCTCCTCGCCGGGGTTGGTAGAGATCAAAAACTCTATCTTATCTATACCGCGTGAGTTCAGCTCGACCTCATCGCGCTGTATCTCTAATCTGACGTTAGGCATCAGCAGGAAGGACATCTCACGCTCTACGGAGGCTCTGAACTGCTCTCCCGCGTTTGTTCTTATTGTTGAAATTTCTTTTGCGGAATTATACGCTTCCGTATACAGCTTCTCTCTTTTCGCCGTGAGCTGCTCACGGTTATACGCGTAATCATTAAGAGATTTTAATTCTTTTTTAGCATTATCAAGATAAGCGAGCATCTCTTCCTCGCTGTCGCCGTACTTATGTCTTAGGCGATACAGCAAATCAAGCCTCTCTTCTATCTCTTCAAGTCTGCCGGGGTCGGCGTCTATGTCGTCCATGGCGCGCTCGAGCTCGTCGGATATATCCTGAAGCTCGTACAAAGCCGATGACAAACGATCCGCGACGCCCTCAAGCGAGCTCATATATCTTGAAGCCGTCATAGCCGAAGATGAAGCGTCGTCGATCATACGCACAGCGCCGTCGGTGTCGTCGTCACCGCACAGAGCCGCCCGAGCCCTCATAAGCTCCTTGGCGATCTTCTCACGGTTTTGCAGAGCCGTACGCTCCTGTGTGAGAGCGTCATACTCGCCTACGGTGATATCGGCGTCTTCAAGCTCGGATATCTGGAAGGTCAGCAGGTCGATCCTTCTCAGCCGCTCCGCCTCGTCGGTATCAGCCGAGCTGAGCTCCTCCTCGACAGCCCTCAGCTCTCTGTATATCTTGCGGTACTCAGAAAGCTTAGGCGTAAGCTCGGCGAGAGCGTCTATGTAAACGATATGCAGAGCGGGATTCATAAGCTCGAGGTTATCGTTCTGACCGTGGATGTTGATCAGATACTCGCCGATATCCTTGAGAGCCGCTACGGTAGCGGGACGAGAGTTTATACGGCAGGTGTTTTTGCCCGACACGGACAGCTCGCGGGACAGGATCAGAGTGCCGTCCTCAGCCTCATAGCCCATTGTGCCGAGCTTTTTGAGCACGAGCTCAGAGACATCCTCGAAGGCAGCGCTGACAAAGGCGGACTCGGCGCCCGAGCGGATGATACCGCGCGAAGAGCGCTTACCGAGCACCGCGTTGATCGAGTCGATCACTATGCTCTTACCCGCTCCCGTCTCACCGGTGAGCACGTTGAGACCGGCAGTGAAGTCAATATTGCTTTTTTCAATAACCGCTATATTCTCGATATAAAGGTTAGTAAGCATACAGGTTCAATACCTTTCCGCCCACTGTAAAACTGAAAGGTCGCGTCGCTCATACCTGCCGTGGGCATACAGGCGGCGAATCTATATACAAGGGGGCATAAACGCCTATCGCTCAGCCCTCTTCACTTTCAATTAAGATAATCGTTAAAAGTGTCGGCGCACAACTCGGCGTTTTTCTCATCCTTGCAGACTACGAATATCGTATCGTCGCCGGCGAGAGTACCTACTACCATCTCAAAAGACATCATATCCAAAGCCGCGCAGGCTGCCTGAGCCATGCCGCTGAAGGTCTTTATCACCACGATATTGAGCGCTCTTTCGATAGAGATAACAGAAGAAGCGAAGAGTGACTTAAAATTATTTTTCGCTCCCTTATCCGAGCTCGGTGAAGCCTGATAACGGTACTTGCCGTCAGGCAGCAGAGTCTTGGTGAGTCTGAGCTGCTTGATATCGCGGGATACCGTAGACTGTGTCACATCATAGCCGTCGGCGCGCAGATACTCGATAAGTTCTTCCTGCGTTGTGATCGGATACTTGTTGATGAGCTCCAGAATTTTGTTATGCCTTGTTGTTTTCATTTTGCTTGGTCTCCTTATATTTCCTTGAGTTTTTCGCTGAGAAGAGTATAAAAATTCTTCTCTTTAAGAATAATAAGCTGTAATTCGAGCGGTGACTTACACACCGTGATGATATCGTCGGAGGATACGGGGATATGATGCTGTCCGTCTACAGTCAGATAGCACTTGAGGTCTGATGACGGGAGCACCCGGGCGCTGAGCACCGCATCCTCGCCGAACACTACCTG
This sequence comes from uncultured Ruminococcus sp., assembly GCA_902776975.1. Lineage (GTDB taxonomy): Bacteria > Bacillota > Clostridia > Oscillospirales > Acutalibacteraceae > Ruminococcoides. The sequence continues at coordinate 20,887 of CACYSI010000005.1, forward strand.
TCTCGACGACAGAGCGTGGGGACATACCGGCGCGTGGAGTATGCAGCGCATATCGGGCTGGACTACGGGGCCGCCGGCAGAGAACGAGTATGCCGTAGAGCCTGTCGGAGTAGCGAAGAGCATACCGTCGGCACGGTAAGAGATTATCCTCTCGCCGCCGAGCTCAACAGACAGATCTACCATACCGGAGAGCGAGTCGCGGTGTATGATCGCGTCATTTACCGCCGTGAAGCTCTGATCCGCGCCGTCCTTACGCACCGTTATCTCAAGCAGCATACGCCTCTGTATACGGTAACTGCCGTCAAAGAGCTTTTTAAGCTCGTCTATCTCCTCGGGCTCTATGTTGGCTACAAAGCCGATACGCCCGAGATTTATACCCAAAAGCGGCTTGCCGTACAGAGCCGCGTACTTGGCGTTATGTATTATCGTGCCATCGCCGCCTACGGTCACCGCTATATCGCTCTCGCGGATCATGCTCTCGGCGGTATCCGAGACAGCAGTCCCCTCTACGGGACAGTCGGCGCATGAAAGCACCTCTGCCCCCATTGAGCGAAGCAGCTCGGCAGCCGCTGACGCTACCTCCGCGGCGCGTTTTTTGTCTTTATTAACTATCAGCGATATTTTCATCATATCACCTCAGTCGAGCTCATCGTGCGACGCCTGTACTACCTCTGCCGCGGATACCGTCAGCAGGTTTTCAGGCTCATTCGAGCTCCTGATATACAAAAGATATTCTATATTGCCCTGGGGACCCTTGATCGGTGAATAATCGAGTCCCAGTACCGAAAAGCCGTTATCGAGGCAGAAGGCTATGATCTCGTCTACGACTGCCTCGTGGATCTTTTTATCACGGACTACGCCGTTTTTTCCTACATGCTCTCTGCCTGCTTCAAACTGAGGCTTGATAAGGCACACGCCCTCGGCGTTATCACCGCACACGCCTCTCGCGGCGGGCAGGATCAGCCTTAAGGATATGAACGCAACATCTACCGAGAAAAAGTCGATGCTTTCAGGCACCTGCTCACGCGTTACATACCGCATATTGGTGCGTTCGAGATTGACTACACGGGGATCGTTGCGCAGCTTCCACGCGAGCTGACCGTAACCCACATCCACGGCATACACCTTATCGGCGCCGTTTTGGAGCATACAGTCGGTAAAGCCTCCGGTAGAAGCTCCTATATCCATGGTGACCTTACCGTCGAGAGATATGGGAAAAACGCTCATGGCTTTCTCTAACTTATATCCGCCGCGCGATACATATCGGAGCTTATTGTCGCGCACCTCCACGGCGGCGCTTTCATCATAAGAGGAGCCTGCTTTATCAGCCTTCTGGTTGTTGACATATACACAGCCGGACATGATGACTGCCTTAGCCTTTTCACGGCTCTCAAAAAAGCCTCTCTCAACAAGAAGTACATCCAGTCTTTTTTTCATACCCTTACCTCACCGCCTCAGCCATAGAATCGGCGTCGAGCCCGAGTGTTTTAAGGGAGCTTTGGACAGACGCGTGCTGTACAAATACGTTATCTATCGCCCGTATGGTAAAGCTGCCGTCATAGCCGAGCTCATCGAGCTTATCGCGCATGATATCCGCGACAGAACCGCTGCGCATACCCTCTTCAAAGAAGAGTATCCGCTTAAAGCCTTTGGCAAACTCTACGGCGGCAGGATCGATCGGCTTGATGCGGCAGAGCTTGAGGATACAGATATCCCTGCCGTTTTCTTTGACGATATCGCGGGCTTTGACAGCCTCTGTGAACAGTCTGCCGTAGGTTACGATAAGGGTATCTGACTCTTTATCTCCCCATATATCATAATTGATGTTCTCGGTCTCATAGCCATCGGGTCTGTCGCTCTCTCCCCCGCGCGGATATCTTACCGCGGCAAGACTGTCGGCGGTATATATCGCGGCGGTAAGCGAATTACGCAAGCCGTCAAAATAACACGGAGAATACACTACAGATCCGGGGATAGAGTTGAGCATAGACACATCAAACAGACCCTGGTGGGTCTCGCCGTCCTCGCCTACCACACCGGCGCGGTCGATAGCGAGAGTCAGATGAGCGCCCTGCATGGCGGCGTCATGGATCAGCTGATCATATCCGCGCTGCAGGAAGGTCGAATAAACCGCGAAGACAGGCAGCATACCGCTGACGGCAAGTCCCGACGCGAAGGTAACGGCGTGCTCTTCGGCGATACCTACGTCAAAGAATCTGTCCCTATATAACTTCGCGAAATCCTTGAGTCCCGTGCCCGCCGCCATAGCCGCGGTAACGGCGCAGATCTTGCTGTCGTTTTCGGCAAGAGAACACAGATGTCCTCCGAATACCGAAGAGAAATTCTCCTTACTGCTGATCGGCTCTCCCGTATCAACATTGAAGGAGCCTACGCCGTGGTATGAGGTAGAGTCATCCTCGGCGTACTTATAGCCCTTGCCTTTTTTAGTGACGACATGGAGCAGAGCGGGATCCTTGGATTTTTTGAGCGCATTGAGCGCGTTGGTGAGTTCCTCCATGTTATGACCGTCTACAGGGCCGTAGTATGACAGCCCCAGTTTATCGAATATAGTATGCCTGTACATAACGTGCTTGACCTTAGCCTTGGAGCGTTTGAGCACAGTGCCTACGGGACTGCCGAAAAACGGTATCTTGTTCAGCGCGCGCTCGGTACCGCTCTTGAGCCTCAAGTACCACGGCTGCATACGGATAGACGATAGATACCTCGCCATAGCGCCCACGTTGCGGCTGATAGACATACGGTTATCGTTGAGTATGATTATAAAATTCTTTTTATATCTGCCCGCGTTGTTCATGCCCTCATAAGCCATGCCGCCCGTCAGCGAGCCGTCGCCGATAACGGCTATGGTATATGAGTCGTCGTTTTCGAGCAGCTTTGCCTCGGCTATGCCGAGAGCCGCAGAGATAGAGGTAGAGGCGTGACCCGCTATAAAAGCGTCATACTCGCTCTCACAGCGCTTGGGAAAGCCCGACAGGCCTCCCTCACGGCGGATAGTATCTATCCTGTCATAGCGTCCCGTGAGCATCTTGTGGGTATAGCTCTGATGCCCGACATCAAACACTACGCTGTCACGCGGACAGTCAAACACCTTGTGCAGAGCTACGGTAAGCTCTACCGTGCCGAGATTAGAGGACAGATGTCCGCCGTTGACCGATACTATGTCGATCAGCTTTTCACGGATCTCGGCGCAAAGCTGTTCAAGCTGCTCATCACTCAGCGACTTTAAGTCCGCGGGAGATTTTATTGTAGATAAAATATCATAAGACATAACGCACCTGATATTATCCGGTAGATAAAGTCCCGGATATTATTTCTTTCTGTTAGCCAGCTTAACAGCGAACTCCGCGAGCGATGTCGTATCACCGTCAAAGGCGCTCAGAGCTTCGACCGCTTCTGCGGTAAGCTCATCTACATACTCGCGGCAGCGATCCATGCCGAGCAGTGACATAAAGGTGTTTTTATCGTTATCAGCGTCGCTGCCTATGGGCTTGCCCAGCTCCTCGGCGGTAGAGGTCACATCGAGTATATCGTCCACTATCTGGAACGCCAGCCCGATACCGTGAGCATAGCGCTCGGCGGCTTTGACCCTGGCGTCATCAGCGCCCGCGGCTATGCAGCCCATCATACAGGCGGCTTCGATCAGGTTAGCGGTCTTTTTCTCCTCCATGAGCCTAACGGTATCTATACCTACGCTCTTGTGCTCGATGCTGAGATCTATATCCTGACCTCCGACCATGCCCAAAAGTCCGGACTTCTGCGCCAGCACACAAGCGGCGCGAGCGGCTCTGTCGGCGCCCGCCGCGGCTATCGCCTCATCCGACAGCATAGCGGCATACGCCATGCTTTGCAGAGCGTCGCCCGCTAAAACCGCGGTATTCTCACCGTAAACCTTGTGGTTAGACGGCTTGCCGCGACGATAGTCATCGTCGTCCATGCACGGCAGATCATCGTGTATCAGAGAGTAGGTATGTACCATCTCAACAGCGCAGGCAAAAGGCAAAGCCTCTTCAACACTGCCGCCGCACAGCTCAGCGAACGCTAAAGTAAGCGACGGACGTACACGCTTGCCTTTAAGTCCCAGTGAGTAGGCTACTGAATCAATGAGCTTATGCTCCTTATACTCTCCCTTGGGGATGTATCTTTCGAGAGCGGCCTCGATGACCGCTGTATAATCTTTCATATCAAACCTCTTCGTTCTCAGCCTGAGCTATACGCTCGTTTATATCGGTTATACGCAGCTTGGCGCTGTCGAGCTTCTTGCGGCACAAAAGCGCGAGCTCGCATGCCTTCTCGTACAGCTCGATATGCTCTTCTAACTTCAAAGACGGATTCTCGAGCGCCTCTACAGCCTGCTGCAGAGCGCCGAAAGCCTGTTCAAAATCCATGTTTTCATTTATCTTGCTCATGGTCATCCTCTTCTGCCATATTGATGATTTTTTCGAGTCGGTGATTGACTCCGCTGCGGGATATAGGCGGATCGAGCCTCGCGCCAAGATCTCTGAGCGACAGCTCGGGATAGTCATATCTGAGCTGAGCGAGAGCTTTCAGCTCGTCCGGGAGGAGATTATATCTGCCGTCCTTTTTGAGCTTATTGATCGCCCTGATCTGTCTCGCGGACGCCGAGGCGGTCTTTTGCAGATTAGCTATCTCGGAGTTCGCCTTACGGTTAGCGGTGTTGCGAACCTGCTTGAGCGCCTTGGTGCCCATCACGTTCATAGCCGCGTTGACGGCGCCCATGTATGTCAGCAGGTCAGTGATCTGCTCGCTGTCCTTGATATAGGCGATATACGCGCCGCCTCTGGAGAGGGTCTTGGCGTTGATATCACAGTCCTGTATCTCTCTTATTATGCGGCAGATATCCATACACAGGTTGAGGTAGCTTACCGCGAACTCGAGGTGATAGCCCTTATCGGGATCGGTGACAGAGCCGCACGCGAGGAAAGCTCCTCTGATAAACGCGCGCTGCTCCTCCTCATCGTCGATGTTGGCGCGGTTGACGCGCAGGGTGATCTCCCGCTCGTCATGACCGTAATACTCAAATATCCTGCGGCATTTGTCGGGGGACTTGACCGTTACGGTATAGGTGCGGTTGCGCCCGCTCTCACCCTTCATGGGAGCGACGACCTCGCACTTAGCCTTGAACAGCTTATCCGCCAAAAATATGAAATGCGAGAAGGTATGCTCGTTCTCTGTCTTGAAGACTATGCTGTCGGGTCTGAACTCCCGCCCGAGAAGCAGCATGGCGTACAGCTCGCTGTATTGCAGCGGCAGCCGCGTAGACAGCTTGCGGCATATCTCACGCTTTGTTTCTGTTGAAAAAGACATTACATTAATTAGGAATGAGGAATTAGGAATGAGGAATTTAAACTATTTGCAACACTTATCTTCCACAGTAAACGCAGTAATAAATTCGATAAAACCCGACTTCTAATTTCTTACTCCTACTCCTGAATACTATTTGGAACTAAGCTTTCCAGATATCTCTGTGGTGTATAGCCGACTTGATGCCCTTGTCGGCAAAATGCGCGTTGAGCAGCCTTGCAACGGTCACGGAGCGATGCTTGCCGCCGGTACAGCCTATACCGATGACCACCTCGCACTTGCCCTCGTCCCTGTACAGCGAGAGCGTGTAGTCAAGGTACTCATACAGCTTATCCATAAATTCATCCGTGACATCAAAGCTGAGAATATAATCCCTTACAGGCTCATCCAGACCCGTCAGCTGCTTAAGCTCCTTGATGTAAAAGGGATTAGGCAGACAGCGTACGTCAAACACAAAGTCTGCCTCGGCAGGGATACCGTACTTGTAGCCGAAAGACATACAGGTGACCAGCAGTGAGTCGCCCGCGTCGGATGTGAACAGCGACGTCACGCGCTCATGCAGCTCTTTAGGATTCATATGAGTCGTGTCTATGACATAGTCAGCCATAGCCTTGACGCCCTTCATAAGCTCAAACTCGAGCTCTACCGCGTCTTCTACCGAGCCGGACGTGATCTCGCCTATCAGCGGATGCTTGCGTCGTGTCTCCTTAAAACGCACAAGGATAGTAGCGGGCTTAGCGTCGATGAACAGTATCTTAAAGTTCTTGCCGCTTTGGCGAGCCTTAGTGATTACGTCGGCTATCTCGGCGAACATCTCGCCCGAGCGTGTATCCGCGACCACTGCTACCTTTTTCATACGGTTATCGGCAGAGTTGTCGCACAGATCGTAAAAGGTCTCAAGCAGCAAAGGAGGCAGGTTATCTACGCAGTAGTAGCCGATATCCTCCATGGCGTGCAGGGCATTGGTCTTGCCCGCGCCCGATAGTCCTGTCAAAATAACAAATTCCATAAACTCACCTGCCCGTTCTTATTATCTCGCGTTCAAGTGTATATCCTGTCTGAGTCTTGACCGTGTCCTGTACCAGCTTGACGAGATCCATCACATCGTCGCAGGTCGCGCCGCCGATATTGATGATGAAGCCGGCGTGCTTCTCGCTGACCTGAGCGCCGCCCACGGTCTTGCCCTTGAGCCCGCACTGTTCGATCAGAGTACCGGCGAAGGCTCCCTCGGGACGCTTGAAAACCGAACCTGCCGACGGATACTCGAGCGGCTGTTTGGTCTTGCGGCGGTTCATAAAGTCATCCATCCGCGCCTTGACAGCTGCTTTATCGTCATTATGTAATTTATATTTCGCAAATAGAATTATGTTTCCGTTCGTCTTAAAAACACTGGTACGATAACCCATGCAAAGCTCATCAGCGCCGTACTCTTTGACCTCGCCTGTCTGAGTAAGAGCGGTAACGCTCGTCAGAACATCCTTGGTCTCGCCGCCGTAGGCGCCGGCGTTCATATACACAGCGCCGCCGACAGTGCCGGGGATACCGTACGCAAACTCCAGCCCCGAAAGCGAGCGGTCGAGAGCCGCGGTGCACAGCCTGCTCAGCTTAGCTCCCGCTCCCGCGGTGATGATATCACCGTCAGTCGAGATATCCTTGAACTCGCCGTCAAGCGTTATCACAGCGCCCTCAATACCTCTGTCGGATATCAGCAGGTTAGAGCCGTTGCCGAGGATCATGTACGGTATATCGCTTGATTTGCAGGCGTTGATCGCTGATTTTAATTCTGATACAGAATCAACTGTGATGAACAGATCCGCGTTGCCGCCGATCTTGAAGGTGGTATGAGCGCTCATCGGCTCATCCAAAGTATATTTGATATGTTCGTTATCCAACAAATCGATCAGTCTTGTCATAAACTCTCCAGAAAGATAAATCAATGATTAGTAATACTGTTTTACCAGTTGGTGTCGATCTTTTTCTTGCCGATATCCTCGGGGCTGATATCCATACCGAGGTTCTGCAGCAGCTCCTGAGCGCCGTTGTAGCCCATCTTCTTCTGACGGTGATTCATGGCGGCGACCTCGATGATGACAGCGAGGTTACGACCGGGCTTGACGGGGATTGTCACTACGGGGATCTCAAGTCCGAGTATCTCCATGTACTCGTTATCCATGCCCATACGGTCATAGACCTTCTTGGAGTTCCACAGCTCGAGGTTGATGACGAGGTCGATCTTCTCAGAGACCTTGACCGCGCCGATACCGAATATACGGCGAGCGTTGATGATGCCGATACCTCTGAGCTCGATGAAGTGACGGATATTCTCGGGAGATGAGCCTACCAGCGATTTTTTGGACACACGCTTGATCTCTACGGCGTCGTCCGCGATCAAACGATGACCGCGCTTTATCAGCTCGATAGCGGTCTCGGATTTACCTACGCCGCTGTCGCCTATGAGCAGACAACCCTCGCCGTACACCTCCACCAAAACGCCGTGGCGGGTGATACGGGGAGCAAGCTCGACATTAAGGAAAGATACGATAGAAGCGTCGAGAGCGGATGTGCTCTCCGAAGACGTCACTATCGGGACCATATACTTCTTAGCGAGAGAGAGCATGGACGGCAGAGGCTCTATATCGCGCGCTACTACCAGCGCCGGCGGCTTCTGGCTGATGATGGGCTCGAGATGCTCGATCTGCTTCTCTTCGCTCTCAGACTCAAGGAAAGACATCTCGGTACGTCCGAAGGCTATCAGATAGTTGCTGTCAAAGTATCTGAGATATCCTACCAGCTCCAGACCGGGTCGATCGACGTCGGTCTTAGTGATATGGACCTCCTCCGGATCAACAGGCATATAGTATTCTGTCAAACCTATCTCGTCGATAAGTCTTTTTAGAGTCACATAGTAAGGGCTTGAATTCATAGCTGACCTTCTTTCCGGAAATGATCCTGTTTTTATATATTCACATAAGTTTTTTGCCGCGATAAAAGCGCTGACGAACAGCCGCCGTACGCTTTGAGCATATATATAAGTATTATACTCTAATATACTATATTTATAATCCTTTATTAGAAATATGCATTCTTAAACGCATATTTTGCATACATATTTTCAGTGATTTTCGGCAACATATTTACAGGTGATTTTATGCTGACAATAATCATACGAACCGTGCTGATATATGTGATAGTAACGGCGGCGATAAGGATCATGGGCAAACGTCAGGTCAGCGATATGCAGACCTCGGAGCTTGTGATAACCTTCATCATCTCGCAGACCGCCTCTCTGCCGCTGGAGGACCCCGACAGACCGCTGCTCAACTCGCTGATCCCGATCATGATGATAATAGCCATAGAGCTGATAATATCTCTGGTGATGATGAAGAGCCGCAAGGCGCGCTCGATCATCTGCGGACATCCGATAGTGGTGATAAAAGACGGCAGGATACTCGAGTCACAGCTCAGGAGGCTGAGGATAAGCTACGAAGACCTCTACTCGCTGCTCAGAGCCAAGGATATCTCCGACGAGAAAGGCGTAGAGTACGGCATCATCGAGCCTAACGGCACTCTTAGCGTGCTCAGTAAAGGAGAGGTATCGGAGGACGGTATCAAAAGCCGCGATCTGCGCGATGAGCTCGACTCGCTGAGCGGCGCCGCAACAAAGGAGGCTATGGCATGAAGCGGGGATGGATAGCAGTAGTCATGATAGCCCTGTCGCTGATCTGCGGAGGCTTTGAATATATCTTTGTCACAAGCAACGCGGATGTATACGCCGGGATGCTGGATGACGCCGACGACAAAATGGAACACAGTCTCATAAAGGACGCGGAGTCAGTGGTAAGGCGGCTCGACCACCGATTCAGAAGCGAGAGAGGCGTGCTGAATATGTTTATGAATCACGGCGGAGCGGATAACATCAGCAGCGACCTCGCCATGCTCTGCCGCTACGCGCAGACAGGCGATACAGAAGAGTTCCTCGCCACATCCGCGCGAGCCAAGCGCGAGATACTGACCATGCGCGAGTCAAAGCGCCTGAGCTGGGGCAATATCTTCTGATATACCGATCGTCATTGCGAGGAGCAAAGCGACGTGGCAATCTCAACCGATCAACCATTGTAATCGCGACGAAAAAGGCGCCGCTCATTAAAGCGGCGCCTCAGACTGTAGAAAAACCTATTCTGCCCCCTCTGACGAGGGGGCAGCCGAATGTGGCTATGACAGAGACTGGATGGCTAAATCGGCGGGGGAGAGATAACGCAGCTTTATAATGCAAAGAAAACACCTGACTCAATACAGTGAGTAATGATACTTATAATGCGGCTTGAGTCAATAATCGGCGTGTTATTGTATAGCTTCGTTATCTCTCCCTCCGCCTCGCTTAATCGCTCGGCACCTCCCTCGTCAGAGGGAGGAGTAAAGACGTACTGCTCCTATCTGTTGTACTTTTTCGACACGCTGAAGGCGCCGCTCATTAAAGCGGCGCCCGAAAAGCGTGATATTAAGTTCTATATCGTGATCAAGCCTTCTGGGGAGCGGCTTCGGCGTTCTTCTTGCCGCGCTTGTTCCACAGTACCCACAGAGGACCCGCGATACACAGCGAGGAGTAGCAGCCGGACACGATACCGATCATCATCGGCAGAGCGAAAGCCTGTACCGAGGTGAGGTTGAATATGGCAGCTACTACATAGACCGTGCCGATAGCGACGAGCGTGGTGATGGATGTCGCGATAGTACGACCCATAACAGCGGACGCGCTGTGATTGAATACATCGGCGATGTCGGCTCTGGGTCCTGCCAGACGGCGCTCCTCACGGACACGGTCGTAGATAACGATGGTATCGTTGAGGGAGTAACCGATGATCATCAGTACAACAGCGATGAAGCTGGAGTCGATAGGCATACGGAAGATGACATACATGAAGTAGATCATAGCCACATCATGGAACAGAGCTACCAGAGCCATAACGCCCGCGGACAGACCGCCGATGCGCTTGAATCGGATGGTAACATAGATGACCATGAGTACCGAAGCGATAGCTACCGCTGTCAGACACTTGAGCAGGAACTTGACACCCATGGCAGCCTCTACAGAAGAGGTCTCCTGATAGGTGAAGTTGTTATCGGGGAACTTCTCGGTCAGAGTATCTGTGATGCCGCTGAGGACGTCGCTCGAGATGCTCTCGTTGCCTGAGAACTGGATCGAAACAGTGTAAGCCTGAGCGTCTTCGGTGTTGTTCATGATATCCTGTGTGATGGTGAAGGATACCTGATGCTCGGGAGTCGCGGTCTGGATAGCGTCCTTGAGCGCCTCCTGATCTATATCGCCCACAAAGCCGTAGTTAGCGATGGTACCGCCCTTGAACTGGATGTCGAGGGTAGCGCCGAAGATGATGTTGCAGATGAGACCGATAACGATAATAGCGAGGGATATGCCGAAGAATATCTTGCTCTTACCGATGAAGTTTAAGTCCTTTTTCATTCTCCAACACCTCCAAACAGCCATTTTTTACGCAGGAAATTCACGCCGGAGATGCTCTTGAGCATTACGCGGGAGAGCCATACGCCCATGATGAAGTTGGAGATAACACCCATGAGCAGTGTATAACCGAACGCGTAGATGGTACCTGTGGTGGACTCGCCGAAGATCCATGAAAGGATGTTTGACGGACCGAATACAAGCAGCAGGATGACAGATACGATAACGATAGTCATGTTACCGTCGATGATAGCGGTAAGTGAGTTCTTGGTACCGTTTTCGATAGCGCTGTCAAGAGTCTTGCCGCTCCTGAACTCTTCTTTGATACGCTCGGCGGTGATGATGTTAGCGTCAACACCCATACCTACCGAGAGGATAAGACCGGCGATACCGGGCAGGGTCATGGTGAAAGAGTTGAATACGCCGAAGTAACGTGTGACCGCCGCTATGGACAGAGCCATCTGACCGACAAGCGCGATAACGGCGACAAAGCCGGGCACGCGATAGCGGAAGATCATAAAGATCGCGATCAGAGCGAAGGCGATGATTGCGGCGTAGCCCATAGCTGTCAGAGAGTTCTGACCCAGTGTGGGGCTGATACCGCTGTAGGATGAAGCCTCAAGAGAGAACGGAAGCGCGCCGCCGTTGATCTGGTTAGCGAGCTTTGTAGCGCTCTCGGCGTCAAAGTTACCCGAGATCTGAGCGCTGCCGTCTGTGATGACAGCCTGCACGGTGGGGCTGGAGAGCATCGTATCATCCATGTAGATAGAGATCTGCTGGTTGAGATACTGCTGTGTGATATCGGCAAAGGTCTTGGCTCCCTCAGAGGTGAGTTCGAGCAGGACAAGATACTCGCCGGAGCTGTTGTTTGATGTATCGACGCCGACTCTCGCGCTCTCTACAGACGATCCGTCCATGACGGTCTCGCCCGAGGGATTGCGGAAGGTAAGGTTGGCTGTAGCAGCCAGCTCGTCGACCGCCGCTACGGGGTCAAACTCGGTGTCGTCCTCTTTCCACGGAAAACGCACGATGATGCGGTCGTTGCCGTAGTCGGAATAGATCTCATAGTCGGTGATACCGTTAGAGACCATACGGGTTTCAATGATAGATTTTGCAGAGTCAAGCTGCTCATCCGTAGCGTCGATATCTTCTGCGGGCTTAAAGGTAGCCTCAACGCCGCCGCGGATGTCAATTCCCCATCTGATGTCGCTAAGACCCTTGATAGCGGTCTTCTGGATATCTCCCTCATAGTACTTTACGCCCACGGTAGCCGTGACTGCAAAGCATATGATGAGGATAGCGACAATGAAGAATACAGGCTTAGAAATTCTTTTCATGCCTTGGACCTCCATGTTTTTCTGTTCTTCTGTCGGGAGATTTATACCCATGATAACAGCGCGTCGGCATATAAAGGCGGACCGTAAACGCCGAAGACGCTGAAACACCAATATAAAAATCCACAATAACAGATTAATTATACAGACTTAAATGTGAAAAGTCAATAAACAATCACAATATTACAAAATATTTATAGTTCTCAATTAGAATTATAGAAGTTTTATTTTTCCGTCACAGAATAATAAGCGGTTATATTTCCGATCGAGAAATATAACCGCCTGTAAACAAAATCGCTTTATAAATCCGACAAACACATTATGCCGTGAGCTTCTCTACCGCGGCGAGACGCGCGCAGATACAGAAGACGTCCATAGCCTTATCGAGGTCTTCGAGGCTCGGGAAGGACGGCGCTATGCGGATGTTGCTGTCGTACGGGTCGTTGCCTAAAGGATAGGTAGCGCCGGCGCCGGTGAGGTTGACGCCCGCCTCCTTGCACAGCTCTACTACGCGCTTAGCGGTGCCGTCCATGACGTTTACGCTGACAAAGTATCCCCCGCGGGGATGGTTATACCATACGATGCCGTAGTCCTCGAGCTTCTCGCCCAGCTTATCGGTGACGATGTCAAAGCGGGGCTTGAGCACGGCGGCGTGCTTCTTCATATGCTCCTTCATGCCGTCGATATCGCCGAAGAAGCGCACATGGCGTAGCATATTGAGCTTATCGTAGCCGATAGTCTGATACTTATACTTGTTCTTGATGACCTTCATGTTGTTCTCGGACGCCGCCATAGCCGCTACGCCCGAGCCGGGGAAGGTGATCTTGGAGGTGGAGCAGAACTCGATGGGCATATCTATGTTGCCGGTCTTCTCGCACTCTTCAAAGATATTGAGCAGGCTGTCGCCGTCCTCGACAAGATCGTGGATGCAATAGGCGTTGTCCCACATCAGGCGGAAGTCCTTAGCCGCTGGCTTGAGCGCCGCTATGCGTCTGACTACCTCGTCGGAATATGTGATACCGGAGGGGTTGGAGTACTTGGGCACGCACCACATACCCTTGACGGAGGGATCCTTGACGAGCTCCTCAACAACATCCATAACGGGGCCGTTCTCGTCCATCGGCACGGGTATCATCTCAAAGTCGAAGTATCCGGTCACGCCGAAGTGACGGTCATAACCGGGCACGGGACACAGGAACTTACGCTCGGGCACAAGTCCCCAAGGGGGAGTACCGGGCTCCGCCGGCTTGTTCATGAAGCAGGAGATAGTGTCGAACATCATATTGAGCGAAGAGTTGCCGCCGATCATGACCATATCGGGAGTAACGCCCATGAGATCAGCCATCAGGCGCTTGCACTCGGGGATACCGTCCATCACGCCGTAGTTGCGGCAGTCGGTACCGTCCTCGGCGGTGCAGTCAGCCTCTCTGTAGAGTATATCGAGCATGGGGAGCGAGAGCTTGAGCTGATCGGGGCTGGGCACACCGCGAGCCATATTGAGCTTAAGGCCCATCGCCTTGATCTCTTCAAAGCTGTTTTTAAGAGTACCGAGCTCTTCAAAAAGCTGTTCTTTAGAATAATCTTTATACTGCATAGTTCACCAATCCTTATCTTAATACCGATATCCGTGAAAAACACAATGTATTTTAACGGAAATCGGGGTCTAAATTGCAAAAAATCCATTTGCCACCTAATTATAATATACCAAAGCGGACACTTTTGCAACATTTTTATACAAATCCTGCAAACTTTGTAGAATATATAGTATAAAGCCGCCTGCCCGACCTCATATATGGTCAATTTGCAGCCGAATCGCGCTTTTCCGGTAACAATCAAAAAAACTTCACCTTTATAATCAGCGGGATATTCGATCTCATTTTAATCGGTTGAGATTGCCGCGGGGCGCATTTCAGATCGTCATTGCGAGGAGGAACAAGGTTCCGACGCGGCAATCTCTACCTTTTCCTTTGCGCCCCTCGCTATGACTGTTTTAAATAAAAACTCCCCCGCGAATGGTCGCGGAGGAGCAAAAGCTCAATAGCCGTAGCCGTATTTGTAACCGTACTTGTTATAACCCTTTTTGGACTTGATATCGCATCCTACCTTGAGGAACCCGATGATCTTTGTATCGGCGATCTTGATGCTCTGCAGGGCGCTCTCGATATCACCGTGGGTGGTGACTCGCTCTCTGACTACAAAAACATAACCCGCTACATAGTTCTTCAAGAGCAGAGTATCGGCAACTACGCCGAGAGGAGGCGTATCCATGATAACATATTCATACTCCTGCTTTGCCTTGTTTATGAACTCTTCAAATATAGACGAGCCGAGCAGCTCTGAAGGGTTGGGCGGTATGGCTCCCGAGGTGAGTACATCGAGAAAAGAGATAACGTCCCTGTGTACAGACTGATAAAAATCCGTGAACTGACCTAAGACATCGGACAGTCCCGTCTCGTTTTTGAGCTTTAGCAGATTATGCAGATTGGGACGGCGCAGGTCGGTATCTATCAGCAGGACCCTCTTGCCCATCTTAGCCAGGGAGATAGCCAGATTGACCGTAGCGGTACTCTTGCCCTCGCCCTTTGACCATGATGTGACGGCGACACAGTTGCTCTGGTTAGCGGTAAGCGAGAACATCAGGTTGGTTCTGGCAATTTTATAGCCCTCGACTATAGCGAATTTTGAATCATTGGAGATCACATTTCTCGCCTTATCGGTATTAGCTTTGACTTTGTTCTTAGTGTTCTTTTTTATGAGCTTCATCTCTTCTTACTACCGCCTTCCTGATCAAGGTCAACTATCTCAGCAAATACAGGTATATTATACTGCTTATACAGATCGTCGTCGGACTTGATGGTCGTATCAACTATCTCAAGCAGGAAAGATATCACCAGAGACAGCACCAGTCCGACCAAAAAGCCTATAAGGACGAATTTAGTCTTATTGGGTGAAGAAGGAGAAGACGGCACCGCCGCTACATCTACCGTATCGACCTTACCGCCGTCGCCGAAATACTTTTTGAATACCTCGGGAGCGGTATTGGCGACAAGGTTAGCTATGTTAGCGGCAGTATGAGGATCCGAAGATGATGAGGTTATACGCAGAAAATACGAGTCCTCGATGACGCTGATGCTGACGTTCGCGCCGCTGATGATGCTCTTCATGGTAGGATCAACGGTAAACAGCGTCGAGCAGGTGTTAGCCAGCATGACCGAAGAGTTGATATCGTTGATATTTACCTTTTCTCCCGACGCCGAAGATGTAGTGCTGCCCAGATCAGACTCAAGGGTATTGCCGTTCTGTACAAGTATCAGCGCGCTGGTGGTATAGGTCGGCGTCACCATGTAGCTGACATACACAAAAGATATAACTACACCCAACAGTGTTATGATAATGATCAGCTTGATGTGACTCAAGAACATCTTGAACAGATCGCCGATCGTGATTTGTTTAGTCATAAATACCTCCGCTCGGATAAACGGGACTTCCCGTACTTTTACCGATTTCCGATTAACACTATAACAGAAATCAGAATTAATCATTCTATATTATATATCAGCTTTCGATATTATTATTCTGCATCAGAATTATTTATCGGAATATTTTGTAAACTTTAGCTAAAAAAAGAAACAAGCGTCTCCGAAACCGAAAACGCTTGCCGAATAATCAGTAAATCATCCCAGCACGCTGAGCAGTACGCCCGCCGCTACGGCAGAGCCGATAACGCCCGCTACATTGGGGCCCATGGCGTGCATGAGCAGGAAGTTGCCGGGATCCTCCTCCTGACCGACCTTGTTGGCTACTCGCGCCGCCATGGGAACAGCGGATACGCCCGCCGAGCCGATAAGAGGATTGATCTTGCCGCCCGAGAACTTATACATCAGCTTGCCGAACAGTACGCCGCAGGCTGTGCCCATACAGAAGGCGAGCAGACCGAGTCCGACTATGCCGAGAGTCTCGAGCTTGAGGAACACGGTACCCGTAGCGGTAGCGCCGACAGTGACTCCGAGGAAGATGGTGATGATATTCATAAGCTCATTCTGAGCTGTCTTTGAGATACGCTCTACAACGCCGCTCTCCTTGAACAGGTTGCCGAGCATCAGCATACCTACCAGAGGCGCCGCCGAAGGCAGCACGATGGCGCAGATGATAACGACTATGATCGGGAAGATGATCTTCTCGAGCTTAGACACGGGTCTGAGCTGACCCATGACCACGGAGCGCTCCTTCTTGGTGGTGAGCAGCTTCATGATAGGCGGCTGGATGATGGGCACCAGCGCCATGTACGAGTATGCCGCTACGGCTATGGGGCCGAGCAGCTCGGGGGCGAGCTTGGATGTGACATAGATAGCGGTAGGGCCGTCGGCGCCGCCGATGATGCCGATAGCGCCCGACTGAGCGGGAGTGAAGCCTAAGAGTATGGCTCCGATGAAGGTGATGAATATACCTATCTGAGCCGCCGCTCCGAGGATGAAGCTCTTGGGGTTGGCGATGAGCGGGCCGAAGTCGGTCATACAGCCGATGCCCAAGAAGATGAGCGGAGGATAAATACCTAACTTTACGCCCTGATACAGATAGTAGAGCAGTCCGCCGTAGGTAGGCACGTTATAATACTGCACGCCGTCGAGAGTGGTGGTGGCGTAGCTTATCACCTGCCCCTGATGCGCCGCCTCATACGCGGAGCACTCTATCAGCTCCGTAGAAGGCGCGCCCATGATGGCGGGGTAAAGATTTACGAGCAGCATACCGAAGGCTATCGGCAGCAGCAAAAGCGGCTCATACTGCTTCTTGATAGCAAGATACAGCAAAAAGCACGCTACAACGATCATCACATAATTCTGCCACACGAGCTGAGTAAAGCCCGAGTCGAGCCACAAGCCCTTGAGCGCTTCAAGGAATCCGTTTATTATACCCATATCTGTCCTCCTTAAAACGGTCTTACGCTGTCGGCAAGTCCGGCGTTACGCCAGGCGCTGCCGCG
Source organism: uncultured Ruminococcus sp. (assembly GCA_902776975.1). Lineage (GTDB taxonomy): Bacteria > Bacillota > Clostridia > Oscillospirales > Acutalibacteraceae > Ruminococcoides. The sequence goes on from CACYSI010000005.1 coordinate 38,021, forward strand.
CGGATTCGACTTGCGGATGCTTTTGACGCGTACTTCAGACGATGAATACACCGAGTAGACCGCAGCCGAGATCACGGCGATGAGCTCGTCCTCATCCGTATCCGGCTCGGCCTCGACTATGACGGCGGGCTCGTCATCGGGCTCGCGTACCGCCTTTGGCAGGTCGGCGTTGCGAGACGCTTTTTTATCACTCTTTTTGTTCTGAATGTTGTAGATTATCGTTCCGTACAGCTTGATAATGCCTATCAGGGCAAACAGCACGGCGAAAACAACGGAAAAACCCGTCAGCAGTATAGTGACGGACAGACCGAGGTTATCCACTTGATCATCCTCCTGTCATTGAGGGTCATATATTGGTATCAGTTGATTTACAACCCATATTAATCTATCTTATAGTATACTACAAACAAAACACAATTTCAACCACTAATACAAAGTTTCATTAAAACACATTAATACTAATTTCAATTAAAACGCTTAAACAAGATATTTGCGGAAAATTTCGCAGAGCAAGGCGGAGATCGCAGGCAGGCTGGCGCCTGTCAAGATCGTATAACAATTATTGCCGATACCGAGGTGATTTATTTCGATCAGACGCGCGTATCAAGCCCCTACCCTACAATAATATCCGCCAACCACCAACCACCAACTACCAACCACCAACTATGTTCAAAAACGCGGTCACGCGTTTCCCGAAACTCCTAATTCCTAATTCCTAACTCCTAACTAAAAAGGGAGCGGCTCAAAACCGCTCCCGTAGATCACAGTATGATACATATCAGCCCGTTACAGCCGTCGTTGATTATCTTCTCTACCGTCTCCCCTATCTTGAGCCGTGCCTTTTCGGGCATACGGTACAGCTTGTTGTGCAGTCCCTCGTTTACAAGGTCGCTGACAGACTTGCCGAAGATATTGCTGTCCCATATCTTGGCGGGGCTCTCCTCAAACTCTCTGAGCAGATACGACACAAGCTCCTCGCTCTGCTGCTCCGAGCCGACTATGGGCGTGACCTCGGCGTTGGTACACACGCGCATCATGTGTATGCTGGGCGCCGACGCCTTGAGTCGGATGCCGTACTTGCCGCCCTGGCGCACTATCTCGGGCTCTTCAAGGCTGAGCTCCTCCATAGTGGGCATCACGATACCGTAGCCTTTTTCGAGCACATCTTCATACGCGGCGCCTATGCGGTCATAACGGCTCTTGGCGTCAGAGAGCTCGCACATCCTCTCCATAAGCTCACGCTCACTGTGTATCTCTATGCCGCTCTTCTCGCTGAGTATGCTGTAGAACAGCTCGGGGCTGAGCGTAACCGTCATATCGGCTCTGCCTGTGCCCAGATCCATAGAGCTGAGCTCAGCCGAGCTGATATACTCGTTGTCGGCGAGAGCTGACGAGACGTCCTGAACCTCGCGTATCCTCGATATATCGCGGGCTTTGTCCCTGATGGCTCCGTATACCGACGCCCTGAGCCAGTTGTCCTTATCGAGACCGTTGAGCCAGTCGGGGATATCGACGTGTATCTCCCTTACGGGGAACTCGAACAACAGTGACGCGAGTATGCCCTTGACGGTGTTCTCGTCCATATCGGCGCAGTCTACGGGTATGGCAGGAGCGCCGTATCTGCGGCTCAGCTCTGCCGCCAGAGCAACAGATGACGAGCTCTCGGGAGCTACGGTGTTGAGCAGGATGACATAGGGCTTGCCCGCGGCGGACAGCTCAGCCGCTACCCTCTCCTCCGCCCTGACGTAATCCTCGCGGGATATATCGCCGATAGAGCCGTCGGTAGTTATCATGATACCTATGGTGCCGTGGTCTGTGATGACCTTCTTGGTGCCGAGCTCCGCAGCCTTGCGAAAAGGCATCTCGTCGTCGCTCCACGGTGTGCGCACCATACGCTCGCCATCCTCTTCGATATAGCCCATGGCGGACTCTACGATATATCCCACACAGTCTATCATACGCACCCTGAGGTGAGCGTTGCCGTCGAGGGTTATGCCGACGGCGTTTTCGGGCACGAACTTAGGCTCGGTGGTCATGATGGTCCTGCCCGCCGCGCTCTGAGGCAGCTCGTCTGTAGCCCGCTCTCTGAGATTTTCATCGGCTATATTAGGCAGCACCAGGGTCTCCATAAAACGCTTTATAAAGGTGGATTTGCCCGTCCTGACAGGCCCTACCACCCCTATGTAAATATCTCCGCCGGTACGGCTCTCGATATCCTTATATATGCTTCTCTCTTCCATTAAGTCCTCCGTGAATCTGCGGCTGAAGTCGATACCGCTCAGCCTGTATACTGTATATGAATAACTGTCATCGGTGATGGTATCACGCGGTTGGTATCAAAAGCATGACGCCTCCCTCTACGGTGTCGCCGTCGATGTCGTTCTCGGCGATGATATCCTCGGGACGGGAGCAAAACCGCTTAGAGATATCCCACACGTTGTCGCCGCTGTCGGTGTAGTAAAGTATCAGCGAGCCCTCGGCGCGGCGCGCGGGCGCGTCGTCATCAGCTCGTACCGAGGTCAGCGCGGCACAGCTCCTGCGTGAGCTGAGCGTAAGTCTGAAGCACAGCTCCGCCCTGAGCTCTACTGACGTCGAGTCGGTCATGCGGTAGCTCAGGCTGTCCAAGCCCGCCTGCACGGACTCTACGCACTCTCTGCCCCCGGTGTCGGGCTTGAAGCTGAACTCTGCGTCGCGCTCAACACAGCGCAGCTCGCCGTCGGTGTCACGGTACATCATACTCACACGCAGGCGCACCTCGAGCACGGCGCCGCCTTCAACAGCGGTAGGAGTCACGGTGAGCCTCTCACAGTGCAGGTCGATTATCTCGGAGATACTGTTGTCCACCGATATGGCTGCCTTGCCTATATCGCTGAAGCTCTTAGTGAGCACGGAGCATACGCACGAGAACGGCGCCAGCCTTGTCTCAGCCTCGCGGTCGGTCGAGAAAGCGTCGAGGATGATCCCTATCTCCCTCTCGTTATAGCACACAGCCGAGAAGCACAGCTTAGCCTCGAGACTCAGCAGAGCGGAGCCGTCGAGCGCGTCGCCTCCGAGCCGCAGCTCATCGCTCATCACATCGAGCCTGCCGTCTATGACCGAGCTCTCATCAGCGCCGTCGCAGTCTATGACTCTCGATACAGGCAGACTGTATGACATACACTCGGTCTTGCAGCTCTCGATATCGCTCAGATACATCAGCTCGAGCTTCAGCTCAGCGCTGAGCATGATCTTGCCGTGCATAGCCTTGAGCTCGGTTATCTTAGCGCTGAGACGGTGTGACAGTACCGAGCTGATATCGGTCTTTGCCCCCGCGGGTATCTCCTCCTGAACGGTAAAGCTCTCGGTACACAGTCCGCTGAGGTCGGATACCTCCATACACTCTCTCCTGATCTGCAGGTCGTTGTCGGAAGAGTCGGAACAATAGCACAGATCGCTCTTGACGCAGACCTTGACGCGCAGAGAGAAGGCTCCGTGCAGACTCAGCTTGCGCGGGCTGAGCGCCCTGCAGTTGATATACTCGGGCTTTAAGTCGGTGATCACGGCGCAGTCGGACGGGAGCTCCCCTACGGGTATGCTCTCGGAGAACGGCTGAGTATACTCATACGAGCGTATACAGCCCCGGTCGCCGTCGACATACATCACCCTAACGCATGAGCCGCCCTCGATATTCAGACGATCCGCGCCGATACCCGACATATACACCTTCGGGATGAGCTTGCAGCACAGTATACGCTCGATATCGGGGCAGTAGTCGGGCAGGGTCAGCTCGATATCCACCGGCTGCTCCGCCGCCGTATCGAGCGCGCTCGTGAGCTGTCCGATACATTTCTTTTCAAGATTATATTCCATATTTCTCGCTCCTTATGCTTGCTGATAAAGTATATGGTTAAGCCTGCGGGATTATTACTTACTGTTTCAGAAATAATACTAATCCTTGATAAAAAGATTTAATCAGATATTAGTGATATATTTCGGATAGCGCGACGGGAGACGCAGACAGGCTGGCGCCTGTCAAGGAGCCCA
>CACYSI010000005.1:42053-86694 GCA_902776975.1 uncultured Ruminococcus sp.
GGAGACGCAGACAGGCTGGCGCCTGTCAAGGAGCCCAACAAAGCTATACGAAATATAGCGCAATAGATGATAAAGGTTTTTATTAAGGATTAGTATAAATATGAAAACAAAAAGTCGCCGACCATACGATCAGCGACAAAAGGTGCTTTTTATTATTCTGTTGCAGAATTATTTTACTCTTTATCCTCGGACAGCTTTCGCTCGATATTCTCCTCGAGCTCGTCAAACTCATCCTTGTCCTTGTTCCTGATATTTCTGACGATGACGAACACGACTCCGATAAGAGTGATAACGACGCAGGCGATAGCGATATAGCTCGATACGCGTGCGAACGCTCTCTCAGACAGCAGAAGTGATACGCCCATCAGCAGTATGCTGACGGCGAGCAGGGCGATAAAAATAATCAGAGCGGTAAAATTCTTCTTTCCCATCATTTACTCCATTCATAAACGGCGTCGGAAATATCCGAAAAGTTTTGCAGCGTGAGCCTCTCGGCGCGCGCGCCCGGATCTACTCCTGCTTTACATAATATATCACTCAGCTCTCCCTTGTCAAGAGAAAGTGACGAAGAAAGCGAATTAAGCACGGTTTTTCGTCTTTGAGCGAAGGCTCCGCGTATAACTCTGAATAACAGCGCTTCATCTCTCGGGTGAACAGACGGCTCTCTGAGGCCCAGTCTGATGACAGCCGAATCCACCTTTGGAGCGGGCATGAACGAGCCTGCCGATACATGGAACAGCAGCTCGGGGTCGCAGTAATATCTGACTGCTGCGGTTATGGCGGAGCTGTCTCGAGAGCCGGGCTCGGCGCAAAGTCTGACAGCCGCCTCCTTCTGCACCATCACGGTGATCGAGCTGACGGGCAGCCTGTCCTCAAGCAGCTTCATGATAATCGGCGAGGTGATGTAATACGGCAGGTTGGCGCATACAGCTACCTCCATAGAGCCGAACTCATCCTCTATCAGCCTATGCAGATCGAGCTTCATGACATCGGCGTTGATCACCTTGAGGTTGTCATACTCCGAGAGAGTCTCGTCGAGCACGGGCAGCAGCCGCTTATCAAGCTCCACCGCGACAACTTTAGACGCACGCTTCAAAAGCTCGTTGGTCAGCACGCCTATGCCGGGGCCTATCTCCAGTACGCCGACGTTGTCTCCCTGTACAGCCGCCTCAGCCATGCGGGGGCATACCGACGGATTTATCAGAAAATTCTGTCCCAGCGACTTAGAGAACGTAAAGCCGTGGCGCTCAAGAAGCTCTCTTATAAACCCTCTATCTGTAAGTCTTTCCATGCGAGAGTACGCAGTCCTTTCGGGTATTTGTTCTTAAGGTGTCCGTTCACAGCCTTGCCTAAGCCGAGTGTGACGCCGTTGACCACGGCTACGCCCCAGCCGTTGATCCATGTGTCTACCTCCAGCTCCTCGCCGCTGATGTAGCGGGCAGTGAGGTTCTCCTCGTAGCTGAGTATCAGCCTGCGCTTGAACTCATACGGTGTCAGCGAGGTAGCGAGATTATGGTGAGGCTCGATACGGTTTTTCTTAAAGTCGCCCAGCTTGACGCCGGCGCGCAGTATATTCATGCCGTCAAGATCGGGCAGCAGCTCGGTGTCGGGCAGGTCGAGTATACGGTCGTCTATCACGTGGATATGGCGGAAGCTCGGGTTGCGAAGGATATCGGTGATGAACTCATCTATCATCCGGCGCTCATCGGCGTCGGGCTCGATATAGGTGTACATAGCGCCCTTATAGGGCTTGCCCCTGAGCTTTTTGAACTTGGCGACAAAATGACCCTCGCCGCCGTTGAAGGGATATATCCTCAGAGCCTTGTCCATAGTCGGAACGCCGAACCTGCAGCCCGTATCGACAAGCTCAAACTCGGGATGCTGAGATAAAAAGTGCCTGACCGTACCCTCGTTTTCGTCCTCAGAGAAGGTACAGGTGGAGTAGACCATGTAACCGCCCGGCTTTACCGCCGCCGCGGCGCTGTCGAGGATCGCCCTCTGCCTCTCTGAGCAGGCGAGGCTGTGCTCGACCGACCACTCAAATATAGCCTCCTTATCCTTGCGGAACATACCCTCGCCGGAGCAGGGAGCGTCCACGAGGACTCTGTCGAAGAAGCCCTCTAAGCGTCCGCAAAGATTATCGGGAGTCATATTGGATACTACGGCGTTCTTGACGCCCATACGCTCGATATTGGAGAGCAGGATGTGCGCTCTGGGACGTACCACCTCATTAGCCCACAGCAGTCCCGTACCGCTCAGACGCGAGGCTATCTGGGTGCTCTTGCCGCCCGGAGCGGCGCATATGTCGAGTACCTTGTCGCCCGGCTGGACATCAAGAGCCGTGACCGCCGACATAGCGGACGGCTCCTGTACATAGAAGGCTCCCGCGTGATGCAGAGGATGCTTGCCGAGCTTATCGGCGTTCACATAGTAGCCGTCGGGCGCAAAGGGCACCTGCTCACCGGCGAACGTCAGCAGGGGCAGCAGCTCCTCGGGCTGTATCTTCAGCGTATTGACTCGGATAGCTCTGTAGGGCGGCTTGTCCACTGTCTCGAGGAACCTGTCATAATTATCCCCGAGCACGTTTTTCATGCGGGCAAAATAATCGTCCATTTTCATAATAATCACCTCTGATACGGGTAGAATAAGTAAAAAAAGGGGGTGTAAAAATGAGCAAAAGCAAAAAGAACGCTAAAAGCAATAACAAAGGCACAAACAGCGCGAAGTCCACACAGAACATCAACCGCGCCGAAAACAACGATCACAAGAGCATGACCGACAACAAGCAGGATCATATGAGCGACCGCGCCGATAACAAATGCGAGTGATCCCCGATAAGCAGAAAACCAAACGCTGTCATCCCGACAAAAAACGCTGTCATCCCGAGCTTGTCGAGGGATCTTTTGAATACCTTTTTCCGATCTGTCAAACCTGACAGGCACGAAATGATCTGAAAAGTTTGCGCTTTAAGATCCTTTGAGGAGTTGTCCAAATCTTCGATTTGGTATACAACTCCCATGCAACAGCGCTCCAATCGCAGATTCATCTGCGATTGGCAAAGCGCCACTGCCGCTTCGCTCAGGATGACACACTCTGCGTCATTCGACTTCGCTCAGGATGACAAAGTGACTCGTTCCGGTTATGATTTTGACTGCGCCGGAATGGCACATCGACAAGTATTCTTTGTCTTTATCGGCGAACAAGGGCTCCCTTTTACAGGGGAGCCTTTTAGTTTGTTATCACTGAGCTTCAGGCTGAATCAGTATCCCAGCTCTTCTCCTACGAATATTATCTTCATCCTGTCCTTATGACGCTGCCACGCCGAGATGACATAGTTGCAGCAGATGCGGTCGGGACTCTTACAGCCGTCACACATATAGGTAGCGTCTCTGCCCATAGCCAGGCACTCGCCCTCACGGGCACAGTATGTATTGCAGTTGAGCCGCTTGGTGTTCTTGGGTGAAGCCACGCTCTTGAGGCGTGTCACAGCCTCGTCAAGATCCTTGACTATCTTGTTGTAGCCGCAGACAAAGATGACCTGCTTAGGGCCGTAAAGGATAGCTGAGACGCGGTTGCTGTTGCCGTCTACGTTGAAGAGCAGACCGCCCTCGGTGACTGCGTTGGATGATGCGAAGAACGTATCAGCCCTGTAGGTCTGACGGTATATCTCCTCTGCCTCTTCGGGAGACTGCGCCTTGGAGCGGTCGAGATAGTTGTATCTGCCGCTGTTGAACAGCCCGATCAGCCCGCACTCCTTGAGCGTCTCGGAGCCGCCGTGAGATATGGTCTCACCTTCCTTCAAGAGCGACTCTACCAGAGGGAGCACCTCTTCTTTAGTCTCTACATAGTAAGCCGCCATGTTGTTCTTACGCAGGGCTTCCATAGTCTTTTCGATGATTTTGATGTCTTTCTGTATCATATTTCCACTTCCAATAGATTTTTATACAGCGGCTGCAGGGCATAACCGATACAGCCGCTGCCGTATTATCTTTTATTATAGCACACGGCTGTATTTATATGCAACAAAAATATGCTGTTTTGTCCTATAAATCAACAAAAGGTACGCCGAGGAACTGAGCTATACTCACGGCGAGGTTTCTGCCTATCGTACCGATGTTCTCCTGTATCCACTCGGCGTCGGCGAGGTTATCGTGGTAGGCGGTCTCGATCAGCACGGCGGGAGCCTTAGTGCGTCTGAGCTCGGCGAGAGCCGCGGAGGCGACGGTCTTGACCCTCTCGGGCAGAGGATAGATATCCTTATAGTTCTCGACTATGATATCCGCGGCTCGCTTGCCCTTGACCGAAGTAGGATAGTAGTATACATCCGTACCTCGCACGTTTCCGCTGTTGGCTGAGCCCGCGGCGTTGCTGTGTATGGCGAGATGCAGATCGTAGTTACCGGCGTTGGACTGAGCTATAGCCTGAGAGAGGGTCTGCTCGGGCGAGTTGCGCGCGTAGGTTATCCCGGAGGCTCTGAGATAGGGCTCTACAGCGTCCGCGACGAGGTTCATGAAGTACTCCTCACTGCCTCCGTTTATGTAAGGATTGCTCTCTTGTGTGGACGGACTCAAAAATACCGACGGCATGGTCATCACTCCTGAAAAACATAGATTATTTGGTTAGCTTACACTAACAAAATAATATGCGTGAAAACCTCTTATTATTCCGATAAGGAAATTTATTTTGAGTTGTTTATGGTATATTGTGTGCAACCGATTTTATCAAAAAAAATATACCGATAAGGAGGAAAATGTTATGACAAAATGGGTTTGTCCCGTATGCGGATATGTTCACGAGGGAGATACTCCTCCCGAGAAGTGCCCCGTATGTAAGGTACCGGGCGAGAAGTTCACCAAGCTGGGCGATGACGCCGGCTTTGCCTGCGAGCACGTTGTAGGTATCGCCAAGGACGTAGCAGAGGACATCAAGGCTGATCTGCGCTCCAACTTTGAGGGCGAGTGCAGCGAGGTAGGTATGTATCTTGCTATGGCGAGAGTAGCCGACAGAGAGGGCTACCCCGAGGTATCAGCCGCTTTCACAAAGTACGCCTTTGAAGAGGCTGAGCACGCCGCTAAGTTTGCGGAGCTGCTCGGTGAGGTACTGACAGACAGCACCAAGAAGAATCTTGAGCTTCGCGTAGAGGCTGAGACAGGCGCCTGCGCGGGTAAGCTCGATCTTGCTAAGAGAGCCAAGGCTGCCGATCTGGACGCTATCCACGATACAGTTCACGAGATGGCTAAGGACGAGGCGAGACACGGCGCGGGCTTCAAGGGTCTCTTAAAGAGATATTTCGGATAATAGAAAATGAAAGATTGTAAGGTTATTCGTTTTACAAGTCCTACATATGGAAATATATATGACAGAGGATATCTCAGTAATGGAAAGTCATTTAATGACGGCTCATCGATGTACGAGTATCCTTCCATCCAGCTACAGCTTTCAACATACTTGAATGCAGGCTGGAAAATAGATGGCTTCTCATGGGATAACGATCATGAAAATATGGCTTTCGTGCTGACCAGAGACAGATAACACGGCGCCGGCTTCAAGGGTCTGCTCGAGAGATACTTCGGCTGAGGCACACGTACCTTTTTCCGCCTGTTGCCGACAATGCGGTCAACCGGCGCGTCATCAACGGCGGATCAAAACGTTTGAATATCGACTTATTAAGGAGCGGGATCTTCCTGCTCCTTCTTTTTTATGAAAGGAGTCGGGCCGCGCCGAGCCGACTCCCTAATCTTGTATTCGGCGTTTTGTATATTAACACAAAAGCACGGCAGTGGTCTTGCACCTCTGCCGCGCCCGTTTTGTTATTTAATTATCATACAAATAATTATACGATCAAGAACTATGATCTATAATTCCTGAGGATTATTCCGCGATCAGCTTGCCGTCTGCGTCAAAGCTGTATGAGCCTGCTTCGATCAGGCCGTTTGTCTTAGCCTCGGGAACATTGATCTTACCGTTCTTGTATATAGAGCCGTCAGTTCTGACAAAGTAGAAGTCACCGTCGATCTCTATGATACCCTTGCCTAACTGAACTACACCGTTCTCATAGTAGTATCCGTTAACGATACCGTCAGTGAGCATCTTACCTGTTTCGTCAAACTCATAATAGCCGGGGGCGACTAAGCCGTTCGACTTAGCTGCGGAAACGCCCAATTTTCTGGACTTAGCAACAGTGCCGTCATTCATAACGAAATAGAGACCGCCCTTGTACTGTACAACACCGGCGCCTAAGATAACAACGCCGTCACGGAAGTAATAGCCCTTGGAGCCAAAGATACCGGTGATATCCAGCTTACCGTTCTCATCAGAGTTATAATAGCCGGGTTCGATCAAGCCGTTTGTCTTAGCTTCGGAAATACCGAGTCTCTTAGCATTGACAGCTACGGAACCGTCCTTCTGGACAAAGTAGTAACCGCTATTGATCTGTACAACGCCTACGCCTCTGGCGATCTTGCCCTTCTCATAGTAATATCCGTTAACGATAGTACCGCTGTTGACCATCTTACCTTCGTCATCAAATACATATGTACCTGCGGGAAGCAAACCGTTCGCCTTAGCTTCGGTAACATTCAGCTTGCCGCCGGTAAATACGGAACCGTCAGACCTTACATAATAGTAATTGTCTTCATACTCGATCAGACCCGCGTTCTTAACGATCTCGCCGTCAACGTAGTATTTACCGTCAACGATTGCGATAGTGTGTTCAACGGGCTCGGTTGAAGGCTCGGTTGAAGGCTCGGTTTCGGGCTCTGTTACGGGCTCTGTTACGGGAGCAACAAACTCAGCAACATAGATGCAGTTGTAGAACCAGCCCTCACCGCCGTTATAGCCGGGACGGAAGTAAATGGTGTACATGCCGTCGTGATCGATCTCGCCGTTCTCGCCGTAGTTGTTGCCCATGCCATCGGGATACCATGCCTGATCGCCGCCCTGGATGCTGCCGTTGAGACGGACTACCTTGAACATAGATGTAGTTGTGAGAGCAAGACCCTCGAACATATACTCGTCATCCTCAGATGCATCGTTCTTAGTGAGAGCGTAATCCTCGTTGATCTGCCAGTTGGTCATGCCGCCTACGATGTAGTAGGTAGGACCGCCTACAACAGGCTCTGAAGAGGGCTCTGAAGAGGGCTCAGCGCTGTACTCATAGAAGCCAACGTTGTAGTGACCTTCGCCGTCCTGAGTGTCGAGGCAGTATACGCCGCAGCCGCCGGCTACAGCGTCAGCTACAGCGATGTTAGCTGTCTGACCGCCGTTGCCGCCATCATTGAAGATAACATGGTCATATGTAGCAGTGTTGATAGTAGCGCTGTAGATAGCCTCGCCGTAGTCGTTGTCTTTTACATAAGTAGCAGCAACGCCGGGCCACTCTGTAGAAGCGCCGTCTTCTTTCCACATATGAGCTTTAACTTCGCCCCAACCCTTGTTGTTGGTGAAGTACAGTGTAACCTCTTCGCCTACAACGGGAGCAGTTGTCTCGGGAGCGGTTGTCTCGGGAGCGGTTGAAGGAGCCTGTGTCTCGGGCTCGGAAGCGGGCTCTTCAGAAGCAGTTACGAAGATGCAGCTGTAGAACCAATCCTCGCCGCCGTCATAGTTGGGACGGAAGTAAATGTCATAGGTTCCTGCTTCGTGGATCACACAGTCGTTATCAGCGCCGTCGGGATACCATGTTGTGTTTCCGCCCTGGATGCTTCCGTTGTAGCCGATTACCTTGAAGCCCTGTTCAGACTCGAAAGCAAGACCGTGGAAATAGTACTCGTCATCTTCAGTAGCACTGTTCTTTGTAAGAGCGTAATCCTCGTTGATCTGCCATTCGTTCATGTCGCCTACGATGTAGTAGGTTGTGCCGCCTATGATAGGAGCCTCGGAAGCGGGAGCAGTTGTCTCGGGAGCAGTTGTCTCGGGCGCGGTTGAAGGAGCAGTTGTCTCGGGCTCGGTTACTGTGTACTCGACAACCTTGTAATGGCCTACTTCATCCGTCTCGTCTTCGGTATACCAGCCCTTACCGTCAGCGATACCTGTTTTGATATCTACGGTCTGGTTGCCGTTGGCGTTGAAGATGATGCCTTCAACATCAGCGGGGATAGTAGCGGAGTAAACCTTCTGGCCGAAGTCATTGCTTTCCTGGTATACAGTCATAGCGGGGCCGGGCCAATCGGAACCGCCGTTCCAGTAATAGATGTTAGCAGCGCCCCAATTCAGAGCATCAGTGAAGTATACTGTGATGGTGTCAGCAACAGGAGCCTCTGATGCGGGAGCAATTGTGGGAGCCTGTGTCTCGGGAGCAGTTGTGGGAACCTGTGTCTCGGGAGCAGCAGGAGTCTCGTTGTCATAGTAAGCAAGGTAATTGTCGCCATACTCGAAAACATAGACCGCGTTGGATTCAGCTGTATTACCGTCGTCGCCGAACCATGTTTCGCCGATGTGGAACTTGAAGCCTGTAGCGTCAGCGGGGATAGTAGCCTCAAACATGTTGTAGGTCTTCTCTTCGCCCTGCCAGTAATCCTGTCCAACGGATTTATCCTTCTGGGTGTTGAGAGCTGTGGCAGCCGCGTCACCGGGTTCGGCGCCGCCCCAATAGTGAACCTCATAATCGCCTTGAAGGTCCAGATAATCTACCACGCCGACCGTGATGGTCTTGGTGGCCGTCTCAGCGCCTGCGGAGAGAGGCAGGATCGTAAACATACTTACGAGCATGCAAACCGCCAGGATAACCGAAACAAGTTTCTTCATTTGCATAAAAATTCCTCCTTTTAGTTTTTCCGCCTTTCCTCCCACTCAGGAACAGCGGAATTCGTTTGAAAAATAAATCTCGTATCGTATACCTTTTGCGTTATACGAAACCTACTTTTTCAATTCAATTCTACCATAATAACAGCGGTTAATCAAGTCAATATTGTAAACATTTTTACAATTGTTTTTTGTGCAATTTGCACACTATTGATCATGATGTTTGTTCTATTGTGAAAAAATTATCTAATTTTGGACGCGATGTAAACTCTTTTTATAACAAACGAAAACACCGCCGTACAGACGACTTGACTTTGCACGGGATTTCTTCTACAATGCAGTTAAAGAAGTATGAAACCATTATTTAACGGAGGGCGCTGTGAGTATAAATAAGAGGATCGTATCACTGGTACTGGCTTTGACGGCGGCAGTATCCTGCGCCGCGGCGGTGTGCGCAGCCGACAGCGGGGACGCAGTATTCGTATCGGAGGCTCTGAGCAGCTATCCGCTCGGACACATGAGCTGGGGCGTGAGCCACATGGGACTCGACAAGCTCCAAAAGAAGCTCGAAAACAGCGGCAGGTCTCTGCCCGAGGTACGCGTCGCGGTCATCGACTCGGGCATCAATACCTCCAACATTTTTCTCAAGGGCAGATATACCGACGACGGGTGGAACTTTATCGACAACAATTCAAACGTCAACGACGATCAATACCACGGCACTACGGTCAGCGGGATCATAGCCGACGGCACCTCGTCAAACGTCAGGATACTGCCCGTAAAGGTCAACAAAGCCGACGGCACGGGCTATATGAGCGTAGTCAAAAAAGGCATATACTATGCCATAGAGCACGGAGCCGACGTCATCAACCTGAGCATCAGCGCCGAGGATCCCAAGCGCTCGATCACCATCCTCGATCAGGCTATCGAGGACGCGGTGGCTCGGGGCATAACGGTAGTCGTCGCGGCGGGCAACCAAAGCGGAGACATAAGGTACCGTTATCCCGCCAACAAGGATAACGTGCTGACCGTCACGTCCGTTGACAGAAACAACAAGCTCGGAGAGCACGCCAACACCGGCGATGGAGTGGACTTTGCCCTGCCGGGGGTCTCGGTCACTACGCCCTATAAGCGCGCGATGTTCGTCAGCTCCGGCACATCCGTTGCGGCTCCTCACGCCGCTGCGGCGGCGGCTCTGCTCAAAACATGGGACAAGAGCCTGACTCAGAGCGAGATCAAGGATATCTTCATCAAATACTCGGTGGACTTAGGCGATAAGGGCTATGATACCACCTACGGCTGGGGCATGATAGACCTGAGCGACTTTGATATAAACAGCGAGGTCAAGCCGACACATGAGCCTACTCAACCTGTGACCGAGGCTCCGACCCAAGAGCTGACCGACGCGCCTACGCAAGAACCTACACAGGCTCCGCCCACTGAATCTGATCAACCCGCTACACAGGAGCCTACACAGCCAAATACGGAAGAGACTGTCGAGCCTACTCAAATCACAGTTCTGCTCGGAGACGCCGACAGAGACGGTGAAGTGAACGCGACTGACGCTGCAACCGTACAAAGAGCGATCGTGAAAATGACAGTACCGAGCCTCGACAAGATTGCCGCTGATACAGACGGCGACGGAGAGCTGACCGTGACCGACGCGACCTTCATCCAAAGATGGCTCATCAAGGCGGAGTGTCCCTACGGCATCGGCGAACCGATGGTATAAACGGCAGCATCAATGCAATATAATACTGATTCTCAATAAAGCGAATATTTTTATCCACTGACCGCCTACAGCCTGCTATCACCTTAAACAAAAAGGATTTGCTGAAGTTCTCCTTTAGCAAATCCTTTATTTATGTGTTCTGAGAGTTTTCTTGGTGGTTATTATTATATCCTTGAGCATCTGCTTCTCGCTCGGAGTGCAATCTGACAGCAGCTCGGCGATATCATGATCGAGATGAGCGCTCTTTACGGGCAGGCTGTCGGCGAGCAGATCGTCTACACCGATATCCAGAGCGTTGCACAGCTTTATCAGCGTCTTGAGCGAGGGTGTATGCGTGCCGTTTTCAAGATGCGATATAGAGCTGGTCGCGGTGTCTATCTTCTCCGCCAGCGCCTCTTGAGTCAATCGGTTCTTGAGCCTGAACTGCCTGAGCCTCTCTCCGAAGCCGTGTTCATCAAACAGCAAATCTTCATCTCCTTCCTCTTAATTCTTTTATACACTTTATTTTACGGCAAAATGTGCTATAATTTGAATATAGTATCAAGCATTATGTGCTTAATAATAATATTTTTATAAAAATTCAAAAAAATTTCAAATATTTAAAACCTTTTGGACTTCTCTCTCGTCTATAGGGCAGAGAGGAGATAAAAAAGTGAAAAATAACGATTTTAAGAGCCTCTACAAAAAACTGATAGAATATCACGGACTGTCGCCCAAGAAGGCTAAAGAGATACTGCGCGGCATACTGACGATACTCAACAAGAACAAGGAGGGCAAAAAATGAAATGCTATAACTGCTCTTCGCAGATACCGGAAGGTATGAGCGTATGTCCCAAGTGCTCAGCCGACCAGGGATTTTCACAGGAGCTGATAGATAAGGCTCGCGTCAACGATCAGGGCGCGATAACGGAGCTGTACAACAAGACCTACAGCGGCGTATACCGCACGATAACGGCGCTCGTCAAGGATGAGGACGCGGCTCTCGATATACTGCAGGACAGCTACATCAAGGCTTTCAAAAGCCTCGATCAGCTCAAGGACGCCGACAAGTTCAGACCGTGGGTCAAGCGTATAGCTCACAACCGCTGTATAGACTACCTCAGACAGCGCAAGCCGGTGCTCTTTTGCGGGATGAGCGGCGATGATGAAGATACCGCTGTCGACTTTGAGGACACGAGAGAAGAGAACCTCCCCGAGGTATCTATGGATAAAAAAGAGACCGCGAGGCTCCTCAGAGAGATACTGAACTCTCTGCCCGAGGATCAGCGGGCGGTGATCTCGATGTTCTACTACGAGGAGATGACGGTCAAAGAGATCTCCCGCGAGCTGGGAGTGACCGAGAACACGGTCAAAAGCCGTCTGAGCTACGGCAGAAAGAAGATAGAAGCCAAGGTGCTCGAGCTCGAGAAGAAGGGCACAAAGCTCTACGGATTGTCGCCGATACCGTTCTTGCTGCTGCTGTTCAGACTCAGAGACAGCCGACCCGCCTCGGTACCGAAAAAGGTCACCAAGAAGATCCTTACCGCGGGAGCGGACAGCGCGGGCAGAGACTTTGGCCCGGAGCTGTATAAGGACTCGAGCTACGCTGTATCCGGCGCGGCAAAGGGCGCGGCGGCAGGCGGAGCGAAAAAGTCGCTCACGATGAAGATCATAGCCGCGGTAACGGCGGCGTGTCTGCTTACCGGCGGAGCTACGGCGATAGGCTACTTCACCCGCGACGCTAAGCGCGTAGATACACCGTCGCACTACACGGACGGCAACGGTACGCCGATGGGCGGCATGGGCAAGGCGATAGCCGACAGCGATATGCCTACCGAGTCCACCGAGCCTGTTTATACGGATGTCCAGAAGCAGGTCGTGCCTCCGTCATCAGCCCCCAAGACGACCGTCTACACCGACCCCGAGGGGATAATATCCTTAGAACTGCCCGAAGCGTGGAGCGAGCTGACTACGTCGAACGCCTACAGAGAGTTCAATGAGATCATAGGCGTCGAGGGCTACTATATCTCGTTTATATTTGAGCGGACATACGACGGCATGAGATTCACCGGGTATCCCCTGACGCTGGTCGTATATGATGATCCGAGCTATGATCCGGGTGATCCGAACAGCGATCAGACGCAGATAGAGAGATCGAACATAACTATGCAGACTCTTGTCGCCCGCTCCGACAACTATACCGTAGTCAGACAGTACTCAAACGGCGGCAGAAGTCTATACTACACAACCAACGAGAGCGAATCGAATATTAAAGTTGACGATCCGTATCAGACCGAGCAGTATCAAAAAGCTCAGCAGGACTACAACAGGCTGCCGGGCTCCGTGACGGACATCATAAGCTCGATAGTGATAAACAAGTAAACACAGCGTATACATTTCGCTGAAATATCAAAAATACAAATTATACAAAGGAAAGGGAAAGAACAATGAAAAGGATAACATCAATCATACTCATACTCGCTATGATACTAACAGCGCTCTCGCTGACCGCCTGCGGCGGAACCTCGCTCGACCTCAAGGACTACACCGCCGTCACCTTCAAGGGCATAGACGGCAAGGCTAAGGCTGAGATCGTCTTTGACAACGCCGAGTTTGAAAAAGCCTACTCCACCGCCAAAGGAGCGTCAGACCCCTTGAGCCAAAAGGCTATCGAGAACGCCGCCAAATTGGCTCCGTTTGAAAGCTCTCTTGAATACGAGGTCACACCGTCCGAGGGCTTATCGAGCGGCGACGAAGTGACGATCACCTTCAAGTACAGTGAGAGCGCCGCTAAGGACGCGGGGCTGAGTCTCAAGAACACCACATACAAGATGACCGTTGACGAACTGACAAAGGCTATCGAGGTCGACGCCTTCGATCCCTCTGTTTTCAACACGGATACCGGTGTCATGATCAGATACGAGGGCAAGGCTCCCGAAGGCTACCTGACCATCAGCAACAAGGTAGATAAGAAAGACCCGATATCAAAGGTCAAGTACAAGGCTGAGTCGGACAAGGTCGCCTACGGCGAGAGCATCACCATCACCGCCAGCCTGCCCAAGGAGATGGAGGATAACGGCTATGTACTCAAGGAAGCTACCTACAGCTATCCCCTCAAGGACGTCGATCACTATCTGACGAGCGCCGACGAGCTTACAGCCGACAGCAAAAAGGCTCTCAAAACCAAGTATGAGACCATGATAAAGAGCTTGGACACATCACAGTATTACGGACCTGACGGCACATGGTACGTTATCATCCCCGGTAAGGTGAGCAACCCCTCGCTCGGCGATATCTACCTGCTGAAGAAGAACGACGGCACCTATGAGAACAAAGCGTTCATATCTGTACACGCAGACATAACGGGCGACGGAGACGACCCGAACTGCAATAACAGTATCGCCTATTATACCGTAGAAGATCTTTACATCAAAGCCGACGGTACATTGAACTACAGAGCGCAGGAATATATATCAAACTTTTACGCTACCGAAAGCGTAGCCGACAAAGAGTTCTGGAAAGACTACACCGCGAAGTACAACGTTGAGAAAATAGCTTTTTAAGAGGTACGACATGAATAAGATATTTGACTTTTACGCTAAGCACTGGTCTAAGGTAAAAAACTTCTTCAAAAACCCGGGACAGTGGTTCAAGGATTACGGCGAGGCGCTCAAACAGCTCGACACAATCGGCAAGATACGCAAGATACTCGGTACCGTGGGCGAGTGGATACTGCTGTACTTCATGCTCTACGCGGGCTTAGTAGTGGCGGTGGCGGCGGTCATACTGATGGCGTTAGGCGTATTCACCCCGCCTAAGAGGATGACATACTACGAGACCCTGCAAGCAGAGGAGCGCGAGGAGTACGAGCAGCGCACCGGCAAGCCGTGGTAACATAATAATAAGATAGCATGGGCTGTCACGCTGAACGGCGTGACAGCCTTTTTGCCGTGTGAACAAGTCATTATGTACAGGTACTTCCGGCTCAAAGATTGTTAAACAATTAACAATATGTCTATAAACATCAAAAATCCGTGTATTTCTTTGTAGCATATGCAAATTGAACCGAGCTTTTGCGTATGATATACTTATGTTGTGCAAGTAAATTCCTTTTTAAGGAGGAGAACAAATGGATAACGAAAAGTATTTGGTTGACAGCGTCGAGGCTCTTGAAAAGAAGATCGGCGAAGTCAGAAAAGCGCAGAGAGCCTTCGGTGAATATACGCAGGCTCAGGTAGACGCGATATTCAAGGCGGCTGCCTTAGCTGCCAACAAGGCGCGTCTGAGTCTCGCCAAGCTCGCTGTGGAAGAGACAGGCATGGGCGTGGTCGAGGACAAGGTCATCAAGAACAACTATGCCTCGGAGTATATCTACAACGCCTACAAGGACACGATCACCTGCGGCGAGGTAGAGCATGACGACACGGCGGGCATAGTAAAGATAGCCGAGCCCATAGGCGTAGTGGCGGCGGTCATACCCACCACCAACCCCACCTCGACAGCTATCTTCAAGTGTCTGATCTCGCTCAAGACCCGCAACGGCATCATCATCTCGCCCCATCCCAGAGCCAAGAAGAGCACCATAGAGGCGGCTCGCATAGTGCTTGAGGCGGCGGTCAAGGCAGGAGCTCCCGAGGACATCATCGCGTGGATAGACGTACCGTCACTCGACATGACCAACACCCTGATGAAAGAGGCTGACATCATCCTCGCCACGGGCGGCCCCGGCATGGTAAAGGCGGCGTACAGCTCAGGCAAGCCCGCCTTGGGCGTAGGCGCGGGCAACACCCCCGCAGTGATAGACGAGAGCGCCGACATCACACTCGCGGTAAACTCGATCATCCACTCTAAGACCTTCGACAACGGCATGATATGCGCCTCGGAGCAGAGCGTACATGTACCCTCGTCCATCTATGACAGGGTCAAGCAGGAGTTCAAATACCGCGGCTGCTGCTTCTTAAAGCCCGACGAGCTCGACAAGGTACGCAAGACCATCATCATCAACGGCTCTCTGAACGCTAAGATAGTAGGTCAGAGCGCGTATAAGATAGCCAAGCTCAGCGGCGTGGACGTACCCGAGAGCACCAAGATACTCATCGGCGAGGTCAGCAGTGTAGAGCTGAGCGAGGAGTTCGCTCACGAAAAGCTCTCCCCCGTGCTCGCCATGTATAAATACGATACGACAGAAGAGGCGTTCAACAACGCCGAGCAGCTCATAGCCGACGGCGGCTACGGACACACAGCCTCTATCTACATCAACGAGCTCATACGCCGTGATGTGCTCGACGAGTTCTGCGAGCGCATGAAGACCTGCCGCATAGTGGTCAACACACCCTCGTCACACGGCGGTATCGGAGATATATATAACTTCCGTCTCGCTCCGTCGCTGACACTGGGCTGCGGCTCATGGGGCGGCAACTCGATATACGAGAACGTAGGCGTAAAGCATCTGCTCAACATCAAGACAGTAGCCAAGAGGAGGGATAATATGCTGTGGTTCAGAGCTCCCGAGAAGGTATATATCAAGCAAGGCTGCCTGAGCACGGCTCTCTCTGAGCTGGGACAGGTCATGAATAAGAAAAAGGCGTTCATCGTCACCGACAGCTTCCTGTACTCTAACGGCTACACAGCCGCCGTGGAGCGCAAGCTCGACGAGATGGGCGTGATGCACACCACCTTCAGCGAGGTAGCTCCCGATCCCACCCTCGCCTGCGCCAAGATGGGCGCCGAGATGATGAAGAGCTTTAAGCCCGACGTCATCATCGCCGTGGGCGGAGGCTCGCCCATGGACGCCGCTAAGATCATGTGGGTGCTGTACGAGCATCCCGAAGCGGACTTTGAGGACATGGCGATGCGCTTCATGGATATACGCAAGCGCATATACACCTTCCCCCATATGGGCGACAAGGCGTACTTTGTGGCTATACCCACATCAGCCGGCACAGGCTCCGAGGTAACTCCCTTCGCGGTCATCACCGACGAGCAGACAGGCGTAAAGTATCCTCTCGCCGACTACGAGCTGATGCCCGATATGGCTATAGTGGACGCAGACATGATGATGAACGCTCCCAAGGGTCTGACATCCGCATCGGGCATAGACGCCGTATCTCACGCTTTAGAGGCATACGCCTCGATCATGGCTACCGACTACACCGACGGTCTCGCCATACAGGCTCTCAAGGTGCTGTTTGAGTATCTGCCCAAGGCTTATGAGAGCGCCGTGACCGGAGAGCCCGACAAAGAAGCCAGAGAGAAGATGGCTAACGCCGCTACGATGGCGGGCATGGCGTTCGCGAACGCTTTTCTCGGAGTCATGCACAGTATGGCTCATAAGCTCGGAGCCTTCCACCATATCCCTCACGGAGTCGCCAACGCTCTGATGATGAACGAGGTACTGATGTTCAACTCGAAGGAGGCTCCCACCAAGATGGGCACCTTCTCGCAGTACGATCATCCCCACACCCTGCGCCGCTACGCCGAGGTAGCCGAGGCTCTGGGTATAGGAGGCAGCGACGACAGCGAGAAGCTCAGCGCACTGCTCGATCGCATAACCGCCCTCAAGGAGGAGATAGGCATCATGCCGACCATCCGCGACTATGTTCCGGATGAGGAGAAGTTCCTCTCCACCCTCGACGAGATGAGCGAGCAGGCGTTCGACGACCAGTGTACAGGCGCTAACCCGCGCTATCCGCTGATAAGCGAGATCAAGCAGATGTATCTCAACGCCTATTACGGCGAGCATAAAGATGTATAAGGAGGCTGCCATGAACGATAAATACGAGATCTTAGCACAGCGCAAAAAGAAGGTCATATACAAGGACGGCGACACCGTACTCAAGGTATTTGACAACGACTACAGCAAGGCTGATATACTCAACGAGGCTCTCAACCAGGCTCGTATCGAAGAGACGGGGCTGAATGTGCCCAAACTCCTTGAGGTCAGCAAAATAGACGGCAAGTGGGCTATACGCACCGAGTATATCCCCGGCAAGACCCTCGCTCAGCTGATGGAAGAGAACCCCGACAAGCTCGACGAGTATCTCGCCCTGTTCATAGATATTCAGAAGGAGATCTTCAGCAAAGAGGCTCCCCTGCTCAACAAGATCAAGGATAAGTTCAACCGCAAGATATCCGCCAGCCGCTTTGACGCGACTACCCGCTACGAGCTGCACACGCGCCTCGAGAGCATGAAGAACCATAAGAAGATATGCCACGGCGACTTCACACCGTCCAATATTATCATCACCCCCGGCGAGAGCTACTACATCCTCGACTGGTCGCACGTCACCCAGGGCAACGCCGCCGCAGACGCAGCGAGGACTTATATGCTGTTCTGCCTCAAGGGCATGGACGATATCGCCGAGAAGTACCTTGACCTCTTCTGCAAGAAGACCGATACCGCCAAGCAGTATGTACAGCGCTGGATGCCCATTGTCGCCTGCACACAGAGCGTCAAGAACAAGCCCGAGGAGCAGGATCTGCTTGAGCGCTGGGTAAACGTGGTAGAGTACGAATGATGGTGAATTTGCAGCGGTTACCGGATACAGGATACCGGTTACCGGTTATGGGAAAGCCTGACGGCTTTTGGATTCCTATATAAATGGGTGAGGGCAACGCCCTCCCTTAACCATTCACCATTAACCGTTTTCATAACTGAAAGGAAGATACCATGCAGCATGATATCACAACAGGTATAACAGGCGAAAAATCCGTCGCGGTCAAGATCGAGAACACCGCTCTCGCTATGGGCAGCGGTACGCTGAGGGTCTTTGCCACCCCCGCGATGATTGCTCTGATAGAGGGCTGCTGCGCCGAATCCGTAGAGGATATGCTGCCCCAAGGCATCACCACCGTAGGCACCAAGGTAGAGGTCGAGCACCTCGCCGCCTCACCTCTCGGCGCGAGCATCTTATGCAAAAGTAAGCTGACAGCGTATGACGGCAGGAGGCTCGACTTTGAGGTCGAGGTCTATGACAACGCGGGTCTGATCGGCAAGGGCACACACACACGCTTCACGGTTGACGCTCAGCGCTTCATCGACAAGGCGTACAGTAAGGTCAAGCAGTGAACAACGTAATATAGTGAACAGGACGTCTCTTATACAGAGGCGTCTTTTTTTGCAACGTATATAGTACCAACAACCAACCACCTTTCGTGAGAAGCAGACACGCGTGTCACGGCACCCCCCTACAATGAGTCGTTACCTTTATCTGTTGTTATACTAATCCAAAAGCCGTCAGGCTTTCAATCAACTACCAACTACTAACTACCAACCACCAACTACACTAACAAAAAGCGCCCCTTTCGGAGCGCTTATCTGCGTTTATATCATCTGTAATGTTCTATCAACCTATCAGCTCTTTGAGCTTAGCTGTGACCGAGGCGGCGTCGGCTCTGCCGCGGCTCTGCTTCATGACGTTGCCGAGCACAGCCATGAGCGCCTTTTCCTTGCCGCTCTTATAGTCGGCTACCGCCGCCGGCATGGCGGCTATGGCATTCTGACAATACTCTGTGAGGGTAGCGTCGTCGAGACCCGCCATATCGCTCTCGGATACAAAGTCGGTCACGGGCTTGCCTGAGTCGAGCATCTTATCCAGCGCGGTCTTGGCGAGGTTGTTCTTGAGCTTGCCGCTCTCGAGCAGCTTGCACAGCTCGTTCAACTGCTCAGCGGTGGTCTTTATGTCAAAGCTCTCCTTGTCGGCTTCTGTCACAAGTCTGCGGAATATCTGACCGATGATGAAGTTTGAGGCGGTTTTGGGCGATTTGAGCCCCTCAGACGCCTTGTCGAAGTACTCCGATATGCTGCGGTACTTGGTCAGCTGGGCGGCGTCCTTCTCGGGGATGCCGTACTCTTCGGTATAGCGCGCGAACTTCTGCTCGGGCAGCTCCGGCAAGCGCGCTTGTATTTCTTTTACTCTATCTCGCGGTACTGCTATAGTAACAAGGTCGGGCTCGCGGAAGTAGCGATAGTCATGGGCGTCCTCTTTAGAACGCATAGAGGATGTAGTACCTGTAGCGTCGTCATAGCGCAGGGTCTCCTGCACTACCTCGCCGCCGCTCTCTATAAGCTCTGTCTGACGCTCAAACTCATATTCCATAGCCTTGGCGATGTTGGTGATAGAGTTCATGTTTTTGATCTCGGTACGGGTGCCGAGCTTATCGCTGCCCTCGGGACGGACAGAGATATTGACGTCACAGCGCATCGAGCCCTCCTGCATACGGCAGTCGGAAACACCGATATAGCGCATGATCTGCTGGAGCTTCTCTACATACTCCTTAGCCTCGTCTATAGAGCGGAAGTCAGGCTCGGTAACTATCTCTATCAGCGGTACTCCGCCGCGGTTGTAGTCTACATATGTATCGCCGTGGTTGTGTATCAGCTTGCCCGCGTCCTCTTCGATATGGATACGGAGTATGCGGATGCGTCTGCCGTTGCTGAGCTGTATGTAGCCGTGCTCGCACAGGGGCTTGTCGTACTGGGAAATCTGATATGCCTTGGGCAGATCGGGGTAGCAGTAGTTCTTGCGGTCCATCTTGGCTATCTCAGCTATCTCACAGTTGGTAGCCAGGCCCGCCATGATCGCGTACTCCACCACACGCTCGTTGAGCTTGGGCAGGGTGCCGGGCAGACCTATGCATACGGGGCAGCAGTGGGTGTTGGGATCGCCGCCGAATTTTGTGGTGCAGGAGCAGAAGATCTTTGTGTTCGTCTGCAGCTCTACATGGGTCTCAAAGCCCGCTACAAGTTCGTATTTCACAGCTTCACACCCCACTTTGTCTGTATAAATTTATCCTCAGCCTGCTCATACTTATAAGCGAGATTGAGTATGGTTTTTTCATCAAATTTCTTGCCTATCAGCTGCATACCTATCGGCAGGCCCTCGCTGTCGGCTCCGCAGGGCACGGACACGGCGGGCAGACCCGCGGTGTTGACCGGTACGGTGCAGATATCGCTGAGATACTGCTCGATGCTGTCGGTCTCATCGCCGAAGAGATAGCCGCTCTTGAACGCGGTCACGGGAGCGGTAGGCGCGAGGATAGCGTCGCACTTATCAAAGGCTCTGTCAAAAGCCTCTACTATAGCTCCGCGCAGGTTGACAGCCTTCTTGTAATATGCGTCGTAGTAGCCCGCCGAGAGCACATAGGTGCCCATGAGTATACGGCGCTGTACCTCCTTGCCGAAGCCCTCGGATCGGGTGCGGCAGATCATGTCGTGAGTGCCGTTATAGTGCTCGGCCTTGTAGCCGTAGCGTATACCGTCGTAGCGTCCGAGGTTTGATGAAGCCTCAGCCATGGCGAGTATGTAGTAGCACGGCAGAGCAAAGCTCAGCTCGGGGAAGTCGAAGTAAACTATCTCGGCTCCCATATCCTCGTAGGTCTTGGCGGCGCTTAGCACAGCCTGCTTGACGTCCTCTCTGACGCCGTCGAGGTACTGGTTGGCTATGCCGATGCGCTTGCCCTTGATATCGTCATACAGGGTCGGCAGAGTCGCCTCGCTGCCCTGAGAGGTAGAGTCGCGGTCATCGTACTTAGAGATAGCGTCAAAGACTATAGCTGCGTCCTCGACGTCCTGAGTGATAGGTCCTATCTGGTCGAAGGATGAGGCGTAGGCTATGAGTCCGTATCTCGATACCGCGCCGTAGGTAGGCTTGAGACCCACTATACCGCAGAAGGACGCGGGCTGACGGATAGAGCCGCCCGTATCGGAGCCGAGGCCGTATACGGCAAGGTTGCCGCCTACAGCAGAGGCTACACCGCCCGAAGAGCCGCCCGCGACATGGTCGAGGCTGTGAGGGTTCTTAGAGCCGCCGTAGTAGGACGTCTCGCATGAAGAGCCCATGGCGAACTCATCCATATTGGTCTTGCCGAGCATGACCACGCCCTCTTTTTGGAGCAGCTCATAGACTGTAGCGTCATAGATAGGCTTGTAGCCCGTGAGTATCTTAGAGGCGCAGGTGGTCAGTATACCCTTGGTGGAGATGTTGTCCTTAAGGGTCATGGGTATGCCCTCCAAAAGACCTATCTCCTCGCCCGCCGCGAGCTTCTTGTCTACAGCCTCGGCCTGAGCCAAAGCCACCTCGGGAGTCACGGTTATATAGGCGTTTAATTCTTTATTAGAACTTTCGATAGCTTCCAAATACTTCTTTGTCAGCTCTGTGCAGGTTATCTCGCCGCTGACCAGCATATCGTGTATGCGTTTGATCTGTCCCATGGTCACGCTCTCTTTCTGACGAGGAAGTGATCCTCAGCCTGCTCGGGAGCGTTCTTCAGTATCTCTTCGACAGGCAGGGACTCGCCCACCTCGTCCGCTCTGAACACGTTAGACAGATTGTTGATGTTGTCAAACTCGCCCGTGCTGACCTCAACGTTGTTGATGGTATCGGCGAAGGCGACTATCTTCTGCATCTCTTCTGTGAGGCTGTCGAGATCCTTTTCATCTACAAACAGCTTTGAGAGCAACGCTATGTTCTCTATATCTTCTCTGGTTACCATAGTATATTCCTTTCGACATGGTTAACAGATAACGGTGAACGGATAACGGTAAATGTCGGGACACCCGCACCCGATTCCTATTGATAGAACATAAAAGAGAAATCGCTACTTTTCATATTCATCTATAGGAATCCAAAATCCAAAGGATTTCCCTTCACCGTTAACTGTTAACCGTTAACCGTTATCTTATTTTTATATGCACCTCTCTGAGCTGCTGCTCGCTGACCTCTCCGGGTGAGCCTAACAGCAGATCCTGAGCGTTGCTGTTCATCGGGAAGGCGATGACCTCGCGGATGTTCTCCTCCTCAGTCAGCAGCATGAGCATACGGTCTACGCCGGGAGCCATGCCCGCGTGAGGCGGAGCGCCGTATTGGAACGCCGTATACAGCGACTTGAACTTCTCTTTGAGATCGTCCTCAGTGTAGCCGGCTATGGCGAACGCCTTTTTCATGATCTCGATATCATGGTTACGCACAGCGCCCGAGCTGAGCTCTACGCCGTTGCACACGATGTCGTACTGATAAGCGAGGATGTCGCAGGGGTCCTTTTCGAGCAGAGCCTGCATACCGCCCTGAGGCATACTGAAGGGGTTGTGGGTGAATATGATCTGACCTGTCTCCTCATCCTGCTCAAACATCGGGAAATCGACGATGAAGCAGAATTCAAAGCGGCTCTTGTCTATCAGATCGAGACGTCTCGCTACCTCGGTGCGTATCTGACCCGCGAGCTTGGGAGCCTCGGCGGCTGTATCGGCGATGAAGTAGATGACGTCGCCCGCCTCGGAGCCGTTGCGGCTGATGAGCTCCTCTCTGTCGCCGGGCTTCAAGAACTTGTCGATAGGACCGTCAAAGAGCATCTCATCCGTGACCTTGACATAGCCCAGACCCTTCATGCCGATGGACAGAGCGAACTCTTCCATCTTCTTGAACCAGCTCTTGGAGCAGGACGCCGCGCCGGGGACGTTGATCGAGCGCACGCACTTCTTTAAGAAAGGCTTGAAGTCGGTCTCTTCAAACATATCCGAGATCTCGACTATCTCGAGCGGGTTGCGCAGATCGGGCTTGTCGGTGCCGTATCTGAGCATACTCTCGGCAAAGGATATGCGGCGGAACGGCGGTTTGCTTATTTCTTTATCAGAATATTTCTTGAATGTATCGTAGAGCACCTCTTCGGCTACGTCAAAGACGTCCTCCTGAGTGGCGAACGCCATCTCAAAGTCGAGCTGATAGAACTCGCCGGGCGAGCGGTCGGCTCTGGCGTCCTCATCACGGAAGCAGGGAGCTATCTGGAAGTATCTGTCAAAGCCCGATACCATCAGCAGCTGCTTGAAGATCTGCGGAGCCTGGGGCAGAGCGTAAAACTTGCCCTTATGCTTTCGCGAAGGAATGAGGTAATCTCTCGCGCCCTCGGGCGAAGATACGCCCAGTATCGGGGTGGCGATATCGACAAAGCCCATCTCGTTCATCTTGTTACGCAGATGAGTGATGACCTGAGAGCGGAGCAGGATATTGTTGTGCACCTTGGGATTGCGCAGATCGAGAAAACGGTATCTCATACGCGCGTCCTCGTTGACGGAAGTGGATGTGACCACCTCAAAGGGTAGGTTGTTTTTGCATTTGCCGAGCACAGTCAGGCTCTCGGCTACTACCTCAACGGTACCCGTAGCGATCTTGTTATTGACGGTATCGTCGTCGCGCTTGACGACCTTACCCGATATGGTGACGCTGCACTCGCGGTTGACGCCCTCGAGCATAGAGTCGTCGTGTACTACGACCTGGGTCACGCCGTACTGGTCGCGGATATCGAGGAACATTACGCCGCCGTGGTCGCGGATATTCTCTACCCAGCCGGCGAGGCGAGCCTCTTCTCCTATATTAGTCTCCCTCAAATCTCCGCAGGTCACGGAGCGATAGATATTAGCTTTCATGGTTCATGTTCCTTTCGGTTTTTCATATGCCTTTCAGGATTTTCAAGGTGAAATTTCCCTATTCTGTAGTATTATAGCACAAGCAAAGGTCAAAGTAAAGTCGGAGCGAGGGTTTTTTGTGAAATATTATGGTAGTTGGTGGTTGGTAGTTGGTGGTTGGTAGTTAGTGGCTGGTGGTTGGTAGTTGGTTGGCGTAAGCCTTCCCCTCGGGGGGAAGGTGGCTCGGCTGTGCCGAGTCGGATGAGGGGCTTACGTTTCGGTCAGCATCCGAACTCGGAGACAAACAAACGTTACCGTCTGAACATTTAATGTGTAAGCCTCACTGAGTTATTGATGTAACTGAGAGGCTGTCCCCTCATCCGTCAACTGCGTTGACACCTTCCCCCCGAGGGGAAGGCTTGTAAACGTCCTGCTCTTCGAGGGGAAGGCTTGTTCAACTTTCTCCGCTCTCCGTAATTATAAATCGTGTGCGGGTGTCCCGCCCTTCGCCATTCACCATTCACCATTCACTATTCACCATTAAACATTAACCATTCCCCGTGCATCAATACAAACACAAAGCTCCCCTCATCTCTGAAGGGAGCTTGTCTATTGAATGTTATGTTTTGAACTTACGTCTCGCTTGCGGAGCAAATATAGCTCGTTATGCGAATACAGCTCTTACTTGAGGTAAGTCTGACCGGAGGGACCTACAGCTCCGCTGATGCCCTGGAAGCCCGAAGCGCAGCATACATATACGCGCATGTTGCCCTTACCGACCGAGCCTACGCTCAGAGTACCGTTGGTAACGGTCTTGACATCGCCCGAAACAGCGTCGATGTACTTGCCGTTGGGGATGTTCTTGAAGGTAGCGCCGTCGGTGACAGCTACGCAAGCCAGAGAGTCAACATTCTTGCCGTTGTAGTTGCCGGTGTAGCGTCTGATGTAAGCCATGTTACCGCTGACATAGTTGCCGTTGGTGGTGTACTGACCCATCTGCAGAGCGGGCACGGCGCGGCGGATCGCGTTGAGCTTCTGGATGTGCTTGGACAGCGTGCTGTTCAGGGTAGAAGCCAGCTTGCCGGTGGCGTTGCTGTACTCAGAGAAGCCTGTTGTCTTGACTGAGCCTTCCAGATAATCGCCGAAGTACGCGCGGCCGGAGTTAGCCAGAGAGATGTTGGGACCTTCGTCGATACGGCAGCCCTTCTGGAACTCTACCTCGCCGCCGTAATACAGACACGGTATACCGCGGAAGGTGAACATCAGGTTGAGGTTCTCAGCCCATGTCTGGGTACCGCCGGTAAAGCGCTGTGTCTGGTTCTGGTCGGGAGAATAGTCGTGAGACTCAACATAGGTGACGTTCCATGTAGCATCGTTGTTATACTGATCCTGACCGAGAGCCGCGCCGAACGCGCCGGAAGCGGAGTCGAACTGCCAGTGCATGGTGAAGTCGATAACGCCCATGCCGGAGTTCTTGGAATAGTCGGGAGTACGGTAATTGATACCGTTGAGGAACGCGTTGTTGGATGTCGGCTGACCTGAGGTGCTGACATGATTCTCGCTGAAGGTGATCGCGTTCTGGATATTCTTCTTAATTGTAGCGGGATCGGTACCGTCAGAGAGCTTAGCGAGGTCGGCAGATGAATCATCCCATGTATAGAACTGGACGGACTCAGCCGCGTTGTCGCGGTACCAGGTCTGGCTGAAGCGGCAGCAAACCTCACCGAACATATAGAAGTTCTTGTTGCCGGCTGCCTTAGCCGCGGCGTTGATCTGATCGTTATACCACTTGTTCAGAGAGAGTCTGGGGATGTGGCGGACTGTATCGACACGGAAAGCGTCAACGCCCATATCGAGGTAGTTGGCATACGCGTCTACGGTGTAATCCGCTACAGCCTTGTTCTCTGTGTTCAAGTCAACGCAGTCGCCCGCGATCTGGCAGAACTTACAGGTCCAGTCATCCCAGTTAAGGCTTGCGAAATAACCGTTGTGATAGTAGTTGTTGGGGTTAGATACCTTGTCATAAGATACCATGTCGGTAAAGCCCTGAGTCTGCTTCATCAGCTGCAGACGGGAGTCGTACTGCTGCTGAGGCTTGAGGTTGTAATACTCCTCGGGTGTTTTGACGTTGTTGTAGTCGAGCAGGGTCTTGGTGGGGACCATGCAAGCCTCGATGTCCGAAAGATCGGCTTTGTAGTTCTTGGTGAACAGAGGGGCGAGGTGAGCTTCACCGAAGTTTGAGGTGTGGTTCCATACAACGTCCTGTACGATCTTCATGCCCTTTTCATGAGCGGCGGCGATCAGATCCTCATAGGTGAAATCGCTGCTCTCATATCTCGGATCGACCTTAGAGAAGTCGAGCGCGTGGTAGCCGTGGTAGTCATAGCCGGAGGCATTCTCGACAACCGGAGTGATCCAGACCGCTGAGAAGCCCAGCGCCTTGATGTAGTCGAGCTTATCGGCAAGACCCTTGAAGTCGCCGCGCCACGCGGGGTCGGAGTCGGGGTTGTTAGCCTGCTTGTCATCCCAGCAGTGAACGTTGTTGCCCTTATCGCCGTCATAGAAACGGGTGGTGATGACAAAGTAGATGGTATCCTGGCGCATATCTACACTATCGTAGGGGTCTGCCTCTTCGGGGTTGCGGTTGCGGAAACGACCGTTTCTGTACCACCACTCACCTGAGTTACGGGTGAGCTCGCCGGAGAGCTGACCCGAGAGACCGGATGTGCCGTCTGTGATCTGGAAATTGATCTTTGATGTGTTGCTGAATGTGTAGGTGTACCAGTTGCCGCCTGTCTGGGAGTTATCGAGAGTCATCCTGACGCCGGGGTAGCTGGTTTCTTTATTGGTGGGCAGAGCGTTCCAGTAATAGATATACGGAACCTTGTCCTCGCTCTTGACATGGATAATGACACTGTCGGCGGCTGTATCGGCGATATCCGCGTCAGCGGCTACCCCGGCGACATCTTCATCGTCGGCGGCGTTGGCTGAAACAGCGGCAACAGAGATCATCATAGCAAGACATAGCAGTATCGCGAGCAAACCTGAAAGCTTTTTCATCTTCTGTTACCTCCTTACAGTGTATATAATCCAAGCAGATAGCGCTGGATAACGGTCGAGTCTACGATAGTGATCTCGCCGTCATCGTCGGCGTCCGCGTTAGCCTCGTTGAACGGGGTGAGCATCGGAGCGCCCAGCAGATAACGCTGGATAACGGTAGCGTCGATAACGGTCACGTCGCCGTCTTCGTCAGCGTCGCCTCTGAGGATCTCGGGAGCCTGAGTAGCCTGCTCTGTGGGCTTGACAGTGGGCTTCTGAGTAGCGGGCTGTGTAGGCTTAGTTGTCGGAGCCTGAGTCTCGGTAGGCTTGACAGTGGGCTTCTGGGTAGGAGCCTGAGTCTCGGTAGGTGTAGTAGCATACTCGGTAGGGCTGATCGTGTTGACGCTGGTGAAATTGTACTCGCGCTCTACGGTGGTATTGTCAGAGCCCTGTACGCTGACCGTTACGGTGTACGCGCCTAAGGCAGTGGGCGTAAAGCTGTAGCTGCGATTGAGAGTGTAGTAAGGTACGTTGACGATATCGCCGCTCGAGTTGCGTACGGTGTACTTATAGAACAGCAGGTTGGTACCTGTCAGACCGCCGCCCGCGTTCGTTGTGAGACTTACTGAGGTGTTTCTCTTGATCTCGCCGCCCGAGGGGGATACGGTCTTGATGTAAGGAGATACGGAGGTGAGTCCGCTTTCGACAGAGTAGCTCTTGGTACGCTTGTTGGTGTTGCCCGCGGCGTCCTTGAACTCATAGGTCAGTGTGTAGGTGCCTGCCGCGTTGGGGATCCACTGAACATAGTTCTTGGTGGAATAATCGGCAAGCACTTTGTTGTTACTGCCGCTCGATACAGAGAACTTGTAATAGACAGTTCCCTTACCCTCGGCGGTAGCGCTCAGGGTGATGCCTACGCCCTCATACTGAGGAGCCTCGAGGTCTGTGCCGAAGAAGCTGACCTGCAGAGGCGAGGTATCGTAAATATCCCACTTGCCGGTGGAGTTGTTGTAGATATAGCCGGCTCCCGGGAAGGTGAGGTCCTGAGTCTGGCTCTGACCGTTCTGGCTGAAGATGATGTTGGCATAAGACTTCGGGAGCTGATAGCGCCAGACGTTGCCGCCTATTTTGGTCATAGTTGCGCCCGGCCAGCTCGTGTTAGTGTCGCTTGAGCTGTTCCACATATAAGCGGTAACAGTAGACCAGCCTGCCTCGTTCTCGCAGTATACATACTGCGCGCCTGAGGCGGATGTGGGAGCCTGTGTAGCCGTAGTAGCCGCGGATGTAGCCGTGGTAGCCGCCGAGCTTGTGGGCTTAGTGGTAGGAGCGGTAGTCTGCGCCTGTGTTGGGGCCTCGCTGCCCGCCTTTACGGCGTTGAGGCCGGCTGAGGTGGATTTGAAGTAGATCCTGACTGTATCTCCGTTGGGGTTCCACATATGGATGCAGTTGAAGCCGTGGTAGTTACCGGACTGGAGATAGTAGGAGCCGCCGCTCTCGATGGTCTGTACCGCGGGAGTCTTGACGGCGTAGGCGGCGGAGTTGGATATGGTGGATACTACAAAGCAGTAGTCACCGCTCGCGCCTGACACATCACAGTAATAGTAGCCTAAAGAGCTGCTGTACTGGAAGGTACCTGAAGGACTGGAGCTCGAGAAGTTAGGACTGTTGGTGCTCTCGCCCCACAGATAGTAGGTATCAGCGCCCGTATCGGCGATAGTTTCGACATCCTTCGCGCTTGCCGAGATAGCGAAAGCCACTGTCGATACAAGCAAAACGAGGCACAGCACCAGAGATAATGCGCGCTTCGTTCGTTTAGCTGATAAACTCATGTTAATTTCCTCCTTTTTCATGTAATCTAAGATAATCCTAGTTACAGTAATTATACTCCAAAACGTCAAGCTTAATTTTCTGTAACAGAATAAAGCACATCGGCATAATTTACAATAATTCGGGGAGGTTTTTGGGCATATTACACAGGGCGCATCGACACGACTATAACCGGAACCGCAATACACAGAAATACCGCCGCTGAGATCAGCGGCGGCAGGTCTGTAGGTATTATTCTGTAAAAGAAATATCAGTCTATATAGGTGACATATCTCTGCAAACGGGTAGCGTCTACTATATCGCGCTCGCCGTTGCGGTCAAAATCGGAGAAATATGTGATCTCATCATAAACCTGATAATAGGGATAAGAGTCGGAGTAAGTCTGAGTATAGTATCTCAGCGGCAATCCCTCCATCTCCGCGATGTCGTCCACAGGATAATCACGCAGCTTGACCTCACAGCGCTGCATCAGGGTAGCGTCGATAACGGTCAGCTCATCATCCTTGTCCATATCACCGATCAGCTTGCCCGCGCCGCAGCTGTCGACAGCCCTCATCAAGCCGTTATAACGGTCAGAGTCACGCAGAGTGTACAGATCGTAGAATGTATCCTCTTTAACATCATATACAGCCATACCGAACCTGAACACTTCGAGAGTTCCCATGCGGAAGGCTCTGTTTCCGATCACGGCAAAAGCCTCGTGCCAATCGGGAACTCCGCAATTAGCGTTGATCAAAGCCCAGTCAGTCTCGCCGCTCGAGTCCTGATGATAATACAGCTCGGCGTAATAATAGACCATATCCGGATTTTGGAGATACGCGTCAAGCCGCTCGCGATAACGCTGCTCGCCTGTTCCTACAGGGTGAACAAGATACTGCTCGTCCCTCGCGATCTCAAGCGCTCTGCACTCTACCTCGTAACCGCCCTTATCTTCGATATATCTGAAGCTGCCGTTTTTTAAGCTGTTTCCATAGATCGGCATACTGACGCTTACTGACTGTGAGCTCCAAATATCTACGGTGCGATAGTTACCGTCGGTAATATAGAAGCAGTATATATCCCGCGGCAGCTCATAACGATAGTACACGGTATTGTATTCGGTTTTATAATAAGACATATCCGCGCTCTGCCAGCCGGTATCGGGGTCTGAGCCGAGTGCGCGATAGTATATCGTCGGTTCACCGAAATCAAGCTTCGGAGAGAAGATGACTGAGTGTTCATCGGAAATACCGCCGGGGGCTATACGCGCCTCAGGCATATCATATCCGTCTTTATCGACGTAACCCTTGTAACAGCGGACAGTGATGTCCCTGCCGGTGTAAGTTCTCTCCTGTGTGCGGCGGTCTTTGCCCTCGATATAGAAGGTATACTTTTCGTCCGCGGGGAAATTGAAATAATACATATCTTCTCCCGCTTTGTTCTGACCCATATACACGAGCGGCTCCGACTGCCAATCCTCGGACGCTTCGGTATGATAACGGATCACGGGTACCTCATATCCTAAGGTATCGTAAAAGATAAGATCCTGTTCATACGGATTGATGTATCCCGATAAACCGCCGACGTTTACCGTTACACACAGAACAGCCATGACAAAAACCAACAGTAACGCCAAAACTCTTTTCATTCCTTTCACTCCTTTTTGTTGTAGTTATGCTGTGATCATAGGCAGACCTATATCAAAATTGCGATCTTATCCTATATATGTGACGTATCTCTGCAGGCGGGTAGCGTCTACTATATCGCGCTCGCCGTCGCGGTCAAAATCGGAGAAATACACGAGATCAAGCCCCTCGGAGTCGACAATATCATCCTCCGGCCAGTCGCATATGCGGGTAGCGCAGCGCTGTATCAGCGTACAGTCTATAGCGGTCAGTTCGTCGTCTGAGTCAACGTCGCCGATCAGTCTGCCGCTGCCGAGGTTATCGAATATCCTGCCCAAGTCCTTATACCGGCCTACAATATCGTCGGTAAGGGGTATGAAGCGCTTTTCGGCGGCGTCATAGATACCGTAGCCCGAGCCGAAGAGAGACGCGGACTGCTCATACTCGCACACGCGGTTAGCTATGATGCCGCTGTAGGTCTGCTCCGATGTTTCAGTGGTCTTTGCCTTTAGCAGCGTCCAGTCGGGCAAGCCGTCTTTATCCTTATGGTAGCAAAGCTCCTCATAATCCGAGAAGTCCGCGTCGCTGAGGCTGTAGTCAGCCTTCAGCTTAGCCTTGAACAGCTCGCCCTCGGCAGTGATGGGATACGGCTCAAGTTCAGACGGAGGAGGGGCGCATATAAGAATAAGATGGTCATCCAACGCGTTGTCAGGCGATATACTATTTTCGCTTTTGGCGCCGCCGCCGGAATAGAAGTAAAAATCATACCACGCACTGTCTCCTCCGTTTTTTATGGATATGCTGTAGACATCGTCCTCGCCCTCAGGGTACCAGCGGGAGACATTGATCCCATCCTCGGAGTAGGCTATCTTGAACCTGTCGCACATCCTGAGCGCTAAATGACCCCATAGATTCTCAACAAACTTGTAGCTCTTGTTGATCTGCCAGTCGGTCATGGTTCCTACGAAGTAGTATCCGGGTTCGGGAGCGTTATGCTCGGGATCGGGGTTCGGATAGCAGATCTCATTATTTGCCCAAGGGTCATATCCGGCGCAGTAGATACAGTGATAATACCATATTTTGACAGGCGCAAGCCCTCCGTCCGACGGTTTGTATTTGCCGCCGTCGCACGCCGGTCTGAATCTAAAAGCATAAAAACCCTTTTTCAGGATTATAGGATTCTCCTGATTGAACGCGTTGCCCCTGCCCTCGGGAAAATACGTCGCGTTGTCGAGAGTCTTTCCGTCGGGACAATAGACGATCTTGAACGAGTCGTCGGGCGTCATATACAGATGAAAATAATAATTTTCATAATCTCTTACTCCGTAATCCTTGTAGCCTACACAAAGTCGGTAGTTAGGGTCGAGCTGCCAGTTCGTCATGGTGCCGATTATGAAGTAATTGCTTTCTAAATAGTAGCCCTCGTCGTTATTATCCATCGGCTCCTCAGCGTTGACAGCAGTCACTGTGAGGCTGAGCAGCATTACCATAGCGAGTAATATAGCCAATACTTTTTTCATGTTTTTCACTCCTTATCACATATTTTTCGTTGCTTTGCTGCTTTAACTTTACCATTATTGATTAAAGACCTTGATGCCGCAATAGACCTGTTCGCCGTCTTCATTAAAGAAGCAGTATGTCAGGCAGTCGCCCTTCTGGATGTTGGCAAGATCGTCCGCCAACAGTCCGAGAAAATATGAAGCCGTGACGGTATTATACCGGTTAGGCGTGAGCTTGGCTCGGTTAGAATCCGCGAAAAGATCCTCATCGCCTAAAGGACTGCCGTCAAAGGCGTATATCCTGAAATACACCTTGCCGCTGCCGGTGAGCATAGACTCCTGTATGATACCGCTCAGAGTCTGCTGAGAGAGGTAGTTCACCCACTTGGCTGTGGGGGCAAGCTCGTATTTGTCGGTGGGGGCTTCGGTAGGAGCTTCTGTAGGAGCGGATACAGGCGACTGAGTCGCGGACGGCTCAGTCACGGATGCTTCGGTAGCAGGCTGAGCTGTGGAGTGTTCGGAATCGGTCTGCGCTTGGATCGGGGATGTCACAGCTCCTTCATCCGGGGAGCGGTATGCTGACGCCGTCTGTTCGGTGGGAGTATCGCTCCCACTGAGCGTAGGCTGAACAGCGGCGGCTGTTGACGACTGAGCCGCTTTCTCTGTCCCTTTTACCGTGGGAGCCTGTACGGCTGAAGCGGGCTGACTCTCGGCTGTATGCTCAGTGAATGACTGAGTCGGAGCCCCAACGGAGGGCATGACCGCAGCAGGCTGTCTGCCGCCGTTAAGAGTGAACAGAGCAACAGCCGAGCCTGCGACCGCGACCAGAACCGCGGCCGCGGCGATATAGCGGGGTCTGCGATAAAACGGCTTTTCGGCTTGCCTCTCGGGGATCGAGAGCAGCCTTTTGTTCAGCTCGTCGGATACTTTTATTTCTTCTATGGAGCGGAAGTTCACTTTTTTCACTTTTTGTCACCTCCGTACAGCTCTCTGAGCTTATCTCTGCCGCGCTTGAGCAGTGACTTGACCGTCCCGCTCTTTGAGTCGAGGATCGCGGCTATCTCATCGACCTTATACCGCTCGATATAGTACAGGTACAGTACCTCGCGGTAGTTAGGCGGCAGGCGCATCAGCGCCCAGCTAATGTCGCGCGTATCGTCCGACTCGGGGAGGGGGTACTCTTTGACCGAGTCGAGAGATACAAGATGCTTGTTGTCGCGCAGACAGTGTCTGCACTCGTTGATAGCGACTCTGAGCAGCCATGCCTTAAGATGCTCTTCGTCATTGAAATCGGGGGATTTTTTATACAGCTTGATAAAGGTATTTTGGGTGCAGTCCTCTGCGTCGGGGGTATTTTGGAGCCGTATCAGACAGGCTGTCAGCACGTTTTTCGAATACTTCGCCACAGCCTGCTCAAAGCTCAGCCCGGCATACCTGTCGCGCGCCATTCTGTAACCCCCTTTACTATATACATCCATAAAAACACGATTTGGTTGCACTATTTATAATAATAATTATATTTGCAATAGATATTCTGTAAAAGAAAAATGCCGACACTTAACAGTGCCGACACTCATCGTTATTTATTCTTTATCTTATCCCAGTAGGCTTTGTACGCCTGCTCGGTCTTGTTCTCGCCGAATTCATAGTAGACATGATCGCGGATATCATCGGGCAGATACTGCTGATACACCCAATGGTTTGGGTACATATGCGGATAGATGTAGTTCTGCCCCTTTTGATCGCGCTCCTCGCCGTCATAGTGGACGTTCTGGAGCTGTCGGGGCACTATCTGCCCGAGTCCCGCTCTGACGTCCTCCTGAGCGGCTGAGATCGCGTTCACGCCCGAGTTGGACTTAGGCGCGAGACACACCATGATGACAGCGTCGGCGAGGGGGATGCGAGCCTCGGGAAAGCCAACCTGCATGGCTATATCTACACAGGACTTGACTATCGGGATGATCTGCGGATAAGCGAGACCTACGTCCTCGCAGGCGCAGACCACAAGGCGGCGGCAGGCTGAGATGAGATCGCCCGCCTCGACCAGTCTGGCAAGATAGAACAGAGCCGCGTCGACGTCGGAGCCGCGCATACTCTTCTGGTACGCCGAGATAACGTCATAGTGAGAGTCGCCGTCGCGGTCATACCGCGCTCCCGAACGCTGAGTCAGGGATTTGGCGAGCTCCTCGTCTACGGTCACGCTCTCCCCCGCTCCCGCCGCTAAGACACACAGCTCTACGGCGTTGAGGGATTTTCTGACGTCGCCTCCGCAGGCTGAGCAGATATGCTCCGCCGCCTCATCGGTAAAGACGATCTCCCTGCCCTGCTCCTGTGACAGCACCCTTACGGCACGGTCGATAGCGCGCCTGATCTCAGACGGCTCTACGGGCTTGAACTCAAACACCGTCGAGCGAGACAGGATAGCGTTGTATATGTAAAAATAAGGATTTTCGGTAGTGGAGGCTATCAGCGTGATAGAGCCGTTCTCGATGAACTCGAGCAGAGTCTGCTGCTGCTTTTTGTTAAGATACTGGATCTCGTCGAGATACAGCAGGACGCCGTTCATACCCTCAAAGGTGTTGAGGGACGACACGATCTCCTTTATATCGGCGGTTGATGCTGTGGTGCCGTTGAGCTTTTTGAAGCTGCGGTTGGTGATACGCGCGATATATGAGGCGAGGGTAGTCTTGCCGACTCCCGACGGGCCGTAAAATATCAGGTTTGGTATGGTGCCGCTCTCGATGATCCTGCGCAGAGGTCTGCCGGGAGCGAGCAGCTCCTTTTGACCTACTATATCGTCGAGAGAATCGGGTCTGAGCCTGTCGGCAAGAGGTGTGTTCATGTGTGTTCCTCCGGGAATAAAAAGCCTCCCTTTCCTAAGGGAGGTGGCACGAAGTGCCGGAGGGTTCCCGTATTTTATTCAGCAACCCCCAGTCGCTGACGCGACAGCCCCCTTAGGAAAGGGGGCCTTTTTCAACTATTATTCATACAGCGGGTACTTCTCGCACAGAGCGGCAACCTTGGCGTTGACAGCCTCTTTGTTGCCCTCAAAGTCCTTGATGACCATAGAGATGCACTCGGCGATAACGTCCATATCCTCTTCGACGAGTCCGCGTGTGGTGACCGCCGCTGTACCGATACGGATACCGGAGGTAACGAACGGAGACAGAGGCTCGCCGGGGATGGTGTTCTTGTTTACGGTGATATGCACCTCATCGAGGTTATGCTCGAGATCCTTGCCGGTCACGCCGTCCTCGCGCAGATCCATGAGCATGACATGGTTGTCGGTGCCGCCGGATACGAGCTTATGACCGCGCTTGACAAGACCGTCGGCGAGAGCCTTACAGTTCTTGACTATCTGCTCGGCATAAGCCTTGAACTCAGGCTGCATAGCCTCTTTGAAGCATACCGCCTTAGCGGCGATGATGTGCATGAGAGGGCCGCCCTGCATACCGGGGAACAGCGCCTTGTCGATAGCCTTGGCGTACTGCTCCTTGCAGAGTATCATACCGCCGCGGGGTCCGCGGAGAGTTTTATGAGTAGTTGTGGTGACAAAATCGGAGTAAGGAACAGGGTTCTCGTGCATACCGCCCGCTACCAAGCCCGCGATATGAGCCATATCCACCATGAGCATAGCGCCTACCTCGTCGCAGATCTCACGGAACTTCTTGAAGTCGATAGCTCTGGGATAAGCCGAAGCGCCGCAGACGATCATCTTAGGCTTGCACTCCTTAGCGATCTCAAGCACCTTATCATAGTCTATGCGATGTGTCACGGGATCGACGCCGTAGCTGACGAAGTTGAAATACTTACCGCTGAGGTTTACGGGTGAGCCGTGGGTCAGGTGACCGCCCTCAGAGAGGCTCATGCCCATGACTGTATCGCCCGGCTCGAGCATAGCGAAGTATACTGTCTGGTTGGCCTGAGAGCCGGAGTGGGGCTGAACGTTAGCGTGATCCGCGCCGAAAAGCTCACAAGCGCGCTTGCGGGCGATATCCTCGGCTACGTCTACAGCGTAGCAGCCGCCGTAATAACGCTTGCCGGGATAACCCTCGGCATACTTGTTAGTGAGTACAGAGCCCATAGCAGCCATCACCGCGGGAGAAACGATGTTCTCGCTGGCGATAAGCTCAAGGTTCTGACGCTGACGCTTGAGCTCCTGACCCATAGCGTCGGCTATCTCGCTGTCATACTGATCTACAAATCCGATAGAATCCATTAAGTCCTTATACATTCTTATACCTCCAAATATAAAAGTGTTTACTGACAAATAATCTATGTTAATGCTTTCAGCAATTGCTTGTCCTTATCTCGTTTATGAGCTTTTGCAGATCGTCGAGAGTCTCCATAGAGAACGCGAGGTTACGGAGTTTAGCGGCGTTCTTGAAGCCCTTGAGATAGTAGGCGGTGTGCTTGCGGGCTTCTCTCATGCCGACATACTCGCCCTTGTACTCAACGGCGCGGCTGATGTGACGCGAGAGGACGTCGAGCTTTTCATCAAGTGTGGGAGGAGAGATCATTTTTCCTGTACGGAAATATTCATCTATCTCTCTGAAAACCCACGGATTACCGAGAGCGCCTCTGCCTACCATGATATAATCACAGCCGGTATAGTCATACATATGCTGAGCCGACTTAGCCGAGCATATATCACCGTTGCCGATAACAGGTATCGTCAAACTGCGCTTGACCTCGCGGATGATATCGTAGTTCACGGGCGGAGCGTAAAACTGCTGACGCGTCCTGCCGTGGACGGTGACTGCCTGAGCGCCGTTTTTTTCGACGATCTTCGCGACTTCGACAGCGTTGATGTGCTCAAAGTCAAAGCCGGAGCGGATCTTGACAGTAACGGGTATATCCACCGCCGAGCTGACAGCCTTGACTATCCTGCCGCACAGCTCAGGGTCGCGCATCAGAGCCGCTCCCGAGCCGCCGCCGCTTATCTTAGGAGCGGGACAGCCCATGTTAATATCTATCACATCGGGACGGTAGCGCATCGCGAACTCAGCCGCCTGAGCCATGGTATCCGGCTCGGTGCCGAAGAGCTGTACAGCCGAGGGGCGCTCCTTATCGGACAGCTCCATCAGCTCGGCGCTCTTCTTTGAGTTATAGGCTATGCCCTTGGAGCTGACCATCTCGCTGACGCAGTAGCCCGCGCCGAACTCCATGCACAGCTCTCTGAAGGCTCTGTCGGCTACCCCCGCCATAGGCGCGAGAGCCGCGTAGCCTCCTAACTCGACATTACCTATACGCATATCACAAACCGCGTCTGAGCGTACGCTTGCTGACCAGCACGCCTACGATGACAGCTATACCTAAAGCTACGCACAGCCACATCACGATGCCTGAGAACATGGTAGCGTCAGATACCGCTACCTCGGGGATGACTACCGCGGTAGCCTCGACCACCTCACTCGGAGATACCTCGGGAAGATCGGATAGGTGCTGAGGCTCTTCGTACGCCGAGGTGACGTCCTCAGAGTAGCCGTATATGTACTCATACAGCTGACCGTTGCCGGGAGCCGAGGTCTCGGGCTGCGCCTGAGGCTGCTCAGCGGGTTGATCGGCAGGTTGATCGGCGGGCTGTTGATCGACCGGAGCCTGCTCCTGCTGGGTAACATCCGCTGCGGGAGTATCGGCGGGAGGGTTCTCCTGATACCCTTCGGTCGCGCTCTGCTGTTCTTCTTCGCCTACCGCGAACGCCGTTACTGCGCCAGCGGCAGCCAAGACAGTCAGCGAAAGTATCAAAGACAAGATGATAGATAGTGCTCTTTTGTTCTTCATGATCAGCCTCAAAACTCGTCTGAAATCTGCTTATAGAAATTAACCTTTTTTACCGCTTTATTATAACAAAGCCTCGGGCTTTTTGCAAGACCGAGGCGCTAAGTTCGACATTATGACTAAGTTGTAAGCTGATAGAGCGGACATTTCTTTTTACTATGAATAACTGTCGGTGAGCAGATCGGCGAGAGCCTCGCCTAAATAGCCTCCGCTGCGGCTCGCCTCTTCGACCGTATTGCCGTCTGTTCCGACCTCTATGAGCAGTGAGCCGTTGTTGAAATTCATGTTATATGTAAACTCGCCGAAGTTGAGCGGGCGCGTCATGCCCGAGAACATATCCTCACATCGTTTTTGAAGCTGCATGGCGAATATGAGGTTCTCATCCCAAAAGTCAAAGCCGCCCTCGGTATCGTATCCCGACATTATCATTATCTGAGCCGCCTTGCTGCCCTCATGCTCAAAGGTCGGCTTATACTTGACGCCGTCCTGAGAAGTCATCGCGTCACGGTGCAGGTCGATAGTGACCTTGATGGTCGGATACTTCTCTTTGTACTCGCTGATGGTCTCCCACGAGCGAGCGTACGAGCCCTCATAAGACGGATAATCGTGCAGGGTGGTATCGTGCACGGCTCCTATACCGCGCTCCTTGAGGGCGCTTACAAGCGCTTCGCCCACCGCCATGACTCCCTTTTCGGGATCTGTGGAACGGGGGTAAAAATCATCATAGTATACTCCGCTGTCATCCTCGAGATAGCTCTCACACGAGTGGGTATGATACACGAGCACCTGGACCGAACGGCTGTCCTCGACATCAAACGGCAGAGCGGCGCTGAGCAGAGCTTCGGGATCGAGCTCATAGCCCGTCGTGTTGCGGATGCTGATGTTATCATAAGTCATGTTGCCGTTGTTCACCATAGTCTCAACGACAGGGTAGCCGTCGCCCGAATGAGTCGTATTCTCAGTCTTTTGAGTTATCCGGGTAGGCTCTTTATCGCCGTCGGCGAGGGGTCTCTGAGCCTTTTTTGCCTCAGTCTCAGCCTCGGTGGGAGCGATATCGGCTGAGCCGTTGATAAAGCTCAGTCTGCCTGCCGCTACTGCGGCGTCATCCATGAGACGGGTACATCCGCTTGCCCTGTATACCGCCAGTCCCGAGCAAAAAGCTATGATCAGCGTCATCGAAGTCAGTACGGCTATCCTCTTGAACATTTGTTTATCCATACACTCACCTTACAAAAGATATATTCGCGAGCCAGCGGATTTATTCACAGCAGATCGAGCAGATCCTCGGTATCTATATCGGTCTGGAGAGCCATATTGATCGAGAGCGATATCAGACCCGACGCGCGTTTTATGAGCAGGTCTATCTCCTTGGGCGTGACCACCATAGTCCTGCCCTGCGGCGATATGGACTCTGAGAGCTCTACGCTCTGACGCTCGTCCTCTATATCCAGCAGATCAAAGGCGAGCGTCAGAGCGTCTACGACCGTCGGCACGCCGACAGCTATGACAGGTATGCCCATTGTCGTCGAATCAATCCGCGTGCGTCTGTTGCCTACACCCGCGCCGGGAGATATGCCTGCGTCGGAGATCTGAACGGTACAGCCTAAACGCTCGAGTCTGCGCGACGCGAGAGCGTCGATCACTATCATTGCCGAAGGTCGGATGTTGCGTATGACTCCCTGCAGCAGCTCGCCCGTCTCTATGCCTGTCTGACCCGTCACCCCGGTATTGAGCACAGCCACCGCCCTGAGCCTGTCCAAGCCCGTTGAGCGCGCTATCTCGCCGGTGATATGTCGGGTAGCGAGCACCCTTGAGGCTGTCTTGGGTCCCAGTGCGTCGGGGGTGATATCAACGTTGCCCAAGCCCGCGACAAGCACAAGTCCGTTCACGGGCAGCAGGCGCCGTATCTCATCAGCAAGAGCCTTCACTCTGCTGTCCGTATCGCGGATGTTGTCGGTAAGCGGCGGAAGCTGAGCCGTGATGTATGTGCCCACAGGCTTACGCAGCAGTTGTCCGGCGCGCTCGGTCATTATCCTGAGCCTCTCTATCTTCAGCCCTCCTGACTCTTCATCGCTGTACTCTACGCCCCTGATATCCTCACCGAGCAGCTCACGCTCCTCAACCGCAAGATCGGTCCTGCGCTCCATATCCTTCATCCCTTTTAGCAAAGATACCTATATTATGTGTAAACATATTGTTTACATTCAAAAAATATTGTGTTAATATTATTATGTATAATGTAATTTGAAGAATACTCTTTCGGGAGGATAATATGAAGAAAAAACTGATTTCTCTGCTTATAGTCTCCGCCATGCTCTCGTTGTTTGCCGTGCAGGCGGGAGCTGCCGATATAGAAGCTGCGCCTACAGCCGTTGACAGAGACATAGAGATAGTAGCCGCCGACTATCCCGAGGTCGGCAGCGAGCTTGAACCCGAAGAAGCCCTGCCATCACGATACAGCTCGGTAGATGAAGGCTATGTCACCCCTGTACGCCAGCAGAAATTCAATACCTGCTGGGCATACTCTTCAACGGCGACTTTTGAATCCCGCATACTGAGCTTAAAGAACAATACCGGTCATATATCTACCATGCATATGAACTACTGGGGATGCACCGCCGAAAACGGCAAGGGCTGGCAGCGCACGTTCAGCGCGCCAGGGTATGCGTATATAGCTCTCGGATACCTCACGTCTATGGGCTGTGTCAGTGAAAGCATATTTCCCGAAAGCAAATCTTTAGAGGACTATCAGAGTATGTCGGAAGATTTGTACCCGAGCTATATCGCGGACTCGGTAATATATCTCACTGACGACGACATAGATACCGTCAAGACCGCTATCTACAACTACGGCGGAGTACTCGGCAACTTTCACTATGACTCAACTTTAC
This sequence comes from uncultured Ruminococcus sp., assembly GCA_902776975.1. Lineage (GTDB taxonomy): Bacteria > Bacillota > Clostridia > Oscillospirales > Acutalibacteraceae > Ruminococcoides. The sequence goes on from CACYSI010000005.1 coordinate 82,544, forward strand.
TGAACGGCTCTGCGTATTATGCGGATACTCCCGGGATGACCGTAAGCCAGATGAACGGTCACGCTGTCGAAGTAGTCGGCTGGGACGATAACTACAGCTTAAGAAACTTCAGCTCCGGTCATCAGCCCACATCCAACGGCGCTTGGCTGTGCAAAAACAGCTGGGGACAGAGCTTTGCGGATAACGGCTACTTCTGGATATCCTATGAGGATCAGTATCTTTTCGGCTCTCGCTTCGGCCCGAGCTATGCCATAAGCTCAGCGGCTGTGATGAACGCGAACACCAAGCTGCAGCAAAACGAGATATACGGCTCAGTCTGCGAATTCAACTATTTTGACGAGCGTCAGCGTCTGAAAAAGATGACCTACGCTAACGTATTCGACTTCTCAGACGGATACCATAATATTGATGAAATAATCTTTGAGTCGACATCCGAAGGCTCCGCCTACACCGTGTACTACATTCCTACAGATGAAAACGGAGTGCCCTCAGATGACTCATCAATGTGGACTGAGCTCGGCAGCGGTATGATAGAGTACAACGGTTATATCAAAGTCAATACCGGCGGATTCAGCGCGCCGCGGGAAAAGGGCGCAATAGGCGTGCAGATACAGCGTCAGGATACGAGTACAGGGCTGTCCATAGGAGTAGCGGAGTGGTTCAGAACAAGCGGCGTAATGAGATTCCTGCCTGATGTCGCGCCCGGTCAGAGCTATATAATAGGCTACAAAGCCGATCCCGCGGACGTACTGGATATATACAGGGATCAGCTGGATGATGATATCGGCGGAACCTTAGCGATCAAGGCTCTGTGCCACAGCGACGACAAAAACGGAGATGTCGACAGAGACGGAGACTTCACCATAGTTGACGTCACCGCGACACAGCGCAAGATATTGAAGATAACGGAGCTTGACAAAACTCAATTGCGCTTTGCCGATTATGACAACGACGGCGAAGTAACGATAGTTGACTGTACAAAGATGCAGCGAAAGCTGATACATGTCGATTAATTATCAAGGGGCTGCTCGGCAGCCTCTTTTTTATACATACCTGTCCACATAGATATAACCCTGAAATATCCAGTTCGGCATACCGCAGGACGGGTCGGAAACCGGAGCGTCGCTGACATAGAACTCGGCTCCCTGATAAGCGGAATTCGAGAAGGTGACAGTATCCGAGTCTACGCTCTCTACCACCGCTACATGACCGGGACCTCCGTCAGCGTACGACCAGCAGGCTATAGCTCCCGGCTCAGGCTCGTCGCCGTAATCGTATATACCGTAAGTACGGTTGTAATCATACCAGCATCCCGCGTCATACAGACACAGCTCGGGCTTCTCACCGAGCAGCTCATAGGCTCTGCCCCAGGCGTAGCAGGTGCAGTTAGGCATACCGTAGGACGCAGCGTAAAACGCGTTGTCGTCAGAGTAGTAACAGGCGTTGTCGTATGACGGAGCGCTCAGTCGGGGAGTGTATGATAAGGTATCTTGTTCAGAATACTCATCAGCCGATCCTGTCGGCGTTTCTGCTGTTTCTGCAACTGTTTCATATGCGTCAGTACTATCGTACGCAGATTCGGTCGCGCCCTTTGACAGTTCGGTAACCGCCGAAGCCGGCTCCTCACATACCGCAGCGGATATCACCGTCAAAACACACGCGATAAAAGCAAACGCCGCAAAAAACATAGCCGCCCTCTTAAGCATAAACATCCCGCCCTTAATCATTTATTTGATATTATTTTATTTAGAGTAAGGGCATAATATACACAAACGGCTCCCGAACAACATCGGAAGCCGTTATACTTTAACTGTTAAGTTTTGTTTCAGATCGCTGAATCCCTTAAGGGATCTAACATCGGTTGAGATTGCCACAGCTCCTAAAGGGGCTTCGCAATGACTATTATTAATAAAAACTTATTTGATCTTACGCGCCTCTATGTAATAGCGCTTGTCCTCAGCGTGACCCATAGAGAAGGTCTTGCGGGGCAGGCTGCCGTCGGCTGTGATAGCCGGGAACAGCTCGTCCTTGCCCATGCCTTCAAAGATAAAGCCTAATGTACCCTTTTGAGCGCAGAGATTTCTGACGACATCCTTACCGTGGATATAGTCGATCTTTACCTCGGGATTATCCTTCATATATCTGTCGATAAAGCCCTGCAGAGTACCTACAGGCAGCTTGGCGGTAGACTTGACTTTCAGCTCGCCGCTGCACTCAGCTGTGATATACTCAAAATCCTGATAGTTCATACTGCCCTTGCTGTCGGTATAGGCGGAGAATTTTTCGATGAAATCCTCGGCGTCAACATTGAACAGTACACGATAGATAGGCTCAAACTGTATGCTGTCATCATGGATGTTGACTACCTCTACCAGCGCGTAACGAGCGAGAGGATCACGGTTCAGGTTATAGCACTCTTTGGCTGTAGCGAGGCTGTGGTTTCCGTCGCCTACCGCGAAGAGGAGCTTGTCGTCCTTATCAGCGATGAGAGCCTCAAGCGCGTCCTGAACGCGGGCTATAACACCATCGGGCAGGAAGTAGCCGTCTATATGGCCGCCTTTCTTCATCAGCTCAAAGCCGTAAGCCTGCTCAAAGCCGTCCTTCCGGTCAGCCAAAGGCTCGATGACACTCTTAGCGGGATCATCTATGAGCAGCAGTATATGAGGCATCTCGAGAGGAGCGTCCTTGCGGATCTGTACGCGCGGAGGTATACGCTCGAGCACGGTAGCCTCGGTAGCGCGTATCGCCGAGTCGGCGCCCTTGCGATAGTCATAGTCCTCAAGATCTATCAGACCCACGATGCCGCGGCGGATGCTGCCGCCGGACTCGCGCTCTACGTATATCATGCTGTCCTTATGCAGGTCAAAGACGTCGCCGTCCAGATACTCCTGCATGGTCTTGTTGATAGCGTTGACGCGCTCGCTGTTGTCGTCGCTGAGATATATCTCGGGCAGGATGATGCGCAGAGCCGAAGGAGCGGAGCCGACGATTGACTCAACATCGTTCCAGTAATCAGGCTCGCTGGTGTACTGATCGCAGGCTACTACCGCCCACTTGTCAAAATCCTTTTTAGGCAATAGGATATCCGCGGGTGTAAAATGCTTCATATTTCTCACTCCTGTAGATCGCCGATACCGAAAGACAAAGCATCGGTGAATAAGTTTTCTAAAGAATACCACGAATCAGAAAGTTTTACAATAAGTATTGTTAAATTTCGTGAATCATGCTAAGATATAATTCGGTGATAGCATGAAAAAGTACAAATTGATTATGAGCGACCTCGACAATACCCTCCTGCCGATATATACTCAGGAGAGATTTGCCGATATGTGGTTCAAAGATATAGGCAAAAAATTCATAGATCACGGGCTCGATCCGAAACGCTGCCTTGAGGGCATGAACAGCGCCGTACGCGCCATGCTGTATAACGAGAGCGGCAAAAAGAATATAGAAGTGTTCTATGAAAAAGCCGAACAGATCAGCGGCTACCCAAGAGATTTGATAGCGCAGGTCGCCGACGACTACTATACGACTACCTTCGAGAACGTCTATGATCTGACTCTCCCTAATCCCTACGCGCCTGTGATCGCCGGTTTGATGCGGAGCAAGGCGGAGCACGCCGTGATAGCCACTATGCCGATCTTCACCATTGAAGCGGTTACGGCGAGACTCAGATGGATAGGGCTGACGCCCGATATGTTTGACCATGTCACCACAGCCGAGAACAGCTCGTACTGCAAGCCTAATACAAACTATTTTTCCGAAATACTGGAGCGTTTTTCGGTAAAACCGCGTGAAGCGCTTATGATAGGCAACGATGTGCGGGAGGATATGCAGCCGTGCAAGACCCTGGGCATAGATACCTTCCTTGTGACGGATCACATAATAACACACGAGCTGCCTTACAGCGAATACCGTCAGGGAAGCTACGCCGAGCTGGTGAGCTTTCTTGAAAACCTGCCGGAGAATTAACAAAAAACGACCGCCGTTCATCTTTCGAACAGCGGTCGGATTTTTTATTTGACAGGAAACTACAACAAGCTGTATAATTATTTGTTTACAAAGATAAATTATACAAACTGTATTATTGCGGCAACATCTGTCAAATAAAAAAATATTTATAGTCCCCGCTCAGTAGCGCACTGCGTGCG
>CACYSI010000006.1 GCA_902776975.1 uncultured Ruminococcus sp.
TATCACGCCCCGCGTGATGGGGAGAGGAGGAGCCGCCACACGAGGTCAAGGCATACCTACCGGATATGCCTACCGAGTACGGTGTGTGACGACGACAACGCAGCTATGCGGAATTTAACGCAATAGATGTTAAAGGGTTTTATTTGAAATTAGTATAAGGTTCTTTGCCCGGACTCGCGTGTCCTCTCAGGATGACACACTTAGCAAATCACAAAACGGGTGCAGCCCGCCATCAATTCCTAATTTCTCATTCCTATTTCCTAATTCTCCAAACCCAACTACCCTCCATTCTACTCTTAAAACTCACTTTGTCAATATTACCTATCAGTTCGGTAGGCTTTTTTGTTTGGCTTATTCGATCCTTTTTTCGTCGATTCTGTTATAATTCTGTCACGGAATTTATGCAAAATTACAGAAATTTAATTTTTTTATCAAATTTTAACGAATTTATCTTCAAAAAAGGCTTGTATTCTGTAATAGTCTTATGCTATAATATATGCACCAATATTATTAGGAGGATTTCTCATGAAAAAAATTATTAGCATTGTGCTTGCTGTAATGCTGGTAGTATCAGTCGCGGCAGTTTCCGCCGGCGCTTATAACTCCGACGGCGACTACTCCAAGCTGTCTCCCGACGGCTATAATCCCGCGGATTCTTACACAGTAGACGCTAATACCCCTTACTCCGAAGAGGCGATCGTAGCCTGCGGCGGCGATCTCTCCGAGACACAGACTATGTATTTCCAGGCTCCCGCAGACTGGGCTAACGAGTTCAACACCTTTGAGGGTCCCGACGACAGCGAGCCTTACATGCATGTATGCGCTTACTGGTGGAGCGGTATCGCCGGCGCTGCCGACAAGGGCTGGCCGAGCGGTAAGGGCTGTACATGGGTAGGCTATCAGGCTCACCTCGTAGACAAGGCTAACCGCATCTACTCCATCAAGATGCCCAACGACGGCGGTTCACCCACAGTTGTATGGAACAACGGCGTTAACGGCGGTATGGACGATACTAAACCCATCTTCCAATACGGTCGTCAGATCCTCGACGCTAACACCGAGGGCGCTGTAGAAGGCGACTACGACACTCTGCCCGAGGGTTCTCCCACACAGGATGACTTCGACGGCTGTATCCAGATCATAGATTACAACGTAAAGCGCCCCAACCCCCTCACCGGCTTTGACAGCTACGGCTTTAACTGGTATGTATACTACGGCAAGGGCTGCTACGGTTCATATTCTACAGACAGTGATAACTTCACCAGCAGATATGACAACTGCCTCAACCCCGAGCATCTGGCTGATCCCGACAAGTATCATCCCGCGCCCGGCGATGTAAACCAGGATAAGATCACAGACGTTCTCGACGCTGAGCTGATCCAGAAGTATCTGGTCAAGTTAGAGGATCTCACCGATACCCAGAAGGATATCGCTGACGTAGACGAGGATGGCTACATCTCCGTTATCGACGCTACCCGCATCCAGAGATATGTTGCAGGTATTTGCGAGATCGACGGCACTAAGAAATAATCTGCTCCACAAGCACATTTTATATTGATCTTTCACGGCGCTCTCTTTTGAGGGCGCCGCTTTTGTTTTCAAAATATAAGCCCCGCTCCGCGAAGCATATCTGCCCATTGTAGGGGAGGGTCTTGTTCCTCGCCGGAGACGGCTCCCCCCTTGTCCTTCGGACATTCCCCCAACGGGGGTACCTCCCGATTGAAAATCAAATGATTTTCAACATCTATCAAACTGATAAGTAAACTAACGTTTAAACAAACAATCAACTTTAATTTATGTTAATCAAGGCACACTCCCTGCAAAAACCGGGCGCGGGCAACAGCAGAACTTGCGTTCTTACTCTCCCGAAATATAAATCCAAAACGCTGACACGCGTGTCAGCGTTTCCCTCAATTCCTAATTCCTATTTCCTCATTCCTCACTGAAAACCCCTTGCCTCTCCCCCGTTCCTGCTGTATAATAAACCTGTAACCCTTTCATCATACAACCGTCACATTGACGCTGTATCATAAAATTGATAAATCCCGAACGGAGCGTGACAGCATGAGCAAATTACTGATAGTAGACGACGAATTTCGCATTCGCGAGCTGATCAAAAAATACGCCCTCTACGAGGGTCACGAGGTAGACGAGGCAGAGGACGGACAGCAGGCTGTGCTCAAATGCCGCAACAACACCTACGACCTCATCATCATGGACATCATGATGCCCGTGCTCGACGGCTTCGGAGCCACCGAGCAGATCCGCCGCTTCAGCAACACCCCTATCATCATGCTCTCGGCGCGCGGCGAAGAGTACGACCGTCTCTCCGGCTTTGAGTCGGGCATAGACGACTATGTGGTCAAGCCCTTCTCCCCCAAGGAGCTCATGATGCGCGTCAGCGCCGTACTGCGCCGCTCAGGCTCAGATAAAAAAGACGATTCCAAGAGCAAGTTCGTATACAAGGGTCTCACCGTTGACTTCGCGGCGCGCGTAGTCACCGTCAACGGCGAGCGCGTACAGCTCACCCCCCGCGAGTACGAGCTTCTCTTCTATATGGTCAACAACAAGGGTATCGCCCTCACCCGCGAGCAGCTTATCTCCAAGGTCTGGGGATATGATTTCTTCGGCGATGACCGCACCCTCGACACCCACATCAAGCTGCTTCGCAAGAGTCTCGGCGAGTACGCCTCTCTCATCGTCACCCTGAGAGGAGTTGGTTATCGCTTTGAAACCTGATAAAAAAACCGTTAATACCCCCGACGACTCCATCTCTGCCGCCGAGCGTCCCGATACCGCGCCCCCTAAGCGCAAGCTGCCGCTGATGGTGCATCTATCCATCGGCTTTCTCGGCTTTTCGGCTATGCTCCTCGTCGTGCTCTGGCTGTTTCAGACGGTTTTTCTCGAGCAGTTCTACAAGAGCGTCAAGACAGGCCAGGTCAAGTCCTGCGCCTACTCCATAGCCGACAACATCGACTCCGACGAGCTTACCGATCTCATTACTGAGATCGAAGAGCAGAACACCATGTTCGTCACCATATACAACACCGACGATACGCGCTTCGGCTGCGTCTATTCATCCACCTCACAGCCGGGCTTTCAGTCGGATATCGCTCAGGATACCGTAGCCGCAATCTATCATCAGGCTCAGTCCAACGGCGGCGAGCACTCCTCTATCACGCATATAAAGCGCTCCGAGCGCTTCTTTAAGCCCGATTGGGGCAAGACTCAAAATTCTGCTGTGAATAACGGCGATATGCAGGCTGATCCGGGTAATAACGGTTCTGCTTTCGACCCGAACGGCGCAACCCTCGATCAGCAGCAAAAAAACACGACCAAGCACGAGCCTGCCTTTGAGAAGATGACGTCCGAAAACCTCGCCTACGCCAAGATCGTATCGTCATCCTCAGGCGAGCGTCTTGTCATAGTCGAGAGCGCCATCACCCCCGTAGCCAGCGTAGTCGATACCCTGCGCTACCAGCTCATCATCATGACGGTCGTCATAGTTATCCTGAGCATAATCATGGCTATCGCCGTAGCCCGCTTGATCTCAAAGCCCATTACCGACGCCACCGAAAACGCTAAGTCGCTCGCGCGTCAGGATTACGACGTCAACTTCTCCGGCGGCAGATATAAAGAGATCACCGAGCTCAACTCCACCCTCAACTTTGCCGCCTCCGAGCTTAAAAAGGTCGATTCGCTCCAAAAGGAGCTCATAGCCAACATCTCGCACGATCTGCGCACGCCGCTGACTATGATCACAGGCTACAGCGAGGTCATGCGCGACCTGCCCGGCGAGATGACCCCCGAGAACATCCAGATCATCATCGACGAGGCTACCCGCCTCAACTCACTCGTCACCGACCTGCTCGACCTCTCGCGTCTGCAGAGCGGCACGGCTGATATCAAGTCCGCTCCCTTCTCTCTTACCGAGTGCATAGAGGGCATCTTCGGCAGATATACCAAGCTCAAAGAGAGCGACGGGCTCAACATTGTTTTTGAACACACCGAAGAGGTTTTCATCATGGGCGACGAGCTCAGGATGACTCAGGTGCTGTACAATCTGATAAACAACGCGATAAACTACATCGGCAGCGACAACACCGTCATCGTCCGTCAGACCGTAGAGGGCGAAAAGGTGCGAGTAGAGGTCATCGACCACGGCGAGGGCATCCCCGCCGACAAGCTCGATTATATCTGGGACAGATACTATAGAGTAGACAAAGAGCATCGCCGCGCCAAGATCGGCACGGGTTTAGGACTGAGCATAGTCAAGGGCGTGCTACTCGCCCACAACGCCGAGTTCGGCGTCGAGTCCACCCCGGGTGAAGGCTCCGATTTCTGGTTCATCCTCCCCATCATCCCCACCGACAGCGACTGACCCGACAAATGTATAATCAACTATCTGATTATTCCATAGTTTAGCGGCAGATATGCGTGTCTGCCGCTCCCTTCAAGCCTCCCTTTCCTAAGGGAGGTGGGTTCGCCAAAGGCGAACTCGGAGGGTTCTGCCGCGACAGCGAACAATAACTAATCACAAAGCCCGACACATAGGTCGGGCTTTTCCTTACGATCCATATCCAAAAAACAAAGGGCTGTCATCATGACAACCCTTTTCTTATCCTTATCATCTGACGATATTACGCCAGTCGAGGTCTCCGCGCTCCAGTCCGTGGATCAGCACCTCAGCGGTAGCGATGTTAGTCGCCACGGGGATGTTGTGCATATCACACAGCCTTAGCAGATTCATATCATTAGGCTCATGCGGCTTCGGAGCCAGCGGATCGCGGAAGAATATGAGCATATCGATCTCGTTGCACGCTATGCGGGCCGCTATCTGCTGATCGCCGCCCTGAGAGCCTCCGAGAAAGGTCTGTATCTCCAAGCCCGTAGCCTCAGATACCATCTTGCCCGTAGTGCCTGTAGCGCACATCTTGTTTCTGCTCAGTATACCGCAGTACGCTATACAGAACTGTACCATCAGCTCTTTCTTTTCGTCATGTGCAATTATCGCTATGTTCATGTTAACCTCCATTTCTTTTGCCAAGGTTTCAGACAACATCTGTCATTTGATCAACACAGGTACGTCTACTCCCTGAAGTCTTTTTACTATACTGTCAAAGATCACAGCTGTCTGCGACCAGTTAGTAGTCAGCGCTCCGCGCTGAGACAGCGCTATGACTCTGATATCCTCGGGTATCAGCCCTATCAGCCTCATGCCCGCCTCGTCGATGACCTCGTCCAGATCACCGTACAAACCCATCTTAAAGAACCTGTCACGCTCAAAGCGGTTGATGATCAGCCTGCGGTCTTTTATATCAAGCTCGTCCAGCAGACGGCTGATATTTCTGCATCCGCGTATGCTGATAGGCTCCGTGTTCACCACCACCAGCGCTCTGTCAGCGCCCTTTGCGGCGGCGATAAAGCCTGAGCCCGTGCCTGCGGGCGAGTCGATCAGGATATAGTCAAACCTGTCTCTTACCTCATCTATAAAGTTGCGTATCAGCGAGGGGCTTACCTCATCGTCCGCATGCAGCGGAGCCGCTATACAGTAGAGCTGCGGCACTCCGTCTACCTGATACATGGCGTCGGCGCGTTCACACTCGCCGCTTACCGCGTCGGCGATATCATACACCAGCCTGTCAGATATCCCCAGCACCATGTCGATGCCTCTCATACCGCTGTCGCAGTCTATGATGAGCACTCTTTTATTCTCTTTTGCGAGAGCCACCCCCAGACCGGCGCATACGGTGGTTTTACCGGTACCGCCCTTTCCGGAGGCTACTACTATGACTTCACACATAAAGCTATACCTCATGTCAATTTTATCACAAAAACGCCAAAAGAGCAACTCTATTGAGCTGCTCTTTTTGTAGAATTGTTATTAAGAAATTTAGTTATTTTAAACAAATAACGCTCTCTGTTTTCTTATAAAAATAGTCATTGCGAGGGCTCGACACGCGTGTCAGCCCGTGGCAATCTCAACCAAATAATAAGAGTCTGTTACCCTCTCGCTCCTTAAGCGAACCCATGTGTCCCTGAGCGAACCCATGTGTCCCTGAGCGAAGTCGAAGGATCTTACGCGCCGACTTTCATGTCAGACTGCAACTGTCAGTTATATCGCGCGAGCTATCGGTATAACAATAAATCAAAATTCCCACGGGTCTTTCTCGACCTCTTTAACGGTTTTATCATAGAAGTACGCGTCCATCATGTCACACGCCGTCTGCTGAGGCAGATAGCTGTGAGCGCCGTGCTCAAATACCACCGCCACCGCTATCTCGGGCTTATCATAGGGCGCGAAGGCGATGAAGACATTGTGGTCAGATCCCGCGTTCTCGGCGGTACCTGTCTTAGCCGCCATCTCCACGGGATATTTGCCCGCCATGCTCCGTCCTGTCGGGGTCTGCAGTACCGCGTACATAGCTTCCTTCACATAATCGATGTTCTTCTGCGAAACACCCGTCTCAGCCATGATCTCGGGCTTTTCGGGATCATTATACAGCACAGTCTCATTACGCTCATAGTTCACTATCTTGCGCACGAGATGAGTGCGGTATCTTACGCCGTTGTTGGCGATAGTCGATACATAGGTCGCGAGCTGTACAGGTGTGAAGGTATTGTCGCTCTGACCGATAGCCGCCTGCACGGTATTGCCCTCAAACCAGGTCGTCGAGTCTCTTCCCGCGAGAAATCCCGTGTTCTCATATACCTCCAAGCCCGTCTTAGCGCCTAAGCCCAGCTTTTCGGCGTACATATACATCGTGGTGATGCCCGTGCGCCTGCCTACCTCCGCAAAGTAGCAGTTGCACGAGTGCGCCATAGCACTCTCCAGCTCCTGATCGCCGTGACTGCCCAAGCAGTGCACCACATCGTCCTTGTAGTAGTCATACACGCCCGAGCAGTTGATCGAAGTCTCGGGAGTGATTATCTTCTCCTGCAGAGCCGCCGTAGCCACACAGGGCTTGAAGGTCGAGCCGGGGGCGAAAGCGCCGTCAAAGGCGCGGTCATACATCGGCAGATCATCGTTGTTGAACAGATAGTCCGAGTAATCCGCGTCATAGTATTTTGATATATCGTAGCTCGGATAAGACGCCGCCGCTATGACCGAGTTATCCCTGACGTCGAGCATAACAGCCGCTCCGGCGATACAGTCCTCGCCGAACTTCGACTGCTGCTTCGCCCTAGCCGCCTTAGCCTTTTTCTGCTCCTCGATACCTAATTTCCTTGCCTCTTTGATGTTTTTCGCAAGAGAGAAGTTCGCGACCTCCTGCACATTAGAGTCGATGGTCAGATATACTGTATCTCCGGGCTTTGCCTCCACGGTCTCTTTTTCGCCGACTATCTTACCGTCCGAGTCGGTGACTATGGTCTTGACTCCCGCTTCACCTCTGAGGTAGCTCTCCATAGCCGCTTCTATGCCGAACTTACCTATGGTATCGTTGAGCTGATATCCGTCGCCCTTATGCGCCTCGTATTCTTCTTCATTCAGATTGCCTACGACGCCTAAGATATGCGGTACCAGAGTACCGTTTCTGATGACCCTGTCATTTACCGTTCGTATCTCTACAGTCGGAACGGACTGAAAACGCTCGGACACTATCGCCGCGGCGTCAGCCCCAACATCCGAGGCGAACACATATACCTGCTCGTATGAAAAACCGAGCTTCTCCATATTATACCGTATAGATACTACCGATCTCCTCGTGAACGGATCGGTGATATTATCCGCTTTATATCTCTTCGCCAGTCCGTCTACTATCTCGCCTGCCGACAGCCCCTCTTTGTTCAGCATAGCGGGCGACTCGATATACTCCACATCGCCGGCGCTGCCTTCGTCAAACACAAAGCTGCCGTCCTGTATGGAAACAGGCAGAGCGTCATAGTATTTTTTATCACATTCATTAAGTATATTTATCAGGTTGATGATGATTCCGTTGAGCTCATCCTCACGCAGGTAGACCTTGTTGAGTACAACATTATACGCAGTTTCATTAACAGCCAGCGCCTTGCCGTTGACGTCAAGTATCTCGCCTCGCGTCGCGTCCGATACCACCGTATAAGAGGTCGAGGCGGCGGAAAGCTCCTTATACTCCTCTCCGTGTACGAGCTGCCAGTCAAAGAGCCTTACCGCGAATACTCCGAAGATCACCGCCAGCAAAACAGCGCAGATTATTATCCTTTTTTTGCCGTTGTCCTTTTTCTCTTTTTTCGCGGAGCCGTTCGTTGAACTGCGCTTATTCGCGCTCAGTATCTTATCATAGCTCTCGTTGATATCGGGCTTTTTCACGGTGATCCTCCTTTCATCACATAGTCAAACCGAATACAAAATGACCGCTCAAACCTCCGGGCTGAACGATTTATGTATGAATTTATTTATCAGATACAGCGGTATCGAGAACAGATACGTCTGAACCATACGGGATATGATGTGCGCTCTGAAGTACAGCCACGGCTCGTCAACTCCCGCGAGGATGAATCTGATCAAAAAGTACAGCATGAACAGTCCGCCCACGGCGACAGCCGAGTACAGCAGATAGTTCAAAAAAGTAGCTACTATCAGATTGTTGGCGGCATAGCCCACGATGAAGCAGATCACCGTCAGCGATATCGTGAAGATACCTATGCTGTTGGTATATCCGATGTCCGTGAGTATACCTGCCGCCGCGCCGAAGATCATCGCGGGTATCTCACGCTCATGCACGGCTATAGTCAGCGCCGCGCCGACCAGCAGCGCGGGCTTAGCGCCCAGGATATCGGGCAGCAGTCCGTGCACTGTCGTCAGCGCGAACATCAGTATCAGCTCAATTGTATATGCTAAGTATCTGAAAAAAGAATTAGCTCTGTCCGACACAGCCTTTCTCCTTTATTTTATAATATCACAGCAGAGCCTTCCCATTGAGGCGATCTTCCCTAAGGGGAGGTATCACCGTAGGTGACAGAGGGGAGCCGTCTCCGGCTGAGGAAAAGGTGGCTCGGCTCTGCCGAGTCGGATGAGGTGTCAATCTTTCTGTCATATCAATATCTCAGTGAGGCAGACACATTACCGTAAATCCCGCTTATTGTAGGGGAGGGTCTTGACCCTCCCGAGCCGCGTCAGCGGCATTCGCAAAGCGACCAGTATCAAGCATTAAAGTCGATCTGCCACACCTCGAACACCCTATTCTTTTACGAGTATCTCTCCCTGACCTTCATAGTCAGAGATCACCGCTACGTCTACGATCTTACCGATGTCGTCATACGGCTCTATCACGGCATAGTGCGAGGTATCGTATGTATCGTAGCCTATCTCCTTGACCTCTCCCAGCACCAGTCCCTTGGGATAAATTCCCGCCGAGCCGGAGGAGCTTATGATATCTCCCTCCTCGACCTTGTTGTCAGAGTCGAGCTTAGAGAACATGGTTCGGTTATCGTCGGCGTATTTCGACGAGCCCGTGATGATGCCGGTATCTCCCGTAGCCTTATCCACGGCGCCGATGCTCGTCTGGGGAGACAGCACGGTCACCACCTTGGCGGTATACACATCCGCCTCGGATATCCATCCCACCAGACCGTTCTCGCCTATCACGGGATCGCCCGTGCTGATATCAGACGATGTTCCCTTATCTATGGTAAACGAGCCGAACTCATCGTTGCTGTCGCGGCGCAGTACCGTGGCGGGTATCAGCGAGAAGTCCTCGTTCTGCTTTTTCAGTCCGTAAAACTTCCACAGTCTCGTATTCTCTTCCTTTACGCTGTGATAGTCTATCAGCTTGGCTCTCAGCTCGCGGTTCGCCTGCGAGAGCAGCTCGTTCTCTTCCTTCAGCTCGTCGTAGCTTTTTACGCTCTTGTCCTCCACCGCCGCGGCTGTCACCTTGGACAGCCCGTAGGTAACTGCGTTCACGGTGGTCGATACCACATTGTTCTGCACATTACGGGTGAACACCGAGAGCATTATCAGCACCAGCAGCACCGATAGAAATATTTTGATTTTAGTCGATTTAAAAAATTCCTTCATCTGTCACCAAATAAACAGTCATTGCGAAGGCTCGACACGCGTGTCAGCCCATGGCAATCTCAACCGATTATTCCTGTCTCGTTCTTCTCTGCGCTCTGAAGTTCGGATCGAGCCTCATACCCGCTCCGTCGACCACGCAGTCGAGCGGCCTTTCGGCTATCTTTACGGGCATGCCGGTCTCTTCCTCCACCAGCTTGTCCATACCTCTGAGCAGAGCGCCTCCGCCGGTGAGCATGATGCCGTTATCTATGATATCCGCGCTCAGCTCGGGCGGAGATTTCTCCAGAGTGTTGAGTATTGCGTCGATTATCGTCATCAGCGGGTCTTTCAGCGCCTCTCTTACCTCAGCCGCGGTGATGCGCACATTCTTAGGCAGACCGTCCACCAGATTACGACCCTTTATCATCATAGCGCCCTCGCCCTCATAGGGATACGCCGAGCCTATGGTGATCTTTATGTCCTCAGCGGTCCTTTCGCCTATGAGCAGGTTATACTTCTTCTTGATATATGTCACGATAGCTTCGTCAAATTTATCTCCGGCAACTCTCACTGAGCATGAAGCCACGATGTCTCCGAGCGATACTATGCCTACCTCGCTCGTTCCGCCGCCGATATCCACTACCATATTGCCTACCGGTGAGTCAACGGGCAGTCCCGCGCCGATAGCCGCCGCCATAGGCTCCTCTATCAGCTCCACATATTTGCCGCCCGCCTGACGCGCGGCGTCCTCTACGGCGTTGCGCTCTACCTCGGTGACTCCAGAGGGTATACAGATGATGATCCGAGGCTTACTGAACAGACCTCCGCGAACTACGCTCTTGATAAAGTACTTGAGCATGGTCGCGGTGATCTCAAAGTCGGCTATGACGCCGTCCTTCAAGGGTCTTATAGCTACTATCGAGCCGGGGGTACGGCCGATCATCTCTTTAGCCTCATGTCCTACGGCGAGCACCATATCGCGCTTTACATCCACCGCCACTACCGACGGCTCGCGCATGACCACACCCTTGCCCTTCATATATACAAGAGTGTTGGCTGTGCCTAAGTCGATACCTATATCCTTACTAAACATACCTGTCCCCTTTCAGCATTGTTTCTGTTTTATTGAATCGTTTAATAAATCGGTCATAGCGAAACCTAAAGCCTCCCTTTTCTAAGGTGAGATTCTGTCCAAATCTTAGATTTGGTTTACAGAATCCATACAGAGGAGAGGTGGCACGAAGTGCCGGAGGGTTGAAATACGTTGCAGCGGTCTTAACCGATCATTTACCAACTACTAACTACCAACTATTGTCGGTAATATTCAAACTTTTATGCAGCCGACCTGCGCAGTCACCTTCCGGTCGACCCGAAGCCGCCCGCGTCTCTCTGCGTGCCGCCCAACTCCTCGACCACCTCTATATCGGGCAGGATGACCGGCGATATCACCATCTGAGCTATCCTCTCGTCGGGCTGTATCGTATACTCGCTCCCGGTCTGATTTATCAGACCCACACAGACCTCGCCTCGGTAGTCGCTGTCTATCACACCCACGCAATTAGCGGGAGCTATACCGCGCTTTATCGCCAGACCCGAACGCGCGAAGATGTACGCTACATACCCGGCGCTCTCGAGCTCTACGGCGATACCCGTGGGTATCAGTCTGATCTCATGCGGCGGTACGGTCACAGCCTCGTCGATACAGGCATACAGATCCATACCCGCCGAGCCTTCGGTCGCTCTCAGCGGTATCTTCGCGTTATCTCTCAGTTTTTTTATCTTCAATACGCTCATAAACGCACTTCCTGCAAATTAACTCTTTTTCATGCAAAATTTGATTTACCGTCATACCCCAAAAAATAGGTCTGGAACGGCTATTTTATTATAAAGAAAAATATTAAATTTCGTTTAAATAATTCTTTAAAAGATTGTGAATTATTTAACACCCCTGATATACAAACCGTGGGTCATCCGTTCAAAATCAAGGTTTTCTCGCAGTTTTCGCATCGTTTTTTTCATCTTTTCCACAGAGTTTTCCACAGTGAAGTTGAAAATCGTGAAAACCTCTCCCCCGAGCTTATAATCCTTCTGCGGCATTAAAACAGGCACGCAGTTGTATATCTCACAGTACCCTTCACGGCGTCGGATGATGAATTTTTCATCCTTCCTATCCTGCAAATATCCGTCATTTTTGCAGGATAACTCCGCTCCGGCAGGAGTATTCCTCGTTATCATCAAGGGCATGTTCCCGTATCTCATTATGCCCACGGGTATGCTCTTGTACAGTCTTTCTATCCTCTTGATATCCAGCTCACAGCTCAGCTCGGCGCTCTCTATGCCGTAGTTCTTTGCCCACATCAGCGTATAAGAATTGGCGATATTCATGCCGAAGCCCGCATGTACTCTGTACCCGAGCAGCTTGCCCATATAGACAGACGCGATATTGTTAGCGCGCAGCTCTGTCACACCGAGCGTTCTTAGAGCTTTCAGCCTCTCAAATACCTCTTTTTCGGTACCGAAGGTCACTCTCGGAGCTTCAACGCCGATGTTATGACCGCTCCCGATCAGCGATCTGAGTCTGTCGCTGTCCTCAAGACCGTATATATCGACAAAGACCGTGTCCATATCGCCGAGTCCCGATACAAGCTCCAAGCTCTGTACGACGGCGATCTTTTTATCCGATATCTTCTCTCCCCCGCTCAGCGCGTCGGAGATATCTATATCGTTTATCGTGTAATTATGACAGATTTCGCGCTCCGCGCCGAGCTGTTCCAGCGCCTCGCGCCTCAAAGCGTTAATTGCTGAGGCGGGAGCCGACGCGTCGGACGATATGTCATATCGTATATTTTTGATCTTAAAAGGCGTGTTGCCTGTTTTGCCGAGGTTCGCGGCGGCTCTCTCCTCAGTCAAGGGTACGTTGACCGCCTTCTCGACAATGTTTTCGGACTCGACCTCTGCGGTATGTATGCCGTCAGTGGCTTTGAGCCTCATTTTTTCACCTGTATGAGCGACAAAGTCAAAGCTGACCTCTACGCTCTTATACTCATCCTTATAGCCGGCGCGGATATCTTTGAGCAGCTTGCTGTCTGCCGACACCACGTCGCTCTTTTGTCTGTAGCCGAACATATCCCTGCCGAGCTTTCCTCTGAGATACCCGTCGGTAAAGCCTGTTCGTGAAAAGACCGATCTCAGCCTCTCCCCGGATCTCTCGGTCACAAAGCCGAGATCTCTCGCCTCTTTTGCGGCGCTCACAGCGGCGGCTACATACTCGGGACGCTTCATCCGCCCCTCTATCTTCGCGCTTTCTATGCCTATCTCCTCAAGCTCTCTGAGATAGTTCAGCGAGCCGTTGTCCTTAAGACTGAGCGCGTGATCGTTACCCTTATATCTCATAGGCAGTCTGCACGTCTGAGCGCACATACCGCGGTTTGCGGAACGTCCTCCGAGCATTGCCGAAAAGTAGCATTGTCCCGACACGCACATACACAGCGCGCCGTGTACAAAGACCTCCAGCTCCGCTTCGGGACAGGCTTCTCGGATCTCTCTGATCTCGTCCAACGAAAGCTCTCTCGACAGCACGACTCTCTCAAAGCCCATTTCATACAGAGCCTTAGCTCCGTAAGGCGTGTGCACCGAGAGCTGAGTAGACGCGTGCAGCGGCAGCTCAGGGACGGTCTTCTTTATAAGCGACACCAGACCTAAGTCCTGTATAATCAGAGCGTCTATATCCGCTCTCGCCGCGGTCTTTACCAGCTCCAAAGCCTGCCGCATCTCGTCGTCAAAGATAAGGGTGTTCAGCGCCAGATGCACCTTTATACCTCTGCGGTGACAGTATCTGACGCACTCTTTCAGCTCTTCTTCGTCAAAGTTATGAGCCGACGCCCTCGCCGAAAAGCTCTTAGCCCCTATATATACCGCGTCTGCTCCGCTGTGAGCGGCGGCGATAACGCTGTCAAAGCCGCCCGCGGGCGCGAGTATCTCTATAGGCTGTCTTTTGATAGAGTCGTTTTTCTCAGTCTGAGTGATCGTATTTTTTGATCGACCTTGTAGAAAAACCTTATTCTTCATCTATATCAAAGAAAGTATATTGTCTTTGCTGGGTATAACCCTTCTGTTCTTTCTTTTTCTCCGCGTTCTGCTTATACGGATTCACATAGCTGTGATCGTGCTTCTTTTTCTTCTTCTGCGGCTGAGGCAGGGGCTTGACCGGCTCCTCCTCGTCAAAGAACAGATCGTCCTCGGCGGTGATCTCAGGCTCTTTCTCGGGCGGAGCTTCTCTGTCCTCGATATCCTCGGGCTCAACGCTCTGCGCGGCATGCTGTTTTAAGGCTTCATTCTCTTTTTTCAGAGCTTTTACCTCTTCCTGCAGGTCGGCTATCTTCTTTTTATCTGCCTCTGAGGACTTTTCCATATCCGCCACGGTACGGTTATCGGCTATCAGCCTCTCATACTCAGCCTTTAAGTTGCCGTAATCACTCTTGAGCCTTTCGATCTCGGCGAGATAATCCTTGATCTGCTCCTTTACCGCGGCTATATTCTCCTTATCGAGCTGACTGTCGTCCGCGTAGTCGAGCGCTGTCAGCACGGCAGCGCGCTCACGGGTCATCTCTCCCGAGATGCACATCGAGTTTATGCGCGCGTCTATCTCGGACGCTATATCCAAGACGTACTTTTCGCTCTTTTCGGTGATTATGGTGAAGCGCTGCCCCGCAACGAGCACACTCACCTTTATTTTGTTATTTTCCATATTATCCTCCGTTAAGGATCACTTGATAAAAGAGTAAGCTTTCAGCCTCCGCAATTCTCAGGAAGGTGGGCTTTTCGGCTTTTCAGAGCCGAAAAGGTCGGATGATGTGTCAATCTTTCTGTCATATCAATATCTCAGTGAGGTTAACACATTATCGTAAATCCCGCTCATTGTAGGGGAGGGTCTTGACCCTCCCTCATATGATTTTTCCTCACAGTAATACCCGTACAGCGACATAATACCAAACCAACAGCTTACTCTTCCGCGCTTTCCTCTGCCGTTTCCTCTGCAGTCTCGTCGGTTACGATATCCTCGGGATCCTCGGCGTTCTCGTCATTCTCTGCCGCCTGAGCGTCGTCCTCATGCGGAGCGCCCGATACAGATACTACCCTGTTGTCGCCCTTGATCTTCATTATCGTGACGCCCTTGCTCGGACGCGAACAAACTCTGATCGTAGACGCGAGTATACGGATGATGACTCCGTTCTCGGATATGATGATGACGTCGTCGCCCAGCGGTACCGCTGTCAGCGCGGCAACCTCGCCGTATTTCTCGACATGATAGTTGATCAGACCCTTACCGCCTCTCGACTGCAGTCTGTAGTCCTCGGGCTTGCTCAGTCTGCCGTAGCCTGTCTCCGATACGGTGAGTATGAGCTTATCCTCTTCTATGATACTCATACCTACTATGCTGTCGCCCTCTTTGAGCTTCATAGCCTTCACGCCGCGGGCGAGTCTGCCCATAGCGCGCACATCAGTCTCTCTGAAGCGTATCGCCATACCCTTCTTGGTGGCTATCAGCACCTCGTTATTACCGTCTGTCATGCGTACCCAAGCCAGCTCGTCTCCCTCGTTGAGGTCGAGAGCTATCAGGCCGCCTTTGCGCGCGGTGTTGTAGGCGTTGAGCGCTATCCTCTTTATGATACCCTGTCTTGTCACCATTATCAGATACTTATCGTCCTCAAACGACGGTATCCTTATCATCGAGGTGACCTTCTCGTCAGCGGCGAGAGGCAGGATGTTAGCGATGTTTATACCCTTGCTCTGTCTTGTGCTCTCGGGTATCTCATAGCATTTTATTCTGTATACTCTGCCCTTATTGGTAAAGAACAGGTTGAAGTCATGCGAGTTCGACAGGAACATCTCTGTAGCGACGTCTTCATCACGCCTTGTCATGCCCGATATACCTCTGCCGCCTCTGCGCTGAGTCTTGTAGGTATCGTGAGGCAGACGCTTGATGTAACCGAACTTGGTCATGGTCACTACGCAGTCCTCCTGCGGTATCAGGTCTTCTATATCCACCTCGCCCGTTACGGCGCAGATCTCCGTTCTGCGGGCGTCGGCGTATTTGTTGCGGATCTCGAGAGCCTCTTCTTTTACGATCTCGAGTCTCTTAGCCTCGCTCTCTATGATCTCGTTATACTCCTTGATCTTAGCCGCGAGAGAAGCTATCTCGTCCTCGATCTTAGCGCGCTCCATATTGGTCAGCTGTCCTAAACGCATAGATACTATGGCCTGAGCCTGAGCGTCGTCCAGACCGAAGCGCTCACACAGCGCGAGCTTAGCCTGAGCCTGATCCTTGCTCTTGCGGATGATGGCTATGACCTCGTCGATGAAGTCTATCGCTATCTTCAAGCCCTCTAAGATGTGCATACGCTCCTTGGCTTTTTTCAGATCAAAGATCGTCCTGCGCTCTATTACCTGCTCCTGATGATCTATGTAGCATCTGAGCATCTCCTTGAGGGTCAGCACCTTAGGCTCGCCGTTGACTATCGACAGCATGATCGCGCCGAAGGTGGTCTGCATCTGAGTCATCATGAACAGATGATTCAGCACCACCTGAGCCGAAGCCTCACGCTTGACGTCTATCTCGATGTGCATACCGTTGCGGTCAGAGTGATCCTCGATGTTCGATATACCCTCGAGTCTTTTATCTCTTACGAGATTAGCGATATTCTCGATAAGTCTCGCCTTGTTTACGCCGTAGGGCAGCTCGGACACGATTATCTTGAATCTGCCGTTCTTAGCCTCGACTATCTCGGTCTTGGCGCGAACTACTATCTTACCTCTGCCGGTAGCGTACGCCGCCCTTATGCCGGAGCGGCCCATTATCATACCGCCGGTGGGGAAGTCCGGACCGGGCATACACTCCATGATATCCGGCAGCTCAGCGTCGGGATTGTCTATCAGCAGACACATAGCGTCTATGGTCTCGCCGAGGTTATGAGGCGGGATATTGGTAGCCATACCTACCGCGATACCGTTACTGCCGTTTACCAGCAGATTAGGAAAGCGCGAGGGCAGTACCGTAGGCTCCTCCAGCACATCGTCGAAGGTCGGCATGAAGTCTACCGTCTCTTTGTCTATATCGGCGAGCATCTCGGACGCTATCTTGCTCATGCGGCTCTCAGTATATCTGTAAGCCGCGGGCGGATCGCCGTCGATAGAGCCGAAGTTACCGTGACCGTCTACCAGCATATATCTCATAGAAAAGTCCTGAGCCAGTCTTACCATGGCGTCATATACCGAGGCGTCGCCGTGGGGATGATATTTACCCAGTACTTCACCGACGGTATAAGCGCACTTACGGTGGGGCTTTGAGGAGGTTATGCCGTTCTCATACATATTGTAGAGTATACGTCTGTGTACGGGCTTCAGACCGTCGCGCACATCCGGCAGAGCGCGTGATACGATAACGCTCATCGAGTAGTCGAGAAACGACTTTCTCATCTCACGGTTGATATCTACGTCTATGACCTTGCCCGAGCTGTACTCCGTCGAGTTCATCATTTCGGCGTATTCAGCCTCAAAGTCCTCATTATTCTCACTGTTATTCAAATTCTTGTTCTCGTTATCCAAAAGGGTTCACCTCATTTATTTTGCCTTCCCCTTGAGGGGAAGGTGGGCGATTTGCCGGACATGCGTGTACGGCAAATCGGTCGGATGAGGTGGAACATATCCACCCTATCCTCTTTTATGATGAAAGATTTTTAACTGCCAACTACTAACTATTAACTACTAACTAACAACTACCAACTCAGATATCCAGATTTTGCACATACTTCGCGTTAGTCTCTATAAATTCTCTTCTCGGCTCTACCTGATCGCCCATGAGTATCGAGAAGGTCTCGTCCGCCTCGGCGGCGTCGTTCAGCTCTACTCTGAGCATGGTCCTTGTCTCGGGATTCATGGTCGTCTCCCATAGCTGCTCGGGATCCATCTCACCGAGACCCTTATATCTCTGTATCGTGGTCTTGCCCTCGATCCCTGCGAGTATCTCGTCTCTCTCCTGATCCGTATACGCGTAGTAGTGCTTGTCCTTACCTCTTGTTATGCGGTAAAGCGGCGGCTGAGCTATATACACATGACCCTGTTCTATAAGCGGTCTCATATAGCGGAAGAAGAAGGTCAGCAGCAGCGTTCTGATATGCGAGCCGTCCACATCGGCATCCGCCATGATGATGATCTTGTCATATCTCAGCTTTTCGGTATCAAATTCCTCTCCGATACCGGCGCCGAGAGCCGTGATTACAGGCGTCAGCTTATCGTTGCCGTACACCTTATCGAGCCGCGCCTTCTCAACGTTCAGCATCTTGCCCCACAGCGGCAGTATAGCCTGAAACTTTCTGTCTCTGCCCTGCTTTGCGGAGCCTCCCGCGGAGTCACCCTCTACTATGTATATCTCAGTCTCGGAGCGATCCTTAGACTGACAGTCGGCGAGCTTACCGGGCAGCGACGCTGTCTCAAGACCGGTCTTTCTGCGTACGCTCTCTCTCGCCTTTCTCGCCGCCTCTCTCGCCTTAGCTGATGCGAGCGCCTTTTCGAGTATGGCTGAGGCTGAAGCGGGATTCTCCTCCAAAAACTCGCTGAGCTTGTCGGATATCAGCTTGGATACCATCGAGCGCACGATAGTGTTGCCCAGCTTCGCTTTGGTCTGACCCTCAAACTGCGCCTCGGTGATCTTGACCGAGATTATAGCCGTCAGACCCTCTTTATAGTCGTCAAACTCGAGCTTAAGGTCTTTATCCTTATCCTTTATCTTATTGAACTTAGTCGCGTAGTTGTTCATGATACGCGGCAGAGCTCTTCTGAAGCCCTCTTCGTGCGTACCGCCGTCGGTGGTATGGATGTTGTTTGCGAAGGAGCGGATATCCGCGTTATAGCTGTCGTTATACTGCATAGCTATCTCTACCTCGCAGGTATTCTCCATATTAGCGGTGCGCAGATATATTACCTCGTCATGTATCGGAGTATATCCCTTTTTCTTATGGATATAATTGACGAATTCTCTTATACCTCCCTCATAGAAGAAGGTCTTGTCCTTGATATGCTCGGGATCTCTCTCGTCCTTCAGCTCGATATTGACGCCCGCGTTCAGGAACGCCTGCTCTCTGAGTCTTCTCGCGAGAGTATCATAGTCGTAAACGTCGGTGTCCTTGAATACCTCGGCGTCTGCCTTGAAGGTGACCTCCGTACCGCGGACTTTGGACTTTCCGACCTTCTCGAGATCGTTCATGATCTTGCCGCGCTCATAACGCTGATAGTAGATATCCTCACCGTCGCATACTCTGACCTCGAGCCACTCCGACAGAGCGTTTACTACCGACGCGCCCACGCCGTGCAGACCGCCCGACACCTTGTATCCGCCGCCGCCGAACTTACCGCCGGCGTGCAGTACGGTGAATACCACCGTCACAGCGGGCAGACCCATCTTCGAGTTGATGCCCACGGGTATGCCGCGTCCGTCATCCTTTACCCTGATGATATTACCGGGCAGGATGCTTACATCTATCTTATCGCAGTAGCCCGCCAAAGCCTCGTCTATAGAGTTGTCCACTATCTCATATACGAGATGATGCAGACCTCTCTCGCCTGTCGAGCCTATGTACATACCGGGGCGCTTACGCACGGCCTCAAGTCCCTCGAGGACCTGTATCTCGTCCGCGCCGTAGTCGCCCTCTACCTTAGTCATCTTTTCGTCATCCGTAATATCCACTGTCTCGATATCTGTTTCGGCTCTCTCCATGAGCTCCTCAACTACCTCTTCGACCGAGCGGATCTCATCTTTGTTCTTATCCAATTCAATTCCTCCGTATCAGATAAAGTCATTGCGAGGGCTCGACACGCGTGTCAGCCCGTGGCAATCTCAACCTTATAATTAATCGTCATTGCGAAGCATTTATGCCGTGGCAATCTCAACCTATATTAATAGTCATTGCGAAGCATTTATGCTGTGGCAATCTCAACCTATATTAATAGTCATTGCGAAGCATTTATGCTGCGGCAATCTCAACCGATCATTTTTTATCGTCTTCTGTTTTCCTGAATTTTGTGAAAAACGGAATTATCAAATATATTATCAGTAAAAAAACCAGCGTCACCGCGAACAGCGGTATGATCTGAGCTTCTTTCATACTCGACAGCAAAATTATATTTATCACGATACACAATATGAGCGGGATCACAGCCCCGATCAGGATACCCGGAAATATCTTTGCTCTGAATTTTTTATTACAGTGATAGCAGATATTGTCCTTATCCCTGATAGCCTTTTTAGTATCCTTATATCTGTATATCGTCCCGCAGTGCGGACAAACCGGCAGCCTGAACATATCAGCTGAATCTCGAGAAGTCGCGTCTGCCGTCGGACGCCGAGGATATATCCTTCAGATTACCTACAGGCCTCGTCGCGCCCTTATCGCCCGAGCTCGATATATTTTCAAAGCGGTCAAAGCTCTTTGTGCCGCCGTCCGTGTCCTCAGCTACCTTGCGCTCGCCCTTGATAGCGTTGAAGACATCCGCGTTTATCACGGGCTTTGAGTCATTATCACCCAAAACTACATCATCCACAAAGGCGGGAGCCACCTTAGCCGACGACGCCATGGTAGGATCGGGATCAGCCATGGGATTATTGACCATCTCCGTATCATACAGAGAATCCTGAAATTTTTTCTTAGGTCTTAGCCTGATGAATAAGGGCGATAACAAATAAAACAGCAAAAACGGTATGACTGCAAACAGCATAAACCACAGATTCTCTCTGTTTGTCATTATGAGATAATAGCCCAGGATTATCAGAGAGAATACCAACGCTCCGAAGAACAATACCCATATGCTTTTATTGATGTATATATTGGATTCTTTCTTACACTTATTACAGTAGTACTCTCCCCTTCTGCGGATCGTCAGACCCTTAAAGTAAGATATCTCTTTTCCGCAGTACGGACATCTGCAATTGATCATTTTTTATATTCCTTTCCTTATGTTAGCCTTCACCTCGGGGGGAAGGTGTCGCCGCCGATCAAGGCGGTGACGGATGAGGGGTCAACCTCTATGCAAAATCAATAACTCAGTGAGGCAGTCACTCAAATCGAATTATCCCACCTCAACTATCCTCTCATCCTCACTCCGACATTCTCTTTATAAGCGTCGCTGTATTCAGCGGCGACAGATATACCGAGTACTCTCCGCCGAAGTCATACAGGATATATGATTTAGGCAGTTCATAGCTTACATTCACTATCCTGTTCTCTTTTTCGCATATGCTCAAAAAGCTCCTCGTGTGCTTGCTGACGGTCGAGGTATCGAGATCGAATATCCCCACGATATTAGCTATCTCTATAGAGGTATCTTTACCGAGATGCAGATATTTCATTCTCCGACCACCCCGTTTTCTATGTAAAAAACCTTGCCCCTTTTCAGCTGCTCCTTGTTGCTCTCTTCACAGCAGGTCACAAAGACCTGATAGTCCTCTACCCTGTTGAGCAAAAAGTCCTGTCTGCTGTTATCAAGCTCCGACAGTACGTCGTCGAGCAGTATCACGGGTCTTTCTTCATTCTTTTTATACAGCAGCTCGGCTTCGGACAGCTTGAGCGACAGCACAGCCGATCTCTGCTGACCCTGAGAGCCGAAGCGTCTCGCCGATATGCCGTTGATCTTGAAGTCGAGATCATCGCGGTGAGGACCGACGGAAGTATTGCCCGTATGATAGTCCTCGCGGCGTGATCTTTTCAGCGCCTCGCTCAGCTTATCTCTCAGTGTGCCCTCATCGTCGTTTTCATCCGCTCCGCATGAGCAGATACAGCATATCTCCAGCTCTTCTTTATCGCACGATATGCCCCTGTGATATTTCAAGGCGGGCTCTCTGAGCATCTTCAGATATTCAAATCTCTCTTTGAGTATCCGCGCGCCCACCACCGTCAGCGAATCATCCCAAATTGACAGGGTATCTTTAAGCTCGCTGTGCTTGTATATATCCTTCAAAAGCGCGTTTCGCTGATTTATTATCTGATTGTATTTTGACAGAATCGAGGCGTATCTTATCCTTTGCTGACATATAGCCGCGTCCAGAAATCTGCGTCTGATATTAGGGCCTCTCTTGATAAGGCTCAGATGCTCGGGCGAGAACACAACAGCCGAGAAGACCTCGGTCAGATAAGACGACGAGCTTTTATCAACTCCGTTTATCCTTATCAGCTTTCGCCCTTTATCAAAGATTATCTCGGCTTCCTGCTCTCTTTCCTGTGAAAAGAACTTCATCCCGAGCTTAAAAAAGCTCTCGCCGAAGCGGATCATCTCATTCTCTTTTGAGCCTCTGAAAGAGTGCCCTCCGCAGAACAGCCAGATCGCCTCCAGCAGATTTGTCTTGCCGTTGGCGTTCTCGCCGTAGATGACGTTTACCTTGTCCGAGGGCGCTATCGAGCTGTCTTTCAGATTACGATACTTTTCAAAGCTAAGCTCACTTACCTTCAATAGCGACCTCTACAGTTCTGCCGTCATACTCGACCTTATCCCCCGGGCGGATCTTTTTACCTCTCATGGTACAGATCTCACCGTTGAGCTTTACCTCGCCCCCCTGGATCAGAAACTTAGCTCTGCCTCCCGAGTTGCACATACCGGCAAACTTCATCAGATTGTCGAGTCTTATATATTCTTCATCTATCTTGATTATTTCCATATATACTAAATAACTACCAACTAAAAACTACTAACTACTAACTATTATCACTCCGCCGCTAATCTCATCGGAACAACGAGGAAGGTAAAGCTGTCGCCCGTCACGGGTCTTATTATCATAGGCTGCAAACTGCCGTTGAGCATCACCCTTACCTCATCCGTCTCGGCGTTCTTCAGAGCGTCGAGCAGATAACGGTTATTGAAGCCTATCTCAACATCGTTGCCGACTACCGAAGCGGGTATCATATCATTCGCCCTGCCGACAGTCGTCGAGCAAGAGAGCTTTATCTCATCGGCGGTGATGGAGCAGCGCACCGGAGACTGTATCTTCTCGTTTGTAAGCAGCGCCATTCTCTCTACGGACGAAGCGAGTATCCTCGTGTTGATGACAAACTCGGTAGACGCCGACTCGGGCATCTTATAGTCGAGGAAGTTTCCTTCCAGCAGCCTTGATATGATGCTGTAGTTCTCGACCTTGAATACTATATGACGCTGACCTACCGTCAGAGTGACGTCCTTCTTGGGATCGGTAATCAGCTTCAATATCTCATTCTGAGTTTTAGCCGGCACTACAAACTTAGCCTCTATATCACTGTCGACATTTTCCATCCTTATAGCCATTCTGAAGCCGTCAACAGCCACTACTCTGAAAATGCCGCCCTTTATCTCAAACAGCGAGCCTGTATAAATAGGCTTAGCCATATTATCCGAGGTAGCGAATACCGTCTGTCTGATCATGTTCTTGAGTATCTCGGCGTTCACTGTCATGCCGTTGATCTCATCGACATTAGGCAGATCGGGATACTCTGTCGAGTTTATGCCTACTATCTGATAGTCCGCGGCTCCCGAATTTATATATGTTATCAGTCTTTCGTCAGTCTCGATATTGACTATCTCCTCGGGCAGCTTGCGGATGATATCGTTGAACAGCCTTGCCGATACTACGATCTCTCCCTCTTCTATGACAGTCGCCTCGATCTGTGTGACTATACCTATCTCGAGATCATAGCCCGATATCTCGAGATTACCGTTATACGCTTTTATGAGCACACCTTCAAGAGCCGGTATGGTAGCCTTAGCCGATACCGCTCTCGATACGTTAGACACCGCGTTTGACATATCTGTTCTCATGCATCTGAATCTCATATTATTTACCTCTTTTGATTTAGTTAATAGTTGTTAGTCGGTGGTTGGTAGTTATTTTGATCACAGAAAGAAACATCAGTCCACCTAACTGAAATGATATGATATTATTTATATTATAGTAATAGTAGTAGGGGGCGTTGAAATGAGGAAATCATCAATTCATCGCGTCATTACTGGATTTTTTTCCCATACTTCTCTCTAAACATTATGGAAATCTCGTCCTGTGATTTTCAACATATCAACTATTAAACATGACGTTGAAACCTCACATGTTTATATCCATGGAAAACTACTAAAACTATCTCTCTCTGATATTCTTTATGATATCCTCTACCGTAGCTCTGAGCGAAGGGTCTTTTCTGATCTCCTTCTCTACCTGCTGTACGGTATAAACGATAGTCGAGTAGTGTCTGTTGCCGAACTCGTTGCCGATGCTCTCCATCGACAGAGTGGTCAGCTCTCTGACTATGTATATAGCTATCTGTCTTGGTTTGTTGATATTAGCTCTGCGCGATTTCTGAGATCTCAGGTCGTCGCTGTCTACCCCAAAGGTGCGGCAGACCTCGTCCACTATTTTCTCTACAGTCAGCTCCGGCGGAGTATCGTCGTTGAGTATTTCCGAGATGCTCTCGTTGACTATCGAGAGTGTCGGCTTTTCTTTTGTCAGATTATATCTCGCCATCAGCTTTTTGACCACGCCCTCGAGCTGTCTTATATTTGTTTTGAGCTTGTTGGCTATATAAGCGCACAGATCGTCGCTCAGATCGAGACCTATTATCTCAGCTTTGCGCTTGATGATAGCCATGCGGGTCTCAAAGTCCGGCGCCTGGATATCGGCGAGCAGACCCATCTCAAATCTGCTCCTCAGTCTGTCTGTCAGCACCTTGATCTCTTTGGGAGGTCTGTCCGATGACAGCACTATCTGCTTTTTAGCGTCATACAAGGCGTCGAAGGTGTGAAAGAACTCCTCCTGTGTGCTCTCCTTGCCGCCGATGAACTGGATATCGTCTACCAGCAGTACGTCGGTCTGACGGTACTTTTGTCTGAACTGAGCGGTGGTCTTGTTGAGTATCGACTGTATGATCTCGTTTGAAAAGTCCTCGCCCTTTATGTAGATCACTTTATAGTCCGGATGAGTCTTTCTGATCTCGTTGCCTATGGCGTACAGCAGGTGGGTCTTGCCCAGTCCCGAGTTGCCGTACAAAAACAGAGGATTGTAAGCGCTGGCGGGATTTTGAGCTACCGCGAGCGACGCCGCGTGAGCGAATTTGTTAGACGAGCCTACTATGAAGGTATCAAAGGTGAATTCATATCCCGCGTCAGCGGAGGTCTCGTCGCCGAGCAGCCTTTCTTTTTGTTTTTCTCCTTCTTCCGGCAGGATGAAGATGGTCTCAAAGCTCGTCCCGAGCACCGCCTCATAAGCCTCTTCAAATCTCGACAGATATCCGCGTATCAAAGTCTGACGGTGAAACTCGTTAGGCACCATCAGAGTGATGAGTCCCTTTTCAAAGTCTATACCTACCGGAGTTATGCGTGATATCCAGGTATTATAAGCGACTTCGGCTATTTTCTTTTCCTGTCTGAGATAGTCGCAGATTATGCTCCATCCCTCGTTGAAATTTTCCATATATTACCCCTTAAACTTTATTAAGAATACTATTTCAGTGTTATATATAACAGTCAAATTATAATAAGCCCATAATCGTAAATTATTATATCAAATTTTCAACATAAAAGCAACCGATAATGTTGAAAAATAATATACATATATAAGTATTATATATATACATATAAATGTGCATTATGACAGACCGATGATCTGTCTGATTGTGGTGCCGAAAAATCTTGATACAATATCTTGTGGTCACGTTTTTTTGCACATCTATCTTGTAAAAAAACATTATAAATAAGCGAAAATTTATATTGACTAATAAGAAAAATTAAGCTATAATGCTAATTTGTAAGGTTATGCACCCGAAAGGAGGAGTTTAAATGCTCAGAACATATCAGCCTAAGAAGATCCACCGCAAAAAGGAGCACGGCTTCAGAAAGAGAATGTCTACAAGCAACGGCCGCAAGGTTCTCTCCAGAAGAAGAGCTAAGGGCAGAAAGCAGCTGTCATACTAAGATGATAAGGCCACTGTGGGCAGTGGTCTTTCTTTTCATTTACAGATAAACACAAAAGTACGTGAAAACAGCGTCATATAGTGTATCATCCGCTTGTATCAGAGGCGGAGACTGTAGATATCCCACTCAGCCCTTACGGGCGTCGGCAGCTTATTACATTACCGGTGGTTAGATGAAGTATACTACGATTACCAGCAACAGGGATTATCAGCGTATCTACCGCAGAGGCAGATCACTCGTGTCGCCTGTTCTCGTTACCTATGCGCTCAAAAACAAAAACAATAACCTTAGGATAGGGATAACCACCTCAAAAAAGGTCGGCAAGGCAGTCAGACGTAACCGCAGCCGCAGAGTCATCAGAGCGGCTTTCACAAATATCTCAGCTGATCTCGGCGCGCCGTATGATATCATTTTTGTGGCGCGTACCCGTACCTCGTACGTCAAGAGTACCGAAGTTGAGAGATATATGCGCGAGCACCTGAACGCGCTCGGCATAGTTAAGTAAGATGAAATATCTACTGTTAAAGCTTATTCGTTTTTATCAGACTGCCATATCACCACATACCGGACCCAAGTGTAAGTACTATCCCACCTGCTCTCAATATACCTACGAGGCGATAGAGCGCTTCGGAGCGTTCAAGGGCGGCTTTATGGGATTATGGAGGATACTCAGATGCAATCCGTGGTCCAAGGGCGGCTACGACCCCGTCCCCGAAAAAAAGCATAAGCTCAGATAAAGTATATTTACGGCTTTAAGAGAGCTTATGAAAGCTTTAAGAAAGGCTTTTTAGTATGTTTACAGTTTTTAATTTTATCGGCAGCATATTCGGCTACATACTGTGGGCGGTATTCTGGGTATTCCAGAACTTCGGTATCGCCATCATCGTTTTTACCCTGATATTCAGGGCTATACTGTTCCCCTCTTCTATAAAACAGCAAAAGAGCATGGCCGCCAACGCCTCTCTGCAGGCTAAGCAGAGAGAGCTCAAAGAAAAGTACGGCAACAATAAGGCTAAGTATAATGAAGAGATACAGAAGCTGTACGCAAAAGAGGGCGTGTCCCCTATGTCGGGCTGCGCTACCTCTCTCTTCCCCATGATCATAATGCTGGGCATCTACTACGCGGTAGTTCGTCCGCTGTCTAACGTTATCCACCTCAGTTCTCAGGTCATAAACCAGCTCAACATGATCCCCGGCGTATATATGACTCAAAATAATATCTACTCTGAGATGAACGCGTTAAAGCTGTTCACTAACCCCGATAACATAGCCATGCTTACTCAGCAGGGTCTACCGGCAAAGGAGCTCTCCGAGATACACAATCTCGCCGGCGGCTTTAACTTTTTAGGTCTGGATCTTCTCTCTATCCCCCAGACAGAAGGCTTTAAATCCGCTATCATCATCATCCCGATCCTCTGTCTTGTTACCTCTTTAGGTTCGCAGATACTCACCACAAGACTCAACGGCAGCCCCATGCAGAATCAGCAGGGATGCATGAAGTATATGCTCTATCTCCTGCCTCTGATCACGGTATACATCTCTTATATCGTACCGGGCGCTGTAGGATTTTACTGGATATGGTCGACCATATTCGGCTTTGTACAGACGGTGCTGATCAGTAAGTTCTATTCGGCGGCGCATATGAACGCCAAAGCCGAGGCGGAGCACATAGCTTTGATGGAGCTGAAGGAGGCTAAGGTACCGTATGACTATCAGCCGGTATCACAGCCGCAGCTCAACACTACAAATAACAGTAAGAAGAAATAACTATAGAAGGTGTCAAAATGTTAAGAGAAGCAATCGGTACAGGCGCTACGGTCGAAGAGGCTAAAGAGGCCGCCTTCAAGGAGCTCGGCGTCGATACTTATGACGAAAACCTTGAGATCGAAGTGCTCGACAGAGGAGCTAAAAAGGTGCTCGGTCTGTTCGGCGGCAGCCCCGCTAAGGTAAAGGTCAGCATCAAGGTCTCGGCTACACAGTCGGCTGAGGATTATATAAAGAACATCATCGACAATATGGGTCTGAGCGGTATCACCGTGACTTCATCGGTAGATGACAACGTCATCACCATAGATATCGAAGGTGACGACGTAGGCTTCATCATCGGCAGACGAGGCGAGACCCTCGACGCTCTGCAGTATCTCGCCTGCCTCGCGGCTAACC
The DNA here is from genome assembly GCA_902776975.1 of uncultured Ruminococcus sp. Classification (GTDB taxonomy): domain Bacteria; phylum Bacillota; class Clostridia; order Oscillospirales; family Acutalibacteraceae; genus Ruminococcoides. The sequence continues at coordinate 28,115 of CACYSI010000006.1, forward strand.
GTATCGACAACTCATATAAGAGAGTAGTCATCAACACAGGCGACTATCGCGAGAAGCGTGAAAAGACCCTCGAGTCTCTCGGTAAAAGGAGAGCTATCAAGGCAGCCAAGACAGGCAGAAAGGTAGTTCTCGAGCCGATGAATCCCTATGAACGCCGTATCATCCATACGGCTGTGCAGCAGGTAAACGGAGCTACCTCCTGGAGCGAGGGCGAGAACATGAACCGTCATGTCGTCATCGGTCCCGACGGCAAGAACAGAGAGTATAACAACAGAGGCAGAGGCGGCAGACGCGGCGGCAATTACGGCAGACGCAATTCCAAGCCGAAGCAGTCACCCGCTCCCAATCCCGACCGTAAACCGCTCAACGAGGGCGGAGAGTTCGGTCTGTACGGCAGAATAGATAAGTAAGAATTAACGGGCGGTCATCCGCCCGTTTTTGATACCATCCTTTTTTGATTTATACTAATTTCAATTAAAACGCTTAAACAAGATATTTGCGGAAAATTTCGCAGAGCAAGGCGGAGATCGCAGGCAGGCTGGCGCCTGTCAAGATTGACAACGCAGCTATGCGGAATTTAACGCAATAGATGTTAAAGGGTTTTATTTGAAATTAGATTACAGGTATATTAATATGAACAACAAAACTATAGCGGCTGTATCTACCGCTAAGGCGAGCGCCGGTATCTCGGTCATCCGTGTATCGGGCGACGGGGCGATAGATATATCAGATAAGATATTCAAGTCTAAGTCCGGTACTAAGCTGAGTGATATGAAGGGCTATACCTGCGCTCTCGGCGATGTATACACAGGCGGCGAGAGGATAGACGAGTGTATCGCGACGGTGTTCAGAGAGCCTCACAGCTATACGGGTGAGAATGTAGTGGAGCTGTCCTGTCACGGCGGAGTATATGTCACAGCGGCGGTACTTAGAGCGGTGCTTGACGCGGGCGCTCAGCCCGCGCAGGCGGGAGAGTTCACAAAGAGGGCTTTTCTGAACGGCAAGCTCGATCTGATAGAGGCTGAGGCTGTCATGGATATCATCAGCTCACGCTCAAAAGCGTCGGCAAGAGCCGCCCTTGAGATCAAGGACGGAGCTCTCTCCGAGAGGATAGACGGTATAAAAGCAGTTCTGCTCGATAAGGCGGCTCATCTTAACGCATGGGCGGATTATCCCGAGGAGGATATACCCGAGATAAGCTCGGAGGAGCTGATATCCGCTCTCACTAAAGCCGGGAAAGAGCTTGACGATATCATTAAAAGCTACGATAACGGTCGTATACTGAAAGACGGTATAGATACCGTGTTAGCGGGCAAGCCCAATGTAGGCAAAAGTACGCTGATGAATCTTCTCGCAGGCTTTGATAAGAGCATAGTCACATCTGTCGCGGGTACTACCAGAGATATAGTCGAAGAGTCAGTGGCTCTCGATGATATCGTGCTTAATCTGAGCGATACCGCGGGCATAAGGACAACAGGCGACGAGATAGAGAGCATAGGCGTAGAGAAGGCTCGCGCTAAGCTCGAGACAGCGGCGCTGATCCTGTGTGTATTCGACTCATCAAAGGAGCTCAGCGACGATGACATGGAGATCATCGACTCAGCCGCGGACGCTCCGTCGATAGCGATAATCAACAAGACCGATCTGCCGTCAAAGTTAGATGAAGAAAAGCTGAAGGACAAGTTCAAAGAGATCGTGCGTATGTCGGCTAAGAACTCCGACGGCGTCAGGGAGCTTATCGAGGCGATAAAGCGTGTGTACGCGGTATCGGATCTGGATTCAAACCTGACTCTTATATATAATGAGCGACAGCGCAGTCTGACCATAAACGCAAGGAATTGTGTACATGAAGCTATCGAAGCACTAAATATAGGGATGACCTTTGACGCGATAACCGTCAGCATCGAAGAGGCTATAGCTTATCTCTGCGAGCTGACAGGCGAGAGAGTCACCGACGAGGTAGTGGACAGAGTGTTCCACAACTTCTGTGTAGGTAAATAATGTTTCACGTGAAACATTTTTGTTGTAAGTTGTTGGTTGGTAGTTGGTAGTACTTGAGCCTCCCTTTTCTAAGGGAGGTGCCCGACAGGGCGGAGGGTTGCCGCAAGAAAAGCTCACATATCTGTACAGTCTCCGCTCGCTTGGACATGTGTGTTCTCTCTCAGAATGACAGCAGAAATATAAAGACAATATTCGATTATAACTTATATATATTTAAGGTGAAGTTATGTCAACATACAAAGCAGGACATTATGATATAGCGGTGATAGGCGCCGGTCACGCAGGTATCGAAGCCGCGCTCGCCGCGGCACGGCTCGGATGTAAGACCGCCGTCTTTACAATCAATATGGACGCGGTGGGCAACTGCCCGTGCAATCCGTCTATCGGCGGTACCGCCAAGGGTCATCTCGTGCGCGAGATAGACGCTCTCGGCGGCGAGATGGGCAGGACTGCCGACGAGTGTACTCTCCAGAGCCGTATGCTCAACCGCGGCAAGGGCCCGGCTGTACACTCTCTGCGAGCTCAGATAGACCGCCGCAGGTATTCGACCGTGATGAAGCATAAGCTCGAGCTGCAGGAGGGTCTCGACCTCAGACAGGCGGAGATCACAGATATAGAGAGAGACGAGAGCGGTATGTGGCTGCTGACTACCCGTATGTTAGGTGTGTTCAGCGCCAAAGCGGTCATCATCGCTACAGGCACATATTTGGGCGGCCGTATATTTGTCGGCGAGGTCAGCTACGAGAGCGGTCCCGACGGGATATTCCCCTCTGCGTTCCTCGGTGACAGCCTGCGTAAGCTCGGAGTCAAGACACGCCGATTCAAGACGGGTACTCCCGCGAGAGTCAAGCGCTCATCCATAGATTTCAGCGAGCTTGAGGTGCAGGAGGGCGATGAGCCTACGGTACCCTTCTCTTACGATACTCTGACGCCTGTCGAGAATAAGATAGTCTGCCATGTAAGCTGGACTAATGAAGATACCAAGCAGATCATCCTCGACAACATCCACCGCAGTCCGCTCTACTCAGGCATGATAGAAGGAGTAGGGCCGCGTTACTGCCCGAGCCTCGAGGATAAGATAGTGCGTTTCGCAGATAAAAAGCGTCATCAGCTCTTTATCGAGCCTTGCGGCGAGGACACCGAGGAGATGTATCTGCAGGGTATGTCCTCATCTCTGCCCGAAGAGGTGCAGACGGAGTTTTACCATACGATAAAGGGTCTGGAGCACGCGATGATAATGCGACCCGCCTACGCTATAGAGTATGACTGTATCGACCCTACATCCATGCTCGCTACCTTGGAGTTCAAGGATTTCCCCGGACTGTACGGAGCGGGGCAGTTCAACGGCTCTTCGGGATATGAGGAGGCAGCCGCCCAGGGACTGGTAGCGGGCATAAACGCCGCTTTGAAGATCCGGGGCAGGGAGCCGCTGATACTCGACAGAGCGTCGTCATATATAGGTACTCTCATAGATGACCTCATAACTAAAGGAGCTAACGAGCCGTACAGGATGATGACGGGGCGCAGCGAGTATCGTCTGATACTCAGACAGGACAACGCCGACGAGAGACTGACACCCATAGGATATAAGCTCGGACTGATAAGCGACGAGAGATACAGCCGTTTTACGCTCAAACAGGAGCAGATAAAAGCTGAGCGAAAGCGCGTAGCCGAGACTGTGATAGCCCCGTCAAAGGAGCTCAGCGAGATACTTGTTTCACGTGAAACATCCGACGTGACTACAGGCATACGGCTGATAGACCTGCTCAAGCGACCCGAGTTGAGCTATGAGGCTCTCGCGCCCGTAGATAAAAGCAGACCCGATCTTGACAGAGCGGTATTTGAACAGGTTGAGATATCAGTCAAGTATGAGGGCTATATCAAAAAGCAGCTTGCCGCTGTAGAAAATATGCGAAAGCTCGAGACCAAGCGCCTGCCGGACGATATAGACTATATGAATGTCACGGGACTCAGACTTGAGGCTCAGGAAAAGCTCAACAAGATAAAACCGCTTAATATAGGTCAGGCGAGCCGTATCAGCGGAGTATCTCCTGCCGATATCAGCGTGCTGATGATATATCTGATGAAGCAAAACAAAAGAGGCGAATGATGAGTAGTTTTGAAACGATTTTAAAAGATGTTCTGTCTCGATTTGATATATCAGTATCGGATGAAGCGAGCGCTAAGCTCAGCCGATACTATGAACTGCTTATAGAGTGGAACGAAAAGATGAATCTGACGGCGATAACCGAGCCTGAGGACGTAGCGCTCAAGCACTTTGCCGACAGTCTGAGCCTGCTCAGCTATGTAGATATACAGCAGGGAGCGAGCGTGATAGATGTGGGCACCGGAGCGGGATTTCCCGGTATGGCGCTCAAGATAGCGCGTCCGGATATACGGCTGACTCTGCTCGACAGCCTTAATAAACGGCTTGTTTTCTTAGATGAAGTCTGCGCTGAGCTGGGCATAGATGATGTTACTATGATACACAGCAGAGCTGAGGACGGCTCTCGGACAGAGCTCAGAGACAGCTTTGACTATGCTGTTTCGAGGGCGGTAGCCTCGCTCAATACCCTGTGCGAGTACGATATGCCGTATGTCAGGACAGGCGGAATCTTCATAGCCATGAAGAGCAAGGACGCTCAGACAGAGATAGATGAGGCAAAGAACGCGTTAAACGAGCTTTGCGGCGAGATAAAGGCTGTACATAGCTTTGGGTTAGGTATTGCCGGAGAGAGATGCATCATAGAGATAGAAAAGACAGCGCCTACTCCCGACAGATATCCCCGCAAGAGCAAGGCTATCAAAAACAAACCGTTGTGATTATGACAGAGGGACTTCGACAGGAGTCTCTCTTATCTTTTGTTAAATGACATAAAATTTGAAAAAAGTTGCTCAGGATACGACAACTTTCAAGCCGTACAGGTGCTATTATAATACCTGTCGGGACAAGCTGTGAGGCGCAAGACAGTACAACATATCTGTATGGTGATGTTTGACTCAAAGCGGACCCGGCGAAAGCTGCGCGGACGGGGTGAGAAAGGTGGGCGGCGTACTCTTCAGAGATAACAAGGTACTTAATATAGCTACCATCCAGATACGACCCAACCGTACCCAGCCACGCAGGAATTTTGACGAAGATGAGCTCAGAAGCCTCTCGCGCTCGATAGTCGAGAACGGCATCCTCCAGCCGCTGGTCGTAAGACGCATAAATAATACCGAGTTTGAGCTGATAGCGGGTGAGCGCAGACTGCGCGCCGCGGTGATGGCGGGACTCAGCAAGGTGCCGTGCGTGGTACATAGATGCGGCGACAAGGACAGCGCCCTGCTGGCACTGATCGAGAACCTGCAGCGGACCGATCTCAATATGTTTGAGGAGGCGCGGGGGATAGCCCGACTGATACGCAAGTACGGGCTGACTCAGGAGCAGGCTGCGATAAAGCTCGGCAAAAAGCAGAGCACGATAGCCAACAAGCTCAGACTGCTCAGGCTGACCTTTGACGAGCAGGAGTGGATACTGACAGCTAACCTCAGCGAGAGACACGCCAGAGCGCTGCTGAGGATAAACGACGAGGCTCTCAGGCGCGAGGTACTAAGCAGGATAATATCCGACGGGCTGAGCGTCAGCGCGGCTGAGGAGCTGGTGACCGACGCTCTTATAAAGAAGCCCGAGCCTGAGCCACAGAGAAGACCCGAGCGAAAGATCGCCGTAAAGGATGTGCGTATCTTCGTCAATACCATCAACAAGGCGGTAGACACCATGCGCCTGTCTGGCATCAACGCGATTTCGCGCCGCTCTGAGACAGACGACTATATAGAGTATACCGTCAAGATACCTAAGTCCGCCCGTGTGTGACCTTTACATATCTGAACGGATGACAGACCGATATCAAAGCTCTGTGAGCTTTAGATATATTCTTTCCCGGTAGGCAAAAGTGTGATGACAGATCGTAGGATGATACGGACTCGTTATCGGGTTCAAATAACTTCATCCTGTGGTTTGGAAGAACAGTATTACCTATCCACTCATACCCATTTCCTTATCTGAACCCCTTGCCGACAGCCGTGCGCGAAAGCGTGCGGTTGTCGGCGTTTAGGGGGTTGTTTTGGTGAATGACGAATAGTGAATGGTGAATGGTTGCGGGAAACGCTGACGTGTTTCGAATATATAGTATCGACGTTTAACAGTATCACTTCTGTCAGTTACAACTGAAAGAAAAACAGTCGTTAAAATATCACTCCACAAGATCGGGATGACAGAAGAAAAGCGGATCATCTTTATTAAACTTATCGCGGGAGGGTCAAGACCCTCCCCTGCAATAAGTTAGATTTTCGGCTGAACAGCAAGAATCTCTATTACAAGTATATTAAACTATCAACTACCAACTAACAACTACCAACTGAAAATGTTTCACGTGAAACATTTTGGGACAAACTGACGGAATAATACGCATGAAAAACGTATGTCGCGAATTGCGCGGCATTGTCATAAAAATTAGAGGACTAAAAAATCAGCAAAAGGTCTTTTCATAGACAGGGATTTGTGATACAATAATTAGCGTATATGAGAAAACGGCTCCGGTCTTAAACTAAGCTCAGAAAACACCGCGGTGATCATAGCAGCTTAGTACCGTTACTTGAATAGTTTTTCAAGGATCGGTACAGATGAGCCGGAACTGAGAAGAAGGTGAAACAATGACTAAGATAATAACCGTAGCTAATCAGAAGGGCGGAGTGGGCAAGACCACCTCGGCTGTCAACATAGCGGCGGGGCTTGGATACTATGACAAGCGCGTCCTGCTGGTGGATATCGACCCTCAGGGCAACGCTACGAGCGGCGTTGGCTTTGACAAGCGCAGCATCGAAAAAAGCACCTATGAGATACTGCTGGGCGAAGCTAAGGCAGAAGAGGTCATCCAACATACAAAGTACAAAAATTTGGACTTAATGCCCGCGGGAATTGATCTCGCCGCGGTAGAGTTTGAGATACTTGACGCGTCGGACAGGCTGCAAAGACTCAAAAAAGCTCTGCTGCCGGTAAAGAACAACTACGACTACATAATCATCGACTGTCCGCCGTCGCTGGGTATCATCACCACCAACGCTCTGACTGCCTGCGACAGTGTGCTGGTACCCATACAGTGCGAGTACTACGCGCTTGAGGGTCTGTCACAGCTGATGAACTCCGTCAGATATGTCAAGCGCAAATTAAACGAGCATATCAGGATAGAGGGCGTACTGCTGACGATGTATGACGGCAGACTCAACCTGACTCAGCAGGTAGTGAGCGAGGTAAAACAGTATTTTCCGAAAAAGGTCTTCGGTACCGTCATACCAAGAGGCGTAAGGCTGAGCGAGGCGCCGTCCTTCGGTATGCCGATCATGTACTATGACAAGAGCTGTAAGGGCTCGGAGGCATATCTGGGACTCGCCCAGGAGATCATACGTAAGGAGATAAAGAATGGCTAAAAAAATAGGCGGCCTCGGCAAAGGTCTCTCGGCGATATTCAGCGAGAACGATACCGAGGACAACAGCGAGATAGTCACCATAAAGATATCGCAGATCGAGCCTAACCGCAGTCAGCCGCGCCGCAGCTTTGACGAAGAAGCTCTGCAGGAGCTTTCCGAAAGCATCAGGGCGCACGGAGTGCTGCAGCCGATACTTGTACGTCCGCAGATATACGGCGGATATCAGATAGTAGCCGGCGAGCGCCGATACCGCGCCTCGCGCATGGCGGGACTCACTGAGATACCCGCTATCGTCAGAGAGCTCAGCGACAGCGAGACCATGCAGATAGCTCTGATAGAGAATCTGCAGAGGCAGGATCTGAGCGTGCTTGAGGAGGCTAAGGGCTATCGCTCGCTGATGGACGATTACGGCTTCTCGCAGGAGGATGTGGCCCGCACCGTAGGCAAATCGCGCTCGGCGGTAGCGAACATCTTAAGACTGCTCGGACTGCCCGAGGATGTGGCGCCGATGCTCGACAGCGGCAGACTCAGCCCCGGACACGCGAGAGCGCTGCTCGCTTTAGAGGACGGGGGCGCGGTAAAGCAGACGGCTGATAAAATAGTCAAAGAAGGGCTGTCCGTACGCGAGACCGAGGCTCTGGTCAAAAAGCTGAACAGCGCGGCGTTAAGCGGCGATAGACCCGCAAAGGCAAAAAAATCGGCGGCGTCAAAGCCCGCTCTGTATACCGAGGTGGAGCTGTCGCTCAGCGAGCACTTAGGCACCAAGGTATCTGTCAGCGACAACAAGGCTAAAGGAGTAGGGGAGCTGACGATAGAATTTTATAACCCCGCCGAGCTGTTTATGCTGGCGAATAAAATAGAAAAGCTCTGGAACACGACTTTGGTCGATCCGGAGAATGTAAAAGAATCGGAAAAATTTTTGGAGGGAATGAAAGAAAATGATTGACATCAAATTTTTAAGAGAGAATCCTGAGATCGTAAAGCAGAACATCAAAAACAAATTTCAGGACAAAAAGCTGCCGCTCGTAGACGAGGTCATCGAGCTGGACAAGCAGGCTCGCGCCGCTAAGGGTGAGGCTGACGCTCTGCGCGCCAACCGCAACAAGATCTCTAAGGAGATCGGCGGATGCTTCGCCCGCGGTGAAAAAGAAAAGGCAGAGCAGCTCAAGGCTGAGGTAGCCGCTCAGGGCGCTCAGCTCGAAGAGCTCGAGAAGAAAGAGGCTGAGCTGAACGAAAAGGTCACCGAGATAATGATGATCATACCCAACATCATTGACCCCGACGTGCCGATAGGCAAGGACGACAGCGAGAATGTTGAGATAGAGCGCTTCGGCGAGCCTGTAGTACCCGACTTTGAGGTGCCTTATCATACCGAGATCATGGAGAGACTGAACGGTATCGATCTTGACGCCGCCCGCAAGGTAGCCGGCAACGGCTTCTATTATCTCATGGGAGATATCGCCAGACTGCACTCTGCCGTTATCTCTTACGCTCGCGATTTCATGATCAACAAGGGCTTTACATACTGCATACCGCCCTACATGATCCGCTCAAACGTTGTATCGGGCGTTATGTCCTTTGCCGAGATGGACGCTATGATGTACAAGATCGAGGGAGAGGATCTCTTCCTGATCGGTACCTCCGAGCACAGCATGATCGGTAAGTTCATTGATACTATACTTAAAGAAGAGGACCTGCCTTACACGCTGACATCTTACAGCCCCTGCTTCAGAAAGGAGAAGGGCGCTCACGGTATAGAGGAGCGCGGCGTATACCGCATCCACCAGTTTGAGAAGCAGGAGATGATAGTAGTCTGCAAGCCCGACGAGAGCCGTATGTGGTTTGAAAAGCTGTGGCAGAATACCGTTGAGTTTTTCCGTACACTCGACATCCCCGTACGCACCCTCGAGTGCTGCTCCGGCGACCTCGCCGACCTCAAGGTCAAGTCTATCGACGTCGAGGCGTGGAGCCCCAGACAGAAGAAATACTTTGAGGTAGGCTCCTGCTCTAATCTGACTGACGCTCAGGCGCGCAGACTCAAGATCAGAGTAACGGGCAAGGACGGCAAGTACTACGCGCATACTCTCAACAACACCTGCGTGGCTCCGCCCCGTATGCTGATCGCCTTCCTCGAGAACAACCTCAACGCCGACGGCAGCGTGAGCATACCCGAGGCTCTGAGACCCTATATGGGCGGTATGGAGAAGATAGAAGCGAAGTAAGGGACGAGTTGACTGTTAAATGTCCCTGCGGGACAGGAACCCTCCGCCCCTTCGGGGCACCTCCCTTAGGAAAGGGAGGCTTGTCGCTTCGCAAATGTCCCTGCGGGACAGGAACCCTCCGGTCTACGGATGCCGTAGGCTTGGTGTGCTGCTCCTCTTTGTGGGATTGCCACGTCGCTTCGCTCCTCGCAATGACACGCAGAGGAAAGGGAGGCTTATCGCTGCGCGAATGTCTTTAGATTCAGAAGCCTTTAAATATTGTTGAACGGGAGAAGATCCTATGAAATTGAGTTTGTTAAGTAAATACCGCACATATATCATGGGAGCGGCGATGATCTGGGTCATGTGGTTCCACTCGCTGTTCACGGGTAAGACCGACGTCTTTCACTTTATCCATGACATCGGCTTTTACGGTGTGGATATGTTCCTCATGGTGTCGGGTCTGGGCTTGTACTTCTCGATGCGCAAGTCTAAGAACGCGCTCGACTTCTATAAAAAGCGCGCTATCCGTATCTTGCCCGCGTACCTTATCGTAGTTTTGGCGTGGTATCTGTTCTTTAAGACGGACGTCAGCACAGGCGATAAGATACTCTCGATACTGGGTATAAACTATTTCAGAGGTACGGTATATTCGATACCCGAGAGGTTTGACTGGTTCATACCTACTCTGCTGCTGTTTTATCTGCTGGTGCCGCTGTATGACAAGCTGTTTCAGAAAGCAACGGTAAAGTGGAAGTTCACCTGCCTTGCGTGTCTGATATCTCCGATACTGTGCATAGTGACTTATCACACGCATATGCAGCCTCTGTACGGCAGCATAGTGCGCATACCTATCTTCCTCATTGGCTATAACATCGGCTGGTTCCTGTATGAGAAAAAGGAAGAGCAAAAGGGCAGCTGGATGGTTTATATACCGCTGATGACTGTCGGTTTGATTGCGGGCTACTATTTTCAGAATGTCATCTGCGGAGCTGTTCCGAACACCGTATGGGGCATAAACGCGTACCCCGCGACATTTGTGGCGCCCGGTATATCCATACTCATAGCGTTGTTTGTGATGTTCGCGCATAAGTATCTGAAGATAGTCGGCAAGATCATAACCCTGCCGTTTTATATCTGCGGCAGATATAGCCTTGAGATATATCTTATACATCAGAGGCTGATGACTGTAGTCAACGGTGACTCGGCGGTACAGCTCAGGAACGCCGTTATATCTAAGGTCGGGCTCGGCGGATATTACTTCGCTATCGCTCTGGCGACGGTGGCTGTCGCCGCGGCTCTGCATGAGCTGGTAGCGCTGGTCACAAGGCTGATACAGGGCAAGGGCAGGAAGAAGCCCGAAAATACTGAAGAGAAAAAAGAAGCCGAAACAACGGATACGGAAGCAACCGTAAACGCAGGATCGGCGGCTGTATAAATAATAACTAACAGAAAAAATGGGCTGCCGTACCGAGTACGACAGCCCTGATGATAATATGACGGGTGATGATATGACTTTACAAAACAAATTGAATATCACTGATCCTGCCGAGCTTATGAGAGAAGAAGAGAGACTCAGTAAGCTGAGAGCCAAAGAGCTGTATGACAGCGGAAGATTGACTGAGATGAAAGCCGGAACTGTCAGCTCGCTGCTGGATATACACAGAATACTGTTTTCGGATATATATGACTTTGCCGGTGAGATAAGGACAGTTAATCTCGCTAAAGGGAGCTTCAGGTTCGCTCCTGTGATGTATCTTGCCGCGGCGCTTGAAAACGTTGAGAAAATGCCTCAGAGTACCTTTGAGCAGATCATAGAAAAGTACGTTGAGATGAATATCGCGCATCCGTTCAGAGAGGGAAACGGCAGGGCTACCCGAATATGGCTCGATCTGATACTGAGAAAAGAGCTGTCTAAGGTAGTAGACTGGAGCAAGGTGGACAAAACGGATTATCTGCTCGCTATGGAGAGAAGCCCCGTAAAGGATGTTGAGATAAAGTATCTGCTCAGAGAAGCGCTGACCGATAAGATCAACGACAGAGAGATATATATGAAGGGTATAGATAACAGCTATATGTACGAGGGCTATCATGCCTTTGAAACAGATAAAATAGAGCGATAATGAATAACGGGCTGCCGTACCGAGTACGACAGCCCTGAGCTTTTATTATTCCTTGATCCTGTGGCGGTTGAAGCGATGCTCAAAATCGGCGTTGAGCTGACGCCAAGCGCCGGGGGAGAGCTTCTTCTCTATTACGCGCTTAGCCTCGTTCATGTTAGGTTGGCGTGAAGAGGTATTGTGGCAGTCTGTACCGAGAAAGTGCAGACGGTCGTTGTCTATCATCTTGAGAGCTAACTTACGAGATTTTGAAGAAGTGAAAGCCTCGGCGTTGCACTGAAAATAGAAGGGTTGATCAAAGAGGTTCTCAAAAACCCGCTTGCTCTGGATGCTCTGATAGCGCTCTACATGAGCCAGTATGATGCGCAGACTGCTGTAATACTGCAGGGTGATCAGCTCCTCAAAAATGCGGTCAGACCACTTGACGAAGGGCATCTCGATGAGGATGAGGTCGGTGCCCTCGATCTTGAGCTTCTGGATGACCTCGCTCTGGGATATGCCGGGATAATAGAGTATCTCGGAGCCGAAAAGTATCTCGGGACAGTCGTCGGTGAGATGAGGCTCAAGAGCAGCGAACGATTTTGCGCGCCTCTTAAGAAAGGTATCGGGATCCTCCTGACTGCCGTAAAAATGCGATGTGGAGACCATGGTGGTGACGCCCTGAGCCTTGGATGATCGAAGCATCTCAAGGGACATCTCTACAGACTTGCTGCCGTCGTCCATCTTGGGTAAAAAGTGGCTGTGTATATCGAGCATGGAATCCCTCCTTGGATAATTATGGATTAATTATAACATAAGGCGGGAGCATATTCAACTTGAAAATTGTAAATAATTATGTTATATTTTCATCATTGCTTTCTGTGTTTTTGTATCAAACGCAGGGACTTTTAAGAACGCGCTGAGTACCGCGCTCAGACAGAGAGATGAGGCTGAAAACTGAAGGTGAAAAAAATGAAAAAGCGAGTCTTCTATACCGAGCTTGCATATTTATTCGGAATAATATCGTTGGCGTTCGGCGTGACCTTTATGGAGAGAGCGAACTTCGGCATGAGCATGGTTGTGGCGCCCGCCTATGTACTGCACAGATATATCTCGCTGCTGCCGGGGATGGGGTGGTTCACCTTCGGCGTGGCTGAATATACGCTGCAGCTGGCGCTGGTCATCGCGCTGATGCTGATCATGCGTAAGTTCAGAGTATCGTATCTCTTCTCGTTTGTGACGGCTGTGTGGTACGGATATCTGCTCGACCTCATCATGTGGCTGATACCGCCGCTCTCGGAGGACGCTTGGGGGCTGAGGATAGTATTTTTCATCGCGGGAGAGCTGTTCTGCACACTGGGCGTATCGCTTGTGTTCCACACATACATCCCGCCCGAGGCGTACGAGCTGTTTGTGTCGGAGCTCGCCAAGAAAACCGGCAAGCCTACCGGCACGGTAAAATGGATATATGATATATGCAGCTGTATTGTCGCGGTGGCGCTGTCGTTCATCTTCTTCGGCTTCGGCACCTTTGTGGGCGTGAACTGGGGCACGGCGCTGTGCGCGGTGATCAACGGCTTCATCATAGGATGGATGTGCAAGGTCGAGGACAGGTACTTTGACTTTAAGGACGGACTAAAGCTGAGAAAGTTCTTTGAAAAGTAAAACTCGCGGAGGACATATAGCTGAAATAATCAGTGAAAATCCGCAAAAACACTTGACAAACAGACGATGTTATAATATAATAATTTTTGCTTTAAGTCGAGTTTGCCGGATCCCGACTGAAGTGTATATGGCGGAATAGCTCAGCTGGCTAGAGCATTCGGTTCATACCCGAAGTGTCGTAGGTTCAAGTCCTATTTCCGCTACCAAATCAAGCAGAGATCGCCGCAGAGCGGTTTCTGCTTGCTATGGCCCGGTGGTCAAGCGGTCAAGACACCGCCCTTTCACGGCGGTAACACGAGTTCGATTCTCGTCCGGGTCACCACACCCCTGTCGCTTGACAGGGGCTTTGTTTTTACCGATATCCGAGGATATCGAGTCTGCTCGCCGGTGTGGTGGAATAGGCAGACACAAGGGACTTAAAATCCCTCGGAGTAACATCCGTACCGGTTCAAGTCCGGTCACCGGCACCAAAAAAGGCAGTTTTTTAACTGTCTTTTTTTGTTGCCTAAGTCGCGCAAACCCGCTTAAAATCTACCTTTTTTGATTTTCAAAATTTTGGTAAAGTTTGGTTAAATTCTTTAAAAACAATTTCTATTGCACTACTACTGCACTACTCGCCTTTTTGCATACGAGTGAATAAAGTGCATATTCATCATTTTTGGGTATTTATTATGGTCATTTTTTGCCTTTTTTTGATACGTTTTTCATGGGTTTTCAGCAACAAAAATAGATTGCTTTTTCAGGAACAACAGAAACAAGATAGAGCATATTTGTTCCTCCGTTCATGGTTTCTCGTCAATTCCATTTTAACGGATTTGGTGCAAATATGCTCTACTTTTTTACTTTGTTCTTTGTAGGCTCTATTTGTTACCCCAACTTTTATTATAGAGCCATAACAACAAGCATCGGGGCAGACGCTATAGCTGTCCCGATGTTTTTTTGATGTGTTGATGACATGATGATATGACGCGCGGTGGGGGAAGGCTTTGTTGCGTGAATGTCGGAACCCTCCGGCACTTGACACGCGTGTCCGGGGCACCTCTCCTCTGTATGGATTCTGTAAACCAAATCTAAGATTTGGACAGAATCTCACCTGAGGATTGCGGAGGCTTTGTCGTTGCGCGAATGCCGCTGACGCGGCAGAACCCTCCGAGTTCGCCTTTGGCGAACCCACCTCCCTTAGGAAAGGGAGGCTGATCGCTGTAATGGGTCATGTGCTTTTTTGACTGTGATAGGTGTAAGAGTGGTTGCTTTTTGCTGTGGGAGTTTGAAAAAAATGAGGATAAAATATGCAAAAAAATGTAGACAAAAATTAAGAATTGTAGGATAATAAAAAGGAAGGTGATAAATATGACCCAAACTGAAAAAAGACTTTGGCTGATAAGCAGCCTGCTGTCTGAGCGCGGCGAAAACTTTGGCATACCCTCCGATGAATATGGTCAGAAGCGGCTGCTCAGATCGCTGTTCAATATCCGTATGCCGAGAGTCGCGGATGAGGAGTTTTTGCGTATTCAGGACGAGTATCTGAGTGAGGAGACGCGCCGAAAAGGGATAACGGATATAGCCGATCTCGATCCTGTGCGCGAAGATCTTTATCTGTGGCAGGGAGATATCACTACCCTGAGATGCGGAGCGATAGTAAACGCCGCCAACTCGCAGATGTTAGGGTGCTTCTCGCCGTGTCACGGCTGTATAGATAACGCGATACCTTACTTAATCACACACAGACCTATCACATCATTCAAGGCAAGTGCCTGATACATTTAATATATACTTTCAATCCGTTACAACTGCAAAAGGATTATTGCCATATTCTTCGGGATTACCGTGAGGCGCACGGTATGACGAGAGAGCAACTGAGCGCGGCGACAGGGATCCCGGTTGGGAAAATCCAAGATTATGAATGTAACAATATGGCGCTGCATTATGAATCCGCAAGTATAATCGCCGACGCTTTAAACATCAAAAGCGCATTACTCTTGGATGAATATACTGAGTTTTGCAAGCCCGGATATGGTAAGCGTATCCGAACTATCCGAATTCAAAGCGGCTTAACGCAGGAGCAGTTTTCGGAGAGGTTAGGCTTTACCCGCTCCAATGAAAGCACATGGGAGGATGAATTAAATAACCGTCGCCCAAGCCGTGAGAGCTATCGGCAAATCAAACGAATGGCGATCGAAGCCGGTTTCGATGTCAGAAAGCTGATAGATGACCCTGATACCTATACGGATGAATATGCTGTCTTTATCGAGCACGATTGCGGAAAGAAGATACGGCAGATCCGATTAGCGCATGGCGTTGTGACAAAGGTGTTCG
>CACYSI010000007.1 GCA_902776975.1 uncultured Ruminococcus sp.
TGTTTATGGTAATGTAAAATTATTTATGTAAAAATCTCTTGTTCTCTAAACTTTTTTGCGCGAACTTTACATTACCATTTACTTTTCATAAATGATCGATCAGCGGAACCCATCCATCAAGTATCTCCTTGCCTATCGGATAAGGCGTTTTGACGTGAGCCGAATAACGCTGTATAAAGGTCGCGTCAACTATCGTCAAGCCGCCGTCCCCGTCGATATCGCCGCGAGCGAGCACCTCGTTGTCGTATGGGGTCTCAAGTCCGATGACCTTACGCTGTACTACCGTAGCGTCGACCGCGTCGACCTCGCCGCTGCCGTCAGCGTCGCCGAGCAGCACGGCGTCGGGCGTCATGCTAATTTTGATCGTGGACGAATAGTATACCGGCGCGGTATCCCAGTGCATTCCGTGCTCGTCTATCAGCTCGGAGAGCTTGTACCAGTTGATGGTCAGCGTACCCTCAGCAGGCTCGGTCATACCGTTGGTATCTATAACGGCGTACGCTTCACCGTCGATGATCTCGGGCTCAAAGGCTAAGTGGAAGCCCGCGTCATTCAGATCATCCGATATCCAGCCGGGCATCATCTCGTCGTCATACGGCTCCATGATGAAGCGCAGCTTGACGGTCTCGTCCTTATCCATGTAGAGGGTGTAGCCGTCGTAGTAGCGCGCGGTCGAGCCGTAGGGCTGAGCGTAGAAGTCTACTATATCAAAGTCGGCGTAGTTAGTGCCGTAGTAAGGCTCTTTGCCGTCCAGACGTACAAAGTATTGTCCCGCCTCGGTTGGCATACCGCTAAGCGGTTTGTCCTCAGGGTAGAGCATATCCCAATCGGGGTCGTCGCCATCGAGAGCGGCGTCGTTACGCTCAAAATATGTAAGGGTGTAATTATCGGGGCTCAGCTCGTTGCCGAGCAGGTCTGTAACTACCGGCTCGTGCATCTCGCTCGCGGGTATCACATAGAAATAGTGCCATGAGCGGAAGGAGCGCGAAAGATACTTCTCACCGAAGTCGATCATGCCTGAATTGCGGTCGAGGGTATATTTATCTTTTATCATAAACTCAAACTCGGGAGTCTGACCGGTATAGCCGCTGCCGTCTTTGGCGACAGCGCAGACTGAGTGCATCAGCCAGCCTCTCTCCATAGCCTCGGGGAGTGCGCTCAGACCGAAGGGCTCTTCGACATCTTCGTATATGGGAGCATCCTTTTCATCGTCCCAGCCCTTCTCGATAAAGAAACGCAGCTCGTAAGCGTCTTCGGGAACTATCTCATTACCGTCCCTTACAAGAGTGATATTGAGGTCGTCGACCGTGAGGGTATCTTCCTTGCCGTCGAGATAGTAGTCGCCCCATTCCTCGCCGTTGAATTTCAGTTCGTAACCTTCCGAAAAATCGGCGGAGCTCGATCCCGTTATATCAAAGTCGACGTATCCGGTGCCGTAGTAGGGATCCTTTCCGTCGATACGGGCGAAGTAGGAGCCGGGAACTGTGGGCATTCCCGCAAGCGGCTTGTCCTCGGGGTAAACCTTATTATGATAATCCCAACCGGCAGCAGGAGGAATGCCTGTAACACGCTTAAAGAAGGTGATAGTGTAGTGCTCGGGATCGACCGGGCTGAGCGTTATATCCCGTACCACGGGCTCTTTTGCAACGCTTGACGGTATCTCAAAATAATTGTGCCACGACCATGTGCACGGTCTCTCGTATTGATCGCCGAAGGTCGCGTTGCAGCCGATGTAGTTGAAGCTGTATTTGTGAAAGGTCATGAACGACTGAGTATGAGTGTGTCCGCTGTAGCCGCTGTTTTCTTCGGCTACGGCGTACGCGGCGTAAAAGCCCATACCTTTGCCGCCTAAATCATCATCCGGCAGACCGTAGGGACCGTAGAACGGATCGACCAGCGGACAGCTGTTCTCTTCGTCCCAGTCGCCTTCATAACCGATGACAAGCCTGTACGCGTCCTTGGGTACTTCGCTGCCGCTCGGGTCTCTCAGCGTGATGTTCAGCTCATCGAGCGTGAGGGTATCGGTCGTCTCTTCGAGAGCGTAGACCTTCCACGGCTCGCCGTCATAGAGCAGTTCGTAACCGTCCCAAAAATCTTTACCGCCGCTGTCTTCGGCGAACGCCGCGACGGGCAGCAGTCCTATAACAAGTGTCAAAACCAGTAATAATGAGATAAGCTTTTTCATTTCGTGCTCCTTTCGAGTCAGATCGTCGTTCTTCTGTATCGCCGAAAAGGTATTGCGCGTTCAGCTTGATTTAATTATAGTGATATTTATCACATTATGCAAGCAAAAACACGATACTCTTGGAGGACATAGTGCATAAATATTAATGTCTGTTGTTGTGCGTATTGACAAGAAAAACACCCTCCGCCGGGAGGGTGTTGTGCTTACAGCTTGATAATATCATCATACAGCGCAGAGTTTTTCTCGATGTTGTCCGCGTTGCCGACGGTGCAGTATGATTTTTCTTTTACAGAATTTTTCAGCTTTTCGCCAACATCATTGACGTCGCTCAGCGAGGCTCCGAGCAGCTCGTCGCGCTCTTTTTGCAGAGCTTCGTTATCCTTGCCTACGAGGTAGTATATGTCGCTCAGATACGCCCTGACTCTCGGCAGCTGAGGATTATCCAGTCCGCGAACCACGCTGATGATGTAGTCCTCCAGCACTCTGTCGCTGAGCTTGAGCTCGCTCAGGAATTCAGCCGCCTTGTCGTAGGTATCGAGAGTAGCGGCTATCTGAGGATCGCGGTAGCTCCACATATCCAGTCTTTTAGCCGTGTTGGAGGCTGTGCCGCAGCCGTACGCGCCGTTCTCGACGCGTATCTTTTGCCACAGATACTCGAGGGAGAGTATCTTTTTAGCGAGCAGTAAGGCGCCGCCGCTGAGGTTATCATCGGCGTTGTAGCTGTAGCCGTTGAAGACGATATCGCAGGGCGCGGCGAGAGCTATATTGCCGCAGAGCAGCTCTGTGTCGGCGTTCTCTAAGCTGTTTGTCAGCTTATCCGATACAGGCAGCGGGGTGTCTTTTATCTTGTCGTAGGTCTCCTCCTCGCAGGCGATAGAAGTGACCGCTCTGCCGTTTAGGATGAACTTTTTGTATACCGCTTCTAACCTGCTTTTTAATTCCGTAAAAGAATCAACGGCATCCTTATCGAGCTTTTCTCTGAGCTCTTTGAGCTTTACATAAAAGCTGATTCCGCTCGTCTTGTCGCTTATCGCCGCCGAGGCGTTGTGATTCGCGGAGGCTCTGGTGAGAGATATCTGGCTCGAGTTGTTTATCAGCCCGAGCTGCATATCGGTGAACATCTGACCGATGATATCGGTTATCGCTTTTTGATCGTCAAAGACCGTCTCAGTGAGTATCTCGTCGGCAAGACTGACCGCGTCGGCATACTTGTCGGTGAGCGCCTTAAAGCGCAGACAGATCGCCGATATGGTCTTGTCGCTGTAGCTGCTGACCGACTGAGCCGCCTCCATAGAGCCTGTATACAGTCCAAGCTTGGTCTGCAAGGTCTGACCGTCTGTCTTTGAGGTTGCTATATTTGTCAGCAGAGCCGATAGGATGCTCAGGCAGAACAGCTCGTCGTCATCCGCGCTTGCCGTATCAAAGTATACGCTCGAGTATACGATGCCGTCGGTCTTGAGCGGATGATAGAGATAGGGCTTGCCGCTTTGAGCTTTCAGATCGGTGACATAGGGCGTTTCTTTTTTGTCTATATCGCTGAGGTTGAGGTGGGGGATAGGGTCGGTCTGAGCTTTGGGCGCCTCTGCCGAGTAACCGTCCGGCTCACACTCAGGCTCGCTGTATTTGTTCTCGCTCGCGGTGGGCTTCATCACTACGATATTGCGGTTTTTGTTATCGAGCAGTACGGTCTGGATGAGATTTTCAAAGTAGCCGTTTTCGCAGTTTTCTTTGATGCTTTTCAGCGGCTGTTCGTACTCGAGATAACGCCACGGCTCATAGTCATACAGCCATGTGTCGGCTATCTGGATGTTATAGTACAGCCCCTTTGTCAGACCCGAGGCGCTGCCCTCACGCAGGTTGAACTCCGCTGTGCTGAGCTTAGCAGCCACAGCCTCCTTATCGAGACCCGCGGCACATTCTCTCAGGCATGAGGTTATCTCACGCTCTATCTCTTCGAGCCTGCTCGAGTCGCAGTGACGCAGCTTTATGACAAAGAGCGGGTACGCTATATCCTCTATCATCTCGCAGTCGATCTCTACCGCTAAGCCATTATCGAGTATACGCTTTTTGAGCGGATCGTAGTTGGTGTCGGCGAGAATATCCGTCAGCACCGACAAACCGAGATAGGTCTCGAAGTCGGGCATTTCGCCCACGGGATAGGTTATCGCTATATAGTCCTCTGAGCTCTTATCACTGTCGGAGGTATAGGTGCAGCAGTAGGGTTTGTTCTGTTTTCTTAGACTTATCTTGGGCTCTTTTACGGCGCTCTGAGGCTCTACATCATGCAGATACTCTTTGTCGAGAAAGCTCAGCTTTTCTTCTATATCCATCTTGCCGTAGAGATAGAATCTCGCGTTAGAGGGGTGATAGTGCTTTTTGTGATTAGCGATGAAGTCCTCATATGTCAGCTTTACGATGTGGTCGGGATGACCTCCCGATACGGTGGTATACTGGCACGGTTCATAACTCTCTGAGAATATCGCCTGATACAGGTTTTCATCCGGATCGCCGAGAGCGCCCTTCATCTCGTTATACACAACTCCCTGGTAGTAGAGCTTTCCGCTGTCATCGCGCTCGATATGCCAGCCCTCCTGACGGAAGGCGATCTCGTTATCGTAAATGAGCGGTCTGAACACCGCGTCGGTGTACACCGACATCAGGTTCATCAGATCCTTCTCGTTCATGCTCGATACGGGATACATGGTCTTGTCGGGAAAGGTCATAGCGTTGAGAAAGGTGTACAGTGAGCTTTTCATCAACTCGACGAAGGGATCGTCTACAGGGTACTTTTGCGATCCGCACAGCACGCTGTGCTCGAGAATATGGAAGACTCCCGTAGAGTCATGTGAGGGAGTCGCGAAGGTTATCGAGTAGGTCATGTTGCGGTCGTCGTTGTCGATATAGCACAGCATGGCGCCGCTGTGAGCGTGACGCATGATGTACATATCGCCGCCGAGTTCTTTTATGTGTCGGCTCTGCTCAATGACAAAGCCGTGGATCTTGTCTCCTATATTGTATTTCATATTAGTATTCTCCTCAATGGTTTGGCAGGGGGAGGAGCAAGCCCCTCCCCTACAAATGGCTGTGATTTTTACAGCATTTTTTCGACTTCTTCTATCGCGTATCTCACGCAGTTCTCGCATGAGCACAGCATATGCCCCGTGAGCACGCCCTTGAGGTCTATGCAGCGTGACGCGCCGCATCTATCTTCAAACGCGGTGAATAAGGCGCGGCTGTTACCGTTCATGCCCTTTGTCTGCTTTGATAGTATGCCGAGTACCATCTCAGCGCCTACCAGAGCTCCGCAGGTGCCCATCATGCCGCCCATGCCCGAGCCGAAGGTCGAGCCGAGCATCAGCAGAGAATCTTTGTCATAAGGCAGCATGTCTTCAAATGCGAGCAGGACCGCCTGACAGCAGTTGTTAGAGCGCTTGAGCTGAGCGCCGATATCAGATCTGTTCATAATGATCATCCTTTATTTAGTATCTTATCTACGCTTGATATTATGCTACTTTTCGGGGTTTATGTCAACCTCGTCATTTATTATTTTCTCAAAAACTTTTAACTTAAAAGCCCCTCGTATGTACAAATATCCGAATTATCGTCCAACGGCTTGACACCCTGCCCGCTATGGTGTATAAACCTTACTGTAGGGTAGCGGCGGCTTTGCCGCTGTATTCACAAATGAAAAAGGTCGGATCGCCCGAAAACGGCGGTCATAAACTTGGGAGGTAAAGCTATGGAAAAGAGAGAACAGCTCTATGAGGGCAAGGCAAAGAAGGTTTTTCTGACAGATGATCCCGAACTGCTTATCGTATCCTATAAGGATGACGCTACAGCGTTCAACGGTCTTAAGAAGGGTACCATCACCGGTAAGGGGGTCATCAACAACAAGATGAGCAACCTGCTCATGCAGAAGCTCGACAAAGAGGCAGGTGTGCCTACTCATTTTGTCGAGGAGCTCAGCGATCGTGATACCGTAGTCAAGAAGGTATCTATCGTCCCGCTCGAGGTCATCATCCGCAACATTGCCGCCGGCTCATTCTCAAAGAACTACGGTGTAGAAGAGGGCGTTGTATTCGATCAGCCCACTATCGAGTTTTCATATAAGAACGACGATCTCGGCGATCCGCTTATCAACGATTATCACGCTCTGGCTCTTAAACTGGCTACTCCCGAGGAGATAGAGACTATCAAGAAGTATGCTTTTGCCGTGAACGACTATCTCAAGGCATACTGGAAGGCGCGCGGAGTCATCCTCGTTGACTTCAAGCTCGAGTTCGGCAGACTCAGCGACGGTACTATCGTGCTCGCCGATGAGATCAGCCCCGATACCTGCCGCTTCTGGGACGCTGAGACTAAGGAGAAGCTCGATAAGGACCGCTTCCGCCGCGATCTCGGCGGTGTAGAGGACGCATACGCGGAGATCATGGGCAGACTGTCTTGATTTATATATAGGTTTAGTTTTGAACAAGCTCGCGATTCGATTGGATCGCGAGCTGTTTTTTGTGGATTTCTTACATATTTAATCTGATTTCGGTCTTGTTTTATTGACTAAATATGTAACGTATGATAAAATATAATGGAATAGATTTGGAGGGTAAATATGAGATTAGTGATAAAGGTTGGCACCTCGACATTAGCGCATAAGACGGGGCTGCTCAACATCAAGCGCGTCGAGCGTATGTGTAAGGTCATATCCGATCTTAAGAACGCGGGCAACGAGATAGTGCTCGTGTCATCGGGCGCTATCGGTATGGGACTGGGCAAGGTCGGCATCACCAAGCGTCCCGATGATATATCTACTCTGCAGGCGGGCGCCGCCATAGGACAATGCGAGCTGATGTATGTTTACGACAAGCTCTTCTCGGAGTACAACCATACCGTGGCTCAGATACTGATGACAGGCGCGTTCGTAGCTATCGACGACTACGGCAAGAACCTTAATAACACATTGTTCAGACTTCTCGAGCTCGGTGTTATCCCGATAGTCAACGAGAACGATACGGTAACCACGGATGAGATCGTTATCGGCGATAACGATACTCTCGGAGCTATCATTGCTGAGCGAGTGAAGGCAGATATGCTTATCATCCTCAGTGACATAGACGGTCTGTACACATCAAATCCGTCGACCGATCCCGACGCTGTGCGTTTGGAGATCATCGAAGAGATCACCGAAGAGATAGAGGCGCTGGCGGGTACCGCGGGCTCGCATCTCGGCACCGGCGGCATGGTGACTAAGATCAAGGCGGCGCGTATAGCTACAGAAAGCGGCATAGAGGTCATCATTGCCAACGGCAAGGATCCCGAGGTGTTGTACGATATCCTCAACGGCAACGCGGTATGTACCCGCTTTACGGCAAAATAATAAACCTACCCCGATTATAGGGAGAATGAAACGATAAAGGAGCAAACTATGACTACACATGAGCTGTTGGTAAAGGCTAAGGAGGCTAAGTCAAAGCTGAGCGGCATCGGCGTTGATGATATAAACCGCGCGCTGTCGGCTATGGCAAATTGCCTTGTCGCGAATACCGAAGATATCCTCTCGGCAAATGCTCTCGATATAGAGGCGGCAAAAGGAAACATCAGCGAGGTCATGATAGACCGCCTGATGCTCAGCCCTGAGCGTATACAGGCTATGGCTGACGGCATCCGTGATGTAGCGGCTCTGCCTTGTCCCGTAGGCAGGGTGCTGCAGAGACATGAGCGCGCCGACGGTCTTGTGATAGAGAAAACGTCGGTAGCCTTAGGCGTAGTCGCTATCATATATGAGAGCCGTCCCAACGTTACCTCAGACGCCGCGGCGCTCGCCTTGAAGAGCGGCAACGTATGCGTGCTCAGATGCGGTAAGGAGGCTCACCGCAGCGCCGACGCTATAGTCAAGGCTCTCAGAGAGGGACTCAAGACAGCGGGACTGCCCGAGGACATGGTGCTGCTTATCGAAGATACCACCAGAGCTTCGGCAAACGAGCTTATGACAGCCGACGGATATGTCGATCTGCTGATCCCCAGAGGCGGCAAGGGTCTGATCTCCGCTTGTGTTCGTAACGCTACCGTACCCTGTATCCAGACAGGTACGGGCATATGTCATATATATGTAGACAGCTCTGCCGATCTCGATATGGCGCTCGATATTGTCGAGAACGCCAAGTGCTCCAGACCTTCTGTTTGCAACGCCGAGGAAGTACTGGTCGTAGCTGAGGATATCGCGGATAGATTTCTGCCTATGCTCAAAGAGAGACTGGTGGATAACAGAGCCGAGAATCCCGTTGAACTGAGACTTGATGAAAAAGCGATGTCGATCATAGAGGGTACTCCCGCGGGAGCCGATGACTTCGATACAGAGTTCCTCGATTACATCTTAGCTGTCAAGATCGTCGGCGGAGTCGATGAGGCTATAGAGCACATCAACGCCCATTCTACAGGTCACAGTGAGGCTATAGTGACCTCGGACGAAAAGTCGGCGGAGAAGTTCACCCTCGGCATAGACAGCTCTTCGGTATATGTAAACGCATCTACCAGATTCACGGACGGCGGAGAGTTCGGCTTAGGCTGTGAGATGGGTATTTCAACACAAAAACTACACGCCAGAGGTCCTATGGGACTCGGCGAGCTTAACACATACAAGTATATCATCAAAGGAAAGGGGCATATCAGATGAATTACAGATTCGGTTTTATAGGCGTAGGCAATATGGGCGGAGCGCTCGCGAAGGCGGCTTCAAGAGCAACTAAGCAGATATTGCTGTGTGATCACGACGCGGGCAAGGCGTCGGAGCTGGCTCGGCATCTTAACTGCGAGTTTGCAGACAGCCGCTCTGTAGCGGCTGAGTGCGAGTATGTTTTCTTGGGCGTCAAGCCCCAGATGATGGCTGATATGCTCTCTGAGATAAAGCAGACCTTAAAGAAGCATCCCGATGTCATTTTGGTTTCGATGGCGGCGGGCTTGAGCATAGCGACTATCAGACATATGGCTGACGGCGACTACAAGGTCATCCGTATCATGCCTAACATGGCGGCATCGGTAGGTGAGGGCGAGATACTTTATACTACATCCGAGAACGTCACTAAGGTCGATATAGGCAAGTTCCTCAATCTGATGAAGCACGCAGGTCAGCTTACCGGTACAGACGAGGAGCTCATGGACGCAGGCTGCTCCGTATCGGGCTGCGGTCCCGCGTTCGTATTCAAGTTCATTCGCGGCTTGGCACAGGGCGGTATAGACGCGGGTCTTGACCGCGAGACAGCTCTCGCGCTTGCCGTGCAGACGGTCAAAGGTTCCGCTAAGCTGTTTGAAGACAGTCATCAGGATATAGATACGCTCATCGACAGTATTTGTTCGCCCGGCGGCAGTACGATAGAGGGAGTCAAGGTCCTCGATGAAAAGTGCATGGAGCAGGCTGTCACCGACGCGGTAGCCGCCTCATATAAGCGCAATATCGAGCTCGGCAAGGCTTAGTATGGCAGCTAAGATCGGACTCGTAATGGAGGGCGGCGCTATGCGCGGTATGTTCACCGCGGGCGTTATAGATGTTTTTATGGAAAACGGCGTCGATTTTGCCGCCGCGGTCGGAGTGTCGGCGGGAGCCGCCTTCGGCTGTAACATCAAGAGCCGCCAGATAGGTCGAGTCATAAGATATAATAAAAAATACTGCGCGGATAAGCGTTTTTGTTCGGTTGAGTCTTTGATGAAGACAGGCGATCTTTACGGAGCTGACTTTTGCTATCGAGAGATACCCGAGGAGCTTGATATCTTTGACAAAGAAGAGTTTGAGCGCAATCCGATGGAGTTCTACGTCGTTTGTACGGATGTGCTCACCGGTGAGCCGGTGTATCATCGTCTCGATAAGGTGGATGACGAGTGCTACGAGTGGATGCGCGCATCTGCCTCGATGCCTATGGTATCAAGACCCGTCAGCGTCGGCGGACGTATCCTGCTCGACGGCGGCATGAGCGACTCCATACCTCTGCTGTTTATGCAGAGACAGGGCTTTGAGCGTAATGTGGTCATCCTCACTCAACCACGCTCGTATGTCAAGGAGCCGTCCAACAAGCTCGTGCTCAGGGTCGGTCTCGCCGACTATCCTGCCATGATAAAGGTCATGGAGGACAGACATATCATGTATCGCTGTGAGCGCGACTATGTTTTTGAGTGCGAGAAGCGCGGCGATACCTTTGTCATCTGCCCGGATGACTATCTTCCCGTCAAACACACGGAGCACGACCCCGAAAAACTGCAGGCAGCATATGATGAGGGCAGGAGAACAGCCCTGAGAGAGCTTGACGCGGTTAAGGAGTTTGTCTCCCTATGATAACTGATCCATAAGCGACAGCCTGTATCGTATAATAATCAATAAGGAGAGTAGTTATGAAAGTGAAGAATCGTCTATTCAAATCCGCTGCTGTGGTGCTCAGCGTTCTGCTGCTGATATCTTCACTCAGCGCCGCCGTGTCCGCCGCCGGCAGGACCCCGATAGGTTATATCGTTACAGCGCCGCATAACGCTGAGAGCGAGTATGTAGAGGATGACCCCGAGTACCTTGTTTACAAGGATATAACGGAGAATTACTCAGATGCTGTCACTGCGATCTATGACGGCGTACTGAATGGGGAGGAGAGGATCGATATTCGCTCCTACGGAGTCCCTGTCAGTTATTGGAACGCTCTTTGGAATGTTATGAAGTACTCTTTTCCGGAGCTGTGCTATGTCAGCAACTACACTATCTGGCGGAGCAGTACGATCCTGACTGCTGTTGAGCCGCAGTATATCTCCGGAGATATCGAAGAGATGAAACGGCAGTTCAGAGAAAGCGCGGATGACCGATATCTCTCGCTGATAGATGACAGCATGGATGATTTTACCAAGGCTGTTATCCTTCATGACGCGCTGGTGCTCAACACATATTATCCCGACGGCCCTAATAACAACAGGGGCAGTAATTATTCCTATATGGTCGAGGATTACGGTGTGTGTCAGTACTACAGCGAGTGCTACGCGTATCTGCTGGCTCAGTGCGGTATAAAGAGCGAAGTTGTGACGTCTGACAGCATGAATCATGAGTGGCTCAAGATAAACTTGGACGGCAAGTACTACAATATCGACAACACATGGGACGATATCACTCCAGACAGAGTCGGCAGAGCAAGACACTCTTACTTCCTCTATTCCGATGAGGTGTTCAAGACTGCTGATGATGTACGCAACAGAGCGCATACAGGATATCTTTCTATCAACAGAGCAGATTCCACCGACTATGACAGCTATGATAATCTTCGTAATATCATGACTCAGCTTTGTTATATCGACGGCGTCTTTTATGCGATAAACTCTTCCGGACAGCTCGTTACCTACGACCACACTACAGACTCGATAAACGTGATCAAGGATCTCGGTTACAGATGGTCCGCCGGAGGCTACTCCTATTGGATAGGTAATTTCTCGAGCCTTGCCGTCTATGACGGAAAGCTCTATTATAACAGCCCGAACGCTGTCTATCAGTATGATCCCGCTACAGGTGAAACCGAGCTGTTTGCCGAAGGTACTGAGGATTATCTTTACGGACTGCGTATCATCAACGGTCAGCTCTGGGGCGTATATGCCGCCACTCCCAACGACGGCTATATTACTCCCACCTATATGAGAGATATGCCCGTGCCTGAGCATCAGATCACCGTATCCGACAGCATCGCTCACGGTACCGTATCGGCAGATAAGCTTGCCGCCGCGGCGGGCGAGACCGTTACACTGACGGTAAAACCCGATGAAGAGTTTGTTGTCAAACAGGTGACGGTCAATGATGCCGAGATCATTCCTACAGACGGTGTGTATCAGTTCGTGATGCCGCCCGAAGACGCATATGTCAGCGCTGAGTTTGACTTTGCGGACGGTATGGGCGCTATCTCCGGCTATACGTTGAGCCTTAAGGGCGACATCGGAGTCAACTTCTATATGGAGCTTGCGGATGACGTCGCGGACAGCGACTCGGCGTATATGCTGTTTACCGTTCCCAACGGAGACTCTGCATACGAAAAGAGCGTCAAGGTCAGCGACGCCGAAAAGGTGACTGATGAAAACTCTGTTTACTATGTTTTTGAGTGCGGAGTATTCGCTAAGGATATGGTCTCCGATATCAAGGCTCGTATTGTTGACGGCGATACCTACGGTACAGAGTACAGCTATTCTGTTGAGAAGTACGCAAAGTATATACTCGATCATCCGGAGGTCGACGAGTATGCCTCCGCTGCAAATATGGTCAAGGCTATGCTCAACTACGGTTCGTATTCGCAGGTGTTTTTCAATAACAATGTGACGAACCTCGCGAACGCGAGCCTTGAAGAGAATGACAAAGTCATAGATGACGTCACCGCGGCTTTGATCAACAAGAGCTCGTTCAGTGAAGATCTGCCTGCCGATGTTACCTTTGAAGGCGCGTCGCTTTCGCTCCAGTCTGAGACCACTCTTTCGCTGTACTTCAAGAGTGATGCGATACTCGACTTTGATTGCCCGAACAGAGTTTTTGAGACAGCGGTGAGCGGACAGTATCAGGTCATCAGGATCAGAAATATCTCAGCTAAGGAGATTGGTGATGACTTTACGGTAAGCGTGAGCGCTGATGATACTCAGGGCACGGTCTCCTACAGCCCGATGAACTACTGTTACAATGTACTCAGCAAAGAGGCTTACGCGGATAACACTAACCTGCAAAATGTAGTAAGGTCAATCTACAAATATTGGCAATCGGCAAAGTATTATTTTAACTATAACATTTGATTTATTAACTAAAAATCAACGACAATAAAAACGGGGGACTGCCGAACAGCAGTCCCCCTTGATTTGTATTTTACTTATACATTTCGCTTATAATGCTGAGCCCGTCGTTGGTGTAGTAAGTCATGTAGATGTAATCTCCGACGTAAACGCAGCGGTCTACCGCGTCGAAGTCCGCGACATATTGTTCGGTCTCAACTATTTTGCCGTTATCTACGCGGAAGTTCAGCATTCCGCCGAAGCAGGCGTTGTTTGATACATATGAATAGTCGCCTGTCTTAGCGTCTTGTATCCATTCGCCGTAATCCGCGTTGTTGAGAGGAAGTATGAAATCCTTTCGGTCGGGGTTGTAAACCAGAGCCTTGGGATTTGTCATCACGGCGGATTCGTACTTCACATAAGATTTGCCGTCGAGGATCTTAGGTGAGGTTTTGTCACTGATATCATACAGCACCAGCTTAAGTCCCAGCTCGCCTTCGAGCAGCTTTGTCTCGTCGTGGAAGCCGAGTCCCAGCATAGTCTTGTCATCTATCGGTACCAGCATGCTTGAGAAACCGCTTATCTTAACGTCCTTGAGCTTTTTGGGCGCTACTGGATTTCTCAGGTCGACGACAAAGAGAGGATCGGTCTGTTCGTAGGTAGTCACATACGCGACATCATCTAAGTATCTGACTCCCTTGATCAATGAGTTGTTTGCCAATCCGCTCACAGAGCCTTTCATACCGAGTTTTTCATCAAGTACAAAGAGGTTGTTTGTATCGTTCCAGTTTTCGCTGCTCGTCGTTACAACACGCAGATCGCCGTCTTTTTCATCAAGAGAATACTGGTCGTTGATATATCCGTTTATCTCTGTATAAGCCGTGAGAGTGATACCGTCGCTCAGGTCAGCCTTAAGTATGCGGGATTTGATATCGGATCCACCTGTTTTAGCCGCGTTTTCGTCAAACAAATTGAAGAACGAGGTGATGGCTTGATCAAAATCCCAGACGGTAGAGTAGATATACATATTCTCTTCGTTACAGTAGATATCGTCGACGTCGCCGAGTATTGCCGTGCTGCCGATCTCGGCGTCAGCGTTGACAGTATCAAACGCGCTTATCACGGTAAAACGGTCAGTGTCGGCTTTATGCAGACTGTATATGTTGTTGAAGGGGATAGCTTCGGGCTCGGTTCCCTCGCCGCATACAGGGACATAGTCTTGTTCAGCGGTCTGATAGTCTGATACGGTATACAGCGTATCGCCGATCATTCGCGAACTCTTATATGAGCCGCTCTGGGTCATACAGTCGAGCAGAGTGATATTATTGATGTTGCTTATATCATAAACAAAAGCCTTAGTGCTGCTGTTGATATTTTCTTCTCTGTCGCCGTAGTAGTATATATCATCACAGATCGCTATCAGCTTATTGCCGTTGATGTATATATCATCTATATTAGCGGTTTCCTGCAGATACGCGCTCACCATATCTTCAAGCTCCATGCCGGATTCAACAGCTTCTTCAAGAGTAGGTGTGTTCGCCTCTGCCGGTGTGATCTCGGCAGCTTTTGCGGTATTGCTGCCGTCAGGCTTGAATATGGCTATACTGTTAGGATAATCATTGTTATCTACACAGTAGATATACTTGCTGTCTGTCTTGATGATATCAGCTTCATCCGCGGTGCTTACCTGTGTGTTTTTGTCGGTCTTGGCGGCACCTTCACCCGAAGCGGCAGAGTTGCCCTTAGTGCCGGTAGCATCGTTAGACATATTCTTACTTTCGCCCAACAGTTTTTCAACTACCTCGCCGGCGTTCTTGAGGAAGTTCGTCAAGCCCAAGGTTTTGTTTTTCTTTCTGATATCCTTCAGGGTGCGGTTGATCTCACCTTTGCTGCTGAACTGCATCACGGAGAGTCCGCCCGGCAGCTCTACAAAGGTGTGCTTGTTCATGAAGTATGTGACCAAAGCTACACAAATGATGCCAGCCAGTACGATACCAGCCGCTGTAAACGCGTATATGCGGCGCTTCTTTTGCGCATCCTTTTTATTTTGATCAGCTTCAGCCTCGTTTACGGCAGGCCGAGCATCGGCGTCATTACCTTCAGCTTCAGCTTTCTCGATTGAAAGCTCTGCGTCGGAGTTTTCCTTAGCAGCGCTTACTTCTTCGGCATTTGAAGGCTCCGCGTCAATCTTTTCTTCAACTACGCTCTCGTCGGTATCGGCGGGAGCTTTTACTTCGTTGTCAGAAGCATTCATTTTGTTTTTTTCTGGATCTTTGTTCATAGTCATCACTCCGGAATAATATTTTGCTGAGTTTTCCGTTCATTATATACAACACGAGGATTTGTGAAATAATACTAGTATTCATTAAAACACTTTAACATTTATTGCGGTATATTTCGCATAGCTGTGTTGGACTCCTTGACATACGTCAGTATGCCTGCGTCGTCCGCCTTGCTCTGCGAAATATCCCGTGAATAAATTAGTTAAAGCTTTTAATGGAATAATAGTATAAGTCCGATGATGCTGTACAGTACACTTGCATTATACCATATTTCGGTAGTTTTTCAACCATTTACGGCAAAAAGGGAGCAGACCGAAGTCTGCTCCCGTGATATATGGTTTGTCAGCTTGTTTTGTATTATTTCCAGCCTATAACCTTGTAATGACCGAGGTTGTTCTTGGTGCCGTCCATCCAGTAGCCGGTGTAGGTGAAGTCTGTGATGTCCTCGGTCTGAGCGCCTGAGCCGTTATTGAGTATAACGCCTGTCGCGCCGGCGGGTACAACGCACTTGAACTGCCTCTCGCCGTAGTCGTTGGTTATTGTCTCTGCCTGAGAAGCGCCGGGCCATTCGCCGTTGAGGGCGTTGCCGTTTTCGTCCCATGCATATACATATGCCTTGCCCCAGTTGAAGTTGTCTGTAAGCAGGAACGAAACAGTAGTAGACTCTGTAGCGGGAGCCTGAGTCTCGGGAGCCGAGGTAGGCTGTTGAGGCTCGCCGGCATCGGAGTAATCATAGTAGCCGACCTCATAGTGACCGAGACCGTTCTGGGTGTCCTTGCAGTAGAGACCGCAACCCTGAGCAGCAGCAGAGGCAACATCTACGTCCTCTGTCTGACCGCCTGAGCCGTTGAAGATGACCATGTCATACTGAGCGGTGTTTACGGTAACGCTGTAGATATCCTCTTCATAGGCATTTTTGCCGACATATGTAGCCTCAACACCGGGCCATGCGGTGGACTCGCCGCCGTCAGACCACATATAGACGTTTACGCTGCTCCAGTTCTTGTTGTTGGAGAAGTAGAGAGTAACATCTTCGCCTGTAACGGTGGTGGGCTTAGTAGTGGGAGCCTGAGTCTCCTGAGCCTGAGTGGGCTTGGTAGTACCGTCGTACTCATAGTAGGCGATCTCATAATGACCGAGTTCGTTCTGAGTGTCTTTGCAATACATGCCGAGACCGTTGGAATAGGCTTCAGCTACGCTGATATCTACTGTTTGGCTGTTTGCGCCGTCGTTGAAGATGACAAAATCATACTGAGCTGTGTTGAGGGTCACACTGTAGATGCCCTCGCCGTAGTTGTTGGTGCCTACATATGTAGCCGCAACGCCTGGCCACTCGGTGGACTCTCCGCCGTCAGACCACATATATACGTTTACGCTGTCCCAACCCTTGTTGTTGGAGAAGTAGAGAGTAACATCTTCGCCTGTAACGGTGGTGGGCTTAGTTGTGGGAGCCTGAGTAGCGGGAGCCTGAGTCTCGGGAGCTGTGGTAGGTTGGGTGGTACCTGTGTACTCGTAGAAGCCGACCTTGTAGTGACCGAGTTCGTTCTGTTCGTCGAGACAGTAGAGACCTGAGCCCTGAGCCTTAGCTGCAGCTACGTCTACGTCCTCAGTCTGGCCGCCTGAGCCGTTGAAGATGACCTTGTCATACTGAGCTGTGTTGAGGGTCACGCTGTAGATGCCCTCGCCGTAATCGTTGTTGCCGACATATGTAGCCGCAACGCCGGGCCATGCGGTGGACTCGCCGCCGTTCTCAGACCACATATATACGTTTACACTGCTCCAGTTCTTGTTGTTGGAGAAGTAGAGAGTAACATCTTCGCCTGTAACGGTGGTGGGCTTAGTTGTGGGAGCCTGAGTAGCGGGAGCCTGAGTATCCTGAGCCTGTGTAGGCTGGGCAGTGCCGGTGTACTCATAGTAGCCGACCTTGTAGTGACCGAGGTCGTTCTGTTCGTCGAGACAGTAGAGACCTGAGCCCTGAGCCTTAGCTGCAGCTACGTCTACGTCCTCTGTCTGACCGCCTGAGCCGTTGAAGATAACGCTGTCATACTGAGCAGTGTTGAGGGTCACGCTGTAGATGCCCTCGCCGTAATCATTGTTGCCGACATATGTAGCGGCAACGCCGGGCCATGCGGTGGACTCTCCGCCGTCAGACCACATATATACGTTTACGCTGTCCCAACCCTTATTGTTGGAGAAGTAGAGAGTAACATCTTCGCCTGTAACGGTAGTGGGCTTAGTTGTAGGTGCCTGAGTAGCGGGAGCCTGAGTAGCGGGAGCCTGAGTCTCCTGAGCCTGTGTAGGCTGGGCAGTGCCGGTGTACTCATAGAAGCCGACCTTGTAGTGACCGAGATCGTTCTGCTCATCGAGACAGTAGATGCCGTTGCCCTGAGCTACGGCTGCAGCTACGTCTACATCCTCTGTCTGACCGCCTGAGCCGTTGAAGATGACCTTGTCATACTGAGCTGTGTTGAGGGTAACGCTGTAGATGCCCTCGCCGTAGTCGTTGTCTTTTACATAAGTCGCGGCAACGCCGGGCCAAGCGGTGGACTCGCCGTTATCAGACCACATATAAACGTTCACGCTGCTCCAACCCTTGTTGTTGGAGAAGTACAGGGTCACGTCTTCGCCGTCCGATGTAGAAGGTTTCTGAGTTTCGGGAGCGGTTGTGGGTATCTCGACATACTCATAGTAACCAACGAGATAGTGACCGAGGTCGTTCTGCTCGTCGAGGCAGTAGAGACCGGAGCCCTTAGATACTGCTGTAGCTACGTCTACGTCCTCTGTCTGACCGCCGGTACCGTTGAAGATGACCTTATCATACTGATCTGTGTTGACGGTCACGCTGTAGATGCTCTCGCCGTAGTCGTTTGTGCCTACATATGTGGGAGCAACGCCGGGCCATGCGGTGGACTCGCCGCCGTTCTCAGACCACATATAGACGTTCACGCTGTTCCAACCCTTGTTGTTGGAGAAGTAGAGAGTTACGTTGTTCTCGGATGTTGTGGGAGTCTGAGTCTCGGGAGCCTGAGTTTCTGTAGGAATGGTTGTAGGAGCCTGAGTCTCGGTGGGCTTAACTGTGGGAGCTGTTGTGCCCGAAGATGTCGGAGCAGTACCGTTATCCGTGAAGGTAGAGAAGAAGGTGAAGCTGTAGCCGCTCTGAGTTACATACTTGTCTACTATTCTTGTAAGATAATCGTCGATCTGAGTCAGTGTCTTGATATTTGTCTCGACAGTAGCGTTACCGGGAGCTGTGACTTTGTAGTTTGTAACTGCCAGCTTGCAGGTGTCTGCGTTGAAGATGTAGGGTTTAGTCTTGCTGGCGTTTGAACCTGTGAAGTGCAGGATACCTGTTTCGTTGCTGTTGCCGATTACGATAGCCTCAGACAGGATCGGGAATACCTTGTCGACATCGTCTATGAGACCCTCTGAATCGATAGCATCTGTAAGGGTGAGGATAGAAGATGTGTAGTTCTGGTCACCCGCAACAGTTGAGATCTTACCGCTGTCTATAGAAGAAGTGTTGAGGATAGTATAAACGGTGAAGGTATCGCCTACGTTGAAGGTCTTTGACTCATACTGAACACCGCTGTTGACGAGAGTTACGGTAGCCTTGCCCTCAGGAGCGGTCGTGGGAGCCTGAGTCTCAGTGGGCTTAGTTGTGGGAGCCTGAGTCTCGGTGGGCTTGATCGTAGGAGCGGTAGTTTCGGCGGATGTAGGAGCAGTGCCGTTATCTGTGAAGGTAGAGAAGAAGGTGAAGCTGTAACCGTCCTGAGTCACATACTTATCTACGATCTTAGTGAGATAGTCATCCGTCAGAGCAAGTGTCTTGATGTTAGTCTCGACAGTCGCGTCACCTGCCGCTGTGACCTTGTAGCTTGTTACCGCCAGTTTGCTGGTGTTCGAGTTGAATACATAGGGCTTAGTCTTGCTGGCGTTAGAGCCGGAGAAGTGGAGTATTCCGGTCTCCTGCGCGTTTCCGATTACGTTAGCTTCGGAGAGGATCGGGAAGACTGTATCGGTATCTTCGATGAGATCTTCTTCGTCAAGCGCGTCGTTAATCGCGAGGACAGAAGAAGTGTATTTCTGAGAGCCGGCTACGGTAGAGATCTTACCTGAGTTGATACCGGCTGTGTTGAGGATGGTGTATACAGTGAAGATATCGCCCACGTTGAAGGTCTTGGACTCGTACTGAACGCCGTTATTGACGAGAGTAACGGTAGCCTTACCGGAGGGAGCTGTTGTAGCAGCCTGAGTCTCGGTGGGCTTAGCTGTAGGAGTTACGGTGTCTTCTACATAGATCACGCCGTGGAACCAATCCTCGCCGCCGTCGGCTGTGGGACGGAAGTATACGTTATAGGTGCTGTCGGCTTTGATCTCGCCGTTCTCACCGTAGTTGTTGCCGTTGCCGGAGGGGTACCAGTAGTAAGGTCTGGATACGGTCTTACCGTTATCTGTGTATGCGACCTTGAAGTAGTCTGTAGTCTTGAGCTGTAAGCCCTTGAATACATAGCTGCCCGCTTCGTCCTTTTCGGTGAGCAGATAGTCGGAGTTGATCTTCATATCTGTCATCGAACCAACGATATAGAAGCCCTTGACGGGAGTCGGAGCCTCTGTGGGCTTAACTGTGGGAGCCTGGGTCTCGGTGGGCTTAGCGGTAGGAGCAGACGCGTCTACGACATAGAGAACACCGTGGAACCAATCGTCACCGCCGTCAGCCTTGGGACGGAAGTATACGTTATATGTGCCGTCGGCTTTGATCTCGCCGTTCAGACCGTAGCTGTTGCCGCTGCCGGAGGGATACCAGTAGTAAGGTCTCGAGATGGTCTTGCCGTTATCTGAGTAAGCGACCTTGAACTGATCTGTAGTCTTGAGCTGTAAGCCCTTGAATACATAGCTGCCCGATTCGTCCTGCTCGGTGATCAGATAATCGAGGTTGATCGTATTATCGTTCATAGAACCGACGATGTAGAAGCCTTTAACTGGCTCGGGAGGTGTTGTGGGAGCCTGAGTCTCGGTGGGCTTTGTGGTGGGAGCCTGAGTCTCGGTGGGCTTAGCGGTAGGAGCCTGAGTCTCAGTAGGCTTTGTTGTGGGAGCCTGAGTCTCGGTGGGCTTTGTGGTGGGAGCCTGAGTCTCGGTAGGCTTGGTTGTGGGAGCAACACCGTTATCTGTGAAGGTAGAGAAGTATGTGAAGCTGTAGCCGTCCTGAGTCACATACTTATCAACAATCTTAGTGAGATAGTCATCTATCTGTGCAAGTGTCTTAAGATTTGTCTCTACAGTAGCCTTACCTGCGGCGGTAACAGTGTACTGTGTGACTAACAGCTTGCTGCTGTCTGTATTGAATACATAGGGCTTCTTCTTGCTGGCGTTAGAGCCTGAGAAGTAGAGTATGCCTTCGTCCATGCCGTTGCCCAATGCGTTGCCCTGAGAGAGAATGGGGAAGACGGTCTCGGTATCTTCTATCAGATTCTCATCATCGAGAGCGTCGACTCTTGCGAGGAGCTCTTTGGTATAATACTGTTCACCGGCGGCGGTGGATATCTTACCGCTGTCTATAGAAGAGGTATTGAGGATAGTATAAACAGTGAAGGTATCGCCTACGTTGAAGGTCTTGGTCTCATATTCAACGCCGTTGTTTTTGAGGGTGACCGTAGCCGTACCGACGGGCTTGGTAGTAGGAGCCTGAGTCTCGGTAGGCTTAACGGTAGCCGGCTGAGTAGGCTCGGTGGGAAGCTCATCAAGGGGCTTGCCTATGCCTGCGTCGATAGCTGCTTTGTTATCAACGCGATAGAGCTGGATCCAAAGTACATCGATAAGGTCGATGACTTCGTCTTTATAACAGTTTGCCACGCGAAACTCTTTTTGAGTATGGGGCATAGAGTTATACTCAGCTGTGCTGATGTAGCCTTGCCTATCAACGAGCGATAGCTGTAGGTTCAGCGCGTCGAGCAGAGTCACGCTGCCGTCGCCGTCGACGTCTCCGAGTATCGGAGGGCCGTCATAGCCGGCGGCACCGGTTTGTGTCAAGCCTACCGTGAACATAGCGACTATCATCGCTAAAACAAGCAGTAAGCTGACAGCTCTTTTGGTTTTTTTCATGTAATCTCCTCCATATCAGGATTTTTACCTCAGTATAAAACTCCATACTGAGCTATTATAAATATTATATTACAAATGCGTAACCGTTTCAACAAAACAGAGACTTTTTGTATCCTTTTCGGCATAGAAAAATCAAGTCTGTTTTTGGTTATATTTCACAATAACCGACTCATAATTCTATGTAAATGCAACTGATAACCGCGATAAAACAGCAAAAGAGCCTCCCTGTCGGGAGGCTCAAAGTTATGATAGATTATTCTTCTGTAGGCGGAGCTACGGGAGCTGTGGGGATATAATTCTCCTCAAGCTCGATGTTGTTGTAGCGCGGCATACCTGTACCCGCGGGTACGAGCTTACCGATCAGTACGTTCTCTTTAAGACCTACCAGCGGATCGACCTTGCCCTTGATAGCGGCGTCGGTGAGCACGCGTGTAGTCTCCTGGAAGGACGCCGCTGACAGGAAGCTGTCTGTAGCGAGCGAAGCCTTGGTTATACCGAGCAGAAGCTGGGTCCAAGTAGCTTCTTTCAAACCTTCCTCGCCGCCTGCGATACGCTCTTTTATTTCTTTATTAGCATAAAGAACGTCGTTGCGGTTGTACATCTGACCGGGCATGAAGTCGGTCGAGCCGGGATCGTCCACTCTGACCTTCTTGAGCATCTGGCGTACGATGACCTCGATATGCTTATCGTTGATATCAACACCCTGTAAGCGATAGGTGCTCTGTACCTCGCTGATCAGGTAGTCCTGTACAGCCTTGGCGCCCATGATCTCGAGGATATCGTGGGGATTGACGGCGCCGTCGGTGATCTTGTCGCCCTTCTTGATATGCTGACCTTCTTCTACTGCTACGCGGAAGCCGAAGGGGATGAGATAGCTCTTCTCCTCAGCTGTCTCGGTGTTGAAGATGACAGCGTGGCGGGTGTTTTTGATCTCTTCGAAGCGAACCTCACCGTCGATCTCGGATATGATCGCGAGATTCTTGGGTTTACGGGTCTCGAAGAGCTCTTCAACACGGGGAAGACCCTGTGTGATATCTTCGGCAGACGCGACACCGCCCGTATGGAAGGTACGCATCGTAAGCTGAGTACCGGGCTCACCGATAGACTGAGCGGCGATGATACCTACAGCTTCACCTACCGTTACGGGCTGACCGTTAGCGAGGTTGGAGCCGTAGCACTTCTTGCACACGCCGTGCTTTGAGCGGCAGGCGAGGATAGAGCGGATCTCTACGCTCTCTACGCCTGAGTTGCAGATGATGTCCGCCTCTTTGTCGCCCATGAGAGTATCCTTTGATACGAGCACGTTGCCGTTTTCGTCGCAGAAGTCGCGAACGAGATAACGACCCATAAGACGCTCGTGCATCTCTTCGATGACCTGCTTGCCTGCTTTGATATCGAATACCTCGAGTCCCTCGTTGGCGTGGCAGTCATCCTCACGGATGATGACTTCCTGCGATACGTCGACCAGGCGGCGGGTCAGATAACCTGAGTCCGCTGTACGCAGCGCGGTATCGGCAAGACCCTTACGGGCGCCTCGGGATGAGATGAAGTACTCTAAAATGTTCAGACCTTCACGATAGTTAGCTCTGATGGGGATCTCGATGGTCTTACCGGAGGTGTTGGCGATCAGTCCGCGCATACCGGCGAGCTGTCTGATCTGGCTCATGGAGCCACGGGCTCCGGAGTCCGCCATCATGTAGATCGGGTTATATCTGTCCAGATTATCCTGGAGCTTTTCTGTTACGTCGTTTGTAGCCTTCTCCCAGATGGAGAGTACCTTCTCGTATCTCTCCTGATCGGATCTCAGACCCATGTTGTACTCTTCGCGGATAGCGTCTACATCCGCCTCTGCCTTGGCTATGATCTCCTTCTTCTCGGGAGGGATCTTAGCGTCGCATACAGCTACGGTGATAGCGCCGCGAGTAGAGTACTTATAGCCCTGAGCCTTAACGTCGTCAAGTACCTTAGATGTGATCTCTGTGCCGTGCACACGGATGCAGGCGTCGATGATCTTACCGAGCTGCTTTTTGCCGACGAGGAAGTCTACCTCAAACTCAAACATATTGTCTTCAACGCTTCTGTCTACAAAGCCCAGATCCTGGGGGATAGCGCGGTTGAAGATTATCTTACCGACCGAGGTCTCGATGATACGGCTCTTCTTGACGCCGTCTATCTCGAGCTCGCGTCTTACCTTGATCTTGCTGTGCAGGGTCACGATCTTAGCCTGATAAGCCATCAGAGCCTCGTTGATATCCTTGAAGACCTTGCCCTCGCCGGGCTCGCCGTCCTTATCGAGAGTCAGATAGTATGAGCCCAGTACCATATCCTGAGTAGGTACGACAACAGGCTTACCGTCTGAGGGCTTTAAGAGGTTGCCCGCGGCAAGCATGAGGAATCTTGCCTCAGCCTGAGCCTCTGCCGAGAGCGGTACGTGTACCGCCATCTGGTCGCCGTCAAAGTCGGCGTTGTACGCGGTACATACCAGCGGGTGGAGCTTGAGCGCTCTGCCCTCAACGAGAACGGGCTCAAACGCCTGGATGCCTAATCTATGCAGTGTGGGAGCGCGGTTGAGCAGAACCGGATGTCCCTTGATGACTACTTCGAGAGCGTCCCAGACCTCGGGTTTTGCTCTCTCTACCGCTTTACGAGCGGCTTTGATGTTCTGCGAGATCTTGGTCTCGACAAGGCGCTTCATTACGAAGGGCTTGAAGAGCTCCAGAGCCATCTCCTTAGGCAGACCGCACTGATACATCTTCAGCTCAGGGCCTACAACGATAACCGAACGGCCTGAGTAGTCGACACGCTTACCAAGCAGGTTCTGGCGGAAGCGTCCCTGCTTGCCCTTGAGCATATCGGACAGAGACTTGAGCGAGCGGTTGGAGGGACCTGTTACGGGTCTGCCGCGTCTGCCGTTGTCAATCAGAGCGTCTACCGCTTCCTGCAGCATTCTCTTCTCGTTGCGGATGATGATATCGGGAGCCTCGAGCTCAAGGAGCCTCGCGAGGCGGTTGTTACGGTTGATGACGCGTCTGTACAGATCGTTGAGGTCGGAGGTCGCGAAGCGTCCGCCGTCGAGCTGTACCATAGGACGGATATCGGGCGGGATAACGGGCAGGACTTCCATAATCATCCACTCGGGACGGTTGCCGGAAAGTCTGAACGCCTCTACTACTTCAAGTCTCTTTGAGAGACGGGCTCTCTTCTGAGATGTTGAGCAGTTCTCGAGCTCTTCTTTGATCTCTGCCGAGAGAGCCTCGAGGTCGATCTCGGCGAGCAGCTCGCGGATGGACTCGGCGCCCATGCCTGCCTTGAAGTCATCCTCATACTTCTCTCTCATATCGCGGTAATCCTGCTCGGAGAGGAGCTGCATCTTAGACAGCTCGCGGGCGTCGCCCGGATCGATGACGATATAGGATGAGAAGTACAGTACCTTCTCAAGTGTACGGGGGGAGATATCCAGCATGAGGGAGATCCTCGAGGGGATACCCTTGAAGTACCAGATGTGCGATACGGGAGCGGCGAGCTCGATGTGACCCATACGCTCGCGTCTTACCTTGGCGCGGGTGACCTCAACGCCGCAGCGGTCGCATATTTTGCCCTTAAAGCGGATGCGCTTGTACTTTCCGCAGTGGCACTCCCAGTCCTTGGTAGGTCCGAAGATGCGCTCGCAGAAAAGACCGTCGCGCTCGGGTTTTAAGGTTCTGTAGTTGATCGTCTCAGGCTTTTTTACCTCGCCGTAAGACCATTCTCTTATTTGATCGGGAGAAGCAAGACCGATTTTTATTGAATCAAAAACGTTATTATCCATTTCAGCCCCTCCTTACTTATATTTCATCTGAGCCGTAGTCATCATAGTCGAGCATATCGTCCTGATCCTCGTAGATAGATGACTCGTCAAACATATTGCCCTCTTCGTCCTGATCCTCGTCGAGCAGGTAGCCGTCCATGGTGGTCATTACCTGATCCTCGTTGAGGGTCTCATCTTCGTCGGTAGCTACGGGTATATCGTCATCCTCGTCGAAGTGCTGCTTGAGGTCTATCTCTTCGCCTGCGTTGTTGAGTACGCGAACGTCGAGCGAGAGCGACTGCAGCTCTTTGATAAGAACCTTGAAGGACTCGGGGATGCCCGGTGTGGGGATGTTCTGACCCTTTACGATAGACTCATAAGCCTTGACTCTGCCGACAACGTCGTCGGACTTGACTGTCAGGATCTCCTGCAGGGTGTAAGCCGCGCCGTAAGCCTCGAGAGCCCATACTTCCATCTCTCCGAAACGCTGTCCGCCGAACTGAGCCTTACCGCCCAGAGGCTGCTGAGTGACCAGAGAGTAGGGGCCTGTAGAACGAGCGTGGATCTTGTCGTCTACGAGGTGATGCAGCTTTAAGTAGTACATATATCCGACCGTTACGGGATTATCGAAGAGCTCGCCGGTCCTGCCGTCGCGCAGACGGGTCTTACACTCCATGGAGATACCGTTGCGGCGGAAGCACTCGCCGAAGTCGATGCCGGTCTGACCGCGCATATCCGGATAATCGTCCTTATCCTTGATCTGCTCAAAGAGCTCAAAGATATCCTGCTCGTGAGCGCCGTCAAATACAGGCGTCATGATCTTCCAGCCCAGCGCCTTGCAGGCGTAGCCGAGGTGGACCTCAAGCACCTGACCGATGTTCATACGGGAAGGTACGCCCAGAGGATTGAGTACGATATCGAGTGGTGTGCCGTCGGGCAGGAAGGGCATATCCTCAACGGGCAGTATGCGGGAGACAACGCCCTTGTTGCCGTGACGTCCCGCCATCTTATCGC
The DNA here is from genome assembly GCA_902776975.1 of uncultured Ruminococcus sp. Lineage (GTDB taxonomy): Bacteria > Bacillota > Clostridia > Oscillospirales > Acutalibacteraceae > Ruminococcoides. Next base: position 26,120 of record CACYSI010000007.1, read on the forward strand.
CTACGGAGATCTTGCGCTTCTGAGCCAGATAGCAGCGTACTACCTTGTTTACGCCGGGCTGCAGCTCATCGCGGCTGTCCTCGCGGGTGAATACCTTTACGTCTACTACGATACCGCTCTCGCCGTGAGGTACGCGCAGAGAGGTGTCTCTGACCTCGCGCGCTTTCTCGCCGAAGATAGCTCTCAGCAGGCGCTCCTCGGCTGTAAGCTCGGTCTCGCCCTTGGGTGTTACCTTACCTACGAGGATATCGCCGGCGTGGACCTCGGCGCCTACATGGATGATACCGTTTTCGTCCAGATCCTTGAGCATATCCTCGCCGACATTGGGGATGTCGCGGGTGATCTCTTCGGGTCCGAGCTTTGTATCACGGGCGTCGATCTCGTATTCTTCTATATGGATGGATGTATATACGTCGTCGCGTACCATCTTTTCGTTGATCAGTACAGCGTCCTCGTAGTTGTAGCCTTCCCAGGTCATGAAGCCGATAAGAGCGTTCTTACCCAGAGAGATCTCGCCGTTCTTTGTGGCGGGACCGTCGGCGAGGACCTCGCCCTTGGAAACGCGCTGTCCGCGGTCTACTACGGGGATCTGGTTGATGCAGGTTCCCTGGTTAGAGCGCAGGAACTTGATGACCTCATGTTCCTTGACCTTACCGTTGTCATACTGAACGGTGATATGGTTAGCGTCAACGCTCATTACGGTACCGTCATCCTCGGCGAGTACGCATACGCCGGAGTCGGTGCCCGCCTTGTACTCCATACCGGTACCTACGATCGGAGACTCGGTGACCATGAGCGGTACAGCCTGTCTCTGCATGTTGGAGCCCATCAGAGCGCGGTTCGCGTCATCGTTCTCGAGGAAGGGGATCATCGCCGTAGCGACGGATACGACCATTCTCGGAGATACGTCCATGTAATCGAACTTTGAGGCGTTGAGCTCTACGAACTCGTCCTTATGACGTCCGACTACCTTTTTATTGATGAAGTGACCTTCGGCGTCGAGCGGCTCGTTAGCCTGAGCTACTCTGAACTCGTCCTCCATGTCGGCTGTCATGTAGACGACCTCTTTGGTGACTACGCCGGTCTCTTTGTCGATCTTGCGGAAGGGAGCCTCAACAAAGCCGTATTCGTTGACTCTCGCGAAGGTTGCGAGGTAAGAGATCAGACCGATGTTGGGACCTTCGGGGGTCTCGATAGGACACATACGTCCGTAGTGGGTGTAGTGTACGTCACGAACCTCAAATCCCGCTCTGTCTCGGCTCAGACCGCCGGGACCGAGAGCCGAAAGACGTCTTTTGTGAGTCAGCTCAGCGAGGGGGTTGGTCTGATCCATGAACTGTGAGAGGGGAGAGGAGCCGAAGAACTCTCTGATAGCCGCTGTCACGGGTCTGATGTTGATCAGTGAAGCGGGCGACAGAGCCTCGGGATCCTGCGCCTGCAGAGTCATACGCTCGCGGATGACTCTCTCAAGACGGCTGAAGCCGATCCGGAACTGGTTCTGGAGCAGCTCGCCTACGCAGCGGATACGGCGGTTGCCCAGATGGTCGATGTCGTCTGTGACGCCGATATGCTCGGCGAGACAGTTCATATAGTTTACCGAAGCGAAGATATCGTCGGTGGTGATGTGATTGGGTACGAGCTCGCCGGCGCGGCGCTCTATCTCCGCTTTCAGCTGCTCTTCGCTCTCGCAGGAGTCGAGTATCTCACAAAGTACGTCAAAGGATACTCTCTCTTTGACTCCTAAGGGAGCGCAGTCAAAGTCGACATAAGCGTTGATATCTACCATGCCGTTGGACAGAACCTTGATCTCGTGACCGTCCTCGGCGGCGATGTATACGAACTTTACGCCCGCGTTGTCTATCTCTGCCGCCTTCTCGCGTGATACCGTGTCGCCGCGCTGAGCCAGCACCTCGCCCGTACGGGGAGCGATGACCGGCTGAGTCAGCACATGACCGGTGATCCTGCCCGCGAGATTCAGCTTTTTGTTATACTTATATCTGCCGACACGGCTCATGTCGTACCGTCTCGGGTCAAAGAAGAGGTTGTTGATGTGAGTCTGAGCGCTTTCGATAGTCGGAGGCTCCGAGGGGCGCAGCTTGCGGTATACCTCGATCAGACCGTCCTCTACGCTCTTGCAGCCGTCTTTCTCAAAGGTGGCTTTGATGCGCTTGTCGTCGCCGAACATCTCGATGATATCGCCGTCGGTGCCGAGACCCAAAGCTCTGAGGAAGACTGTGATGGGCAGCTTGCGGTTCTTGTCTATACGAACATAGAAAACGTCGTTGACGTCGTTCTCGTATTCGAGCCAAGCGCCGCGGTTAGGGATGACGGTTGAGGAGAACAGCTCCTTACCGGTCTTGTCGTGCTCCATCTTGAAGTAAACGCCGGGAGAGCGGACGAGCTGTGATACGATGACACGCTCGGCGCCGTTGATGACGAAGGTGCCTGAGTCTGTCATCAGCGGGAACTCACCCATGAAGACGTTGCTCTCTTTGATCTCGCCTGTTTCTTTGTTGAGCAGACGGGCGGTAACACGCATCGCGGCGGAGTATGTCGCGTCTCTCTCTTTACACTCGATCACCGAGTAGTTGGGATGCTCTACATCGAGAGTGTAGTCGATGAAGTCAAGCACAAGGTTGTTTTGGTAGTCGTTGATACCCGAAACATCCTTGAAAACTTCTTTCAGACCCTCGTCCAAAAACCATTTGTAGGACTTCTTTTGGATCTCGATAAGGTTCGGCATACTGATGACGTCTTCAATTTTGCCGAAGCTCTTACGCTCAGCTTTGCCTAATTTTACGTCTTTGACATTAACCAAAAGCGCATCACTCCTTCTTTTTGATAAGTTCATCGGAATATATAATAATGAAAAGATCTGCTCAGCTACACAGTACGAGTAACGGTAACAAGATTGTTTTCATTTTACCTATTGACAAAACGCACGAACTTTGATAATATACTTTGTCGAAAAATCCGTACAAATCGCAAGGCGTATATATTCCCATAATGATACATTTTAATATTCTAAATCATTTGGTCAAGCTTGTCAACATTTTTTTGACGAATTTTCGAAAAAACTTGCTTATTTTTCTGATTTGCAATTATAAATCAAAATTCTTTGTTCTAAGTATAAGCGAGAAACACCCGACAGCGTTTAATGTTTATAAGCGTATCATCCACGGGGATTTATATATATTTCACAATAGTTTCGACGCTTTTGCGTATTTTTGGTATCACTTAACGTATTATTGAGAAAGAAGCCGATAAAATGCCGCTTTCACAAGAAAAAATCTTAAAAAATCTGAATAATCCTGTTTCTCTGCATATTTACGACAGCATCGACTCCACCAACACCGAGTCACGGCGCAGAGCGGATATCGACCGCGGCGTCCATCTGTATGCCGCGGCTCATCAAACTGCGGGCAGAGGCAGGAGAGGTCACAGCTTTTATTCCCCCGTGGATACGGGGCTGTATATGACGCTCTCACTGCCTTTCAGAGCTTCGTTCGGCGATATACAGTTCATAACCTGCGCGGCGGCGGTAGCGGTATGCGAGGCGGTAGAGACGCTCAGCGGTAAAGATCCACAGATAAAATGGGTCAACGATATTTTTATATCAGGTAAAAAGGTCGCCGGCATACTTGCTGAGCTTATCGGTGACAGGGATAATAAACCGACCGCGATCATCATCGGAATAGGTATAAATCTCAACACGGAGAACTTCCCCTCGGATATAGCCGATATCGCCGGCAGCATCGGAGATATAGCGCCCGAGAGACTGTGCGCGGATATAGTTGACAGGTTGATAGATTATTATAATGATTTAAGCAATAATTCTTTATTGGAAAAATATAAAAATCGGAGCCTATGTCTCGGCAGAAAAGTTACCTTTGTGCTTGACGGCAAACAAATGACCGCCACTGCTGTCGATATAGACTGCGGCGGCGGATTGGTAGTTGATATAGAAGGTGAGCGAAAGACTCTCAACTCAGGCGAGATATCGGTGAGTATATGATCGAAAAAGGCAGGGAACGCAAGTTTTGCGCATCCCTGCCTTAGTTATTAATCAGAGTTTAGAACAGCCGTAGCTGTTGACCAGCGCCTCCAGCTTCTCTCCGTTTCGGCACATGGGGCAGCGGTTGGGCTTGAAGCTCTCGTAGCCCTCGAGATCGTGAGGATTGAAGATAGAGGTTACCGGAATACCGTCGCACTCGGATACCGTCGCGAAAATAGATGATACTCCGACCACATGACCTCCGTAGTATCTTACGGCGTCTACAGCGGTGAGAGCGCTCTTGCCGGTAGTTACCGACGCGGCTATGATAAGCACATGCTTGTTGATTATCATCGGGCTTGTGTTATCGCGAAAGACCATCTGACCGTTGCCTATATATTCGGGTGGTAGGATGTATATTGTCTGGTGAGCGTTCATATTCATGAAGTTGGCTTCTGTCAGCTCCTGGGCGACAAAGGCGCCTATGACCTCTGTACCGTCGAGGCAGATTATCGTGTCGATCACGGTGTTGGTGCGGTAGAAGGACACTATCTCCTTAGCTACGGCTTTAGCCTCTGACATACGGAACTTCTGCGTGGTAACGTCTATATAGTAGTTGGTGTGGCTGTGCATGGTAGCGAAATGTCCCTTTTGTACACGCAGGAACAGCTCGGGGTTTCTGGTTTTGATCTTGTATTCTGTCAGCATGGTTTACCTCCCAAATCAATGAATGAACATATTGATTTATTCGTTTGATAATAGTTTACACCAATGTCGGCGATAAATCAATTGATAATATGATGAGAAATAAACGCTGTATGTTATATATTTTTCACAAAGAACGTAGTATGATATGCTGATTCCGGAAAATATCGGGATAATCTCTGACCTGTTTTTTCTCTGTTTGAGCCTATATTACGGTACAGCTTTCGGACAAGTGTTATTTGACAGTAAATATATTTGAGTACGAGCTCCAGTTGGCAGACGCCGAGAACGCCGCTTTCATCTCGGCGCTGCTCATCCATATCTCGCTCAGAGCGGTATCGCTTAAGGCTCTTGTGTTGGCAAGGGCAGGTACAGACGACGGCTCTGTGTAATCTGTCATATCAAGTATTTTCAAATTCGAGCAGCCGTTGAACGCCGAAGCTCCGATACTTGTAACGCTGTCCGGGAGTGCGATAAAAGTCAAACCGCTCACGTTTGAAAAAGCCGAACCTCCTATAGTGACTAAACCATCCGGCAGTATCATATCGATCAAAAAAGAAGCGGCAAAAGCTGAGGTTTGTATTTCGGTCAAAGACGGAGGCAGACTGACTGATGATAATGAGTACAAAGTGCTCAGCGCGGCTGTTCCTACAGCGCTGATCCCGTTGGGCAGAATAAGACATCTTAAGCTGTAGCACGCTTGAAAAGCGCTTCTCGGCAAAGATGTTAATCCTTCGGTTATGACGACATCCCGCAGAGATTTATGCTGTCTGAAGGCGTTTGTGTTCAGCGCGCAGTAAGCTCCTATCTCGGCTTTGATCAGGTAGCTCGCGTATATAAGCTCATAATCGCCTAAGACGGTAGTCGCCGTCGCGCCCTGTCCGAGGATATATCCTCCCTCACCGCTGAACAGCAGGGATATCACATAATCGCCCGCGACAGCATATGTATGCCCTTGAGTGATATTGACATAACTGCTGCCCGATTCACATATGACGTCGGGAGCTGAGCCGTCGCCCCAGTCGACAGTCAAACTGCCGTCGGATATCTGCAAAAACAGTGTGGGAGAAAGATTCACACTGTTGGGTAAAGACAGATACAGCCTTGTCGGATGGCCTCCGTTGCCGTCCTCGGTAGTATAGATGACTCCTACGTCACACCTGCCGTATTTGCGGTAACACGATGATATCTCCTCGATAGTATGATTAAAGCCGCCGAACCGCAGCCCTTTGTGATAAGGCGCTATGTCGGACTGATCAACTTGCGCAAGCTCTGCGGGAGTATCTACGCTCAGGAGTCGGGTACCGTCATAGTCATAGATGTTGATAGCTTTTTTCGGAGCTTCTGCGCGGCTCGGTATGCTCAGCACCGTGTCGTACAGAGCCGCGCTTTTTCTTCTTGCGGCGGCAGGCATGAGCGCGCCTTTTGCTTCGCAGGCCTCATAGGCGTCTGCTATGTTGGTGCTGATCCGTGTGATCTCGCTCGCTATGCTCATATATATCATTCCTTTCTGTTTATTACCTCTCCGATAATGAGCATATGAGCTTGACGGTTGAGTATTATTATGCAACCGTAAAACGATAACGAGATCATAATCTCGTTCGGCATACAGATCGAATCTTGGAATGATACCTGTTATAATTGTACGAAGTGTGTAAAGATGAGCGCTGACGTAGAAGTTGTTTTCACGTTTTTATAAATATTGTTGTTTCATTTTGACAGACGGAAAACCGCTTTATGTTGACAGACAGATATAAACAATGCTATCATGAATAAAAATCTTACGAAAAGGGGTCATCATGGATATAGAAAAACTGATCAGAGAAATGACAGTCGAAGAAAAGGCGGCGTTGGTCTCAGGAACGGACTTTATGTACACCAATCCGATCCCGCGGCTCGGCATCCCGAGTCTGTGTATGTCGGACGGTCCTCACGGACTGCGCAAACAGATCGGCGGAGGAGATAACGGCGTCAGTATGTCGGAGCCTGCTACAGCCTTTCCGACTGCCGCCGCGACCGCGTCAAGCTGGGATCCCCAAGTCACACGCAGGATGGGTGAGGCGATAGCGCGCGAGTGCCGTCATTACGGCGTCCATACTCTGCTCGGTCCGGGTGTAAATATCAAACGCAATCCTTTATGCGGACGCAATTTTGAGTATTTCAGCGAAGACCCTTTGCTTGCCGGTGTTATGGCGGCGGCTGAGGTTGAGGGCATACAGAGTCAGGGCGTCGGTGTATCGGTTAAGCATTTTGCTTTGAATAACAGCGAAAACTTCCGTTTCATGGGCAACTCCGTCGCGTCCGAAAACACTATCCGCAAGATCTATTTGAAACCCTTTGAATATGTAGTAAAAAAAGCCGAGCCTTCAGCCTTGATGTGCGCGTACAATCAGATCAACGGAGTTTATTGTTCCGAAAACAAGTGGCTTCTCACGGATGTGTTGCGTGACGAATGGGGCTTTGACGGCGTCGTGATGACCGACTGGGGAGCCACTCACGACAGGGTAGCGGGGCTTAAAGCCGGACTGGATATCGAAATGCCCGGAGATACCGCGATCTGCCGCAGATGGATACTCGACGGCATAGAGGACGGCTCGCTCCCGATTGAGGCTCTTGATAAAGCGTGCCGAAATATCCTTAAATGGGTCGATAAGTATGTTAAGCCAGCGGATACCGCGCCCTTGGATCAGAAGGCGCATCATGAGCTGGCGGCTGAGCTTGCCGCCGAATGTGCCGTGCTGATGAAAAACAACGGGGCGCTTCCGTTAAATGGTACCGAAAAGCTGCATATAGCAGGCGATATGTTTGAAAGCATGCGCTATCAGGGCGCGGGAAGCTCCATGATAAATCCTACTATGGTAACTACGACGGCGGATGTTTTCAGAGAGAGAGGGATATTGAGCTGCTCTCTTGAAGAGTGCGACACCGTTCTCGTGTTCGCCGGTCTGACGGATGAGTATGAGTCAGAGGGCGAAGATCGTGAAAATATGCGACTGCCGCAGGATCAGCTTGATCTGATCGACAAGCTGTGCGACAGCGGCAAAAGAGTCGTTGTCGTTCTGTTCACAGGTTCGCCGGTAGAACTTCCGTTTTTTGATAAGGTTGACGCCATCCTCAATATGTATCTGCCGGGTCAGAACGGAGGTACCGCAGTCACTCAGCTGCTGTTTGGAGAGAAGAATCCTTCCGGTAAGCTCGCCGAAACATGGCCAATGCGATATGAGGATGTTCCGGGCGCGCAGACCTTCGGCAAGAAGCTTACAGAGGTTTACGCTGAAGGCACTGAGGTAGGGTATCGTTATTATGATAAGCATAATATCCCTGTTCGCTGTCCGTTCGGATTCGGCTTGAGTTATACTGCCTTTGAGCACTCCGGATGGGTGAAAGACGGCGGCATTTATCGCGAGACCGTCACCAATACCGGAGATCGCTTCAGCGCTGAGGTCGCTCAGTTGTTTATCGACGGCGAGCTCAGGGGCTTTACTAAGGTCGGTCTTGAGCCGGGAGAGAGCAAAACGGTCGAGATAACTCCCGAACCGCTTGACGATACGGTTTATCCCGATACCTACATAGTGCCTGAAGAACCCAAAAAGTATCCGGTCACACTTGAGTCGCGCTTTACCGATCTTCGTCAAACATTTATCGGCCGCAGACTGTTCGACTTCGCAATGTCGGTGCCGAAAAAAATGGAAAAGCAGGCTCGAAAGCTCCCGGACGGTCCCGAAAAAGACAACAGTATCAAGGGCGCGCAGTTTATGAGAAAAATGCTCGAGAGCAACTCTCCGCGCTCTTTGACGATGGAGACGGGAATCACCTTTCCGTACAACTTTGCGCAGGCTTTTGTAGAGCTCACCAACGGTCATATCATCAAAGGACTCGGATACTTTCTGAAAAAAACAGAAGTACCTAAGCTGCCCAAGGATCAATAATGTTATTGGTTGATTAATAATATCGCTGATATATAACACGACTCCGCTGCATACCGCGGCGGAGTCGTGTTCTTTTGATGTTGTATTTTGCTTATTTGATAATTATTTTCTATTATTTTCTATATTAAAAAGACATCTGCATTTACAGTGTTATTCAGACAGATCATCCAGCAGCCCGTTGATAAGTGTTTTGAAGCTATCTGATACGGTATCCATATTATCCTCGATCGAATCCTGAGAGAATCCATCTTCTTCCATTCCTGCCGCCATATTTGAAACAGCGTTGATGACGCAGACCTTCATGCCCATGTGTCTTGCGGCGATGACCTCCGCTCCCGTACTCATACCGACAGTATCGGCGCCCAGTGAGCGATACATTTTGATCTCGGCTGGTGTCTCAAACTGAGGACCGGACACCTGTACGAATACTCCGCTGTGTACAGGTATTCCCTTATTTTTGCCGATATTCAAGACAGTATTTTGCATATCTTTGTCAAACACATCTGTCATCCCGATAAAACGCTCGCCTAAATCTTCATCGTTCTTTCCGACGAGGGGAGAGGGGACGAACGAGGTGATCTGATCATTCAAGCAGACAAATTCACCGACCTTGAATTCGGGATTCATCGAGCCGACGGCGTTTGTGATGATCGCCGTTTTTGCTCCGAGCAAATGAAGGACTCTCATCGGCAGTACGACCTCTTGCATAGAGTAACCCTCATAATAGTGCACCCTGCCCTGCATAACAGCCAGCTTGAGTCCGTTATACTCAGCGAATATCAGATTACCGGCGTGGTTAGGCGCGGTAGAGACCGGCCAGCCGTCGATATCCTTGTAGGCGATCTTTTTCTTAACGTCGAGCGTGTCCGCGAAGTCACCTAAGCCTGTGCCGAGTACGAGCACTGCGTCCGGCTTGAAATCTGTGATCGCTTCTATCTGCTTTTTACAGCTTTGCAGCCTCTCGGCATAGGTTTGCTCGGCGGCGACAGTCGGTTCTTCTTTCTTTTCGGGCGCGGCGGAGCATCCCTCAAGAGAAAGTATCATCGCCATTGTGATACAGATCGCGAAAACGGATAGTATTTTTTTCATAAAACCCCTCATTTCCTGTACTTTGATTAATCAGTACGGATTAAGGCAAAAAGCGTGATTCTGATGAAAAAACAGCAGTTGATTTGCTTTGGGTGTTACATACATATCGGTTGATGCAATTATATCAGAACTAAGGTAAAAAGGCAAGGTGATCTGTACGATCCGACTCGATCGTGCACACCCGCCTTCGATTCCCGCCATCTCCACTTTGCTTGTATAATTTGATCAGGGTAGAGATGGCGTAAGTTTTCTTTGACGGTTACGGTGATATCGTCTTCGGAGCGACACCTCCTGTCACAAGTCGTGCCTACGCTCTCATTAAAAATGATACACTGTATCATTTTTGTCTTCGATTCCCGCCATCGTCCACTGGTCGGTCAAATGATAATAGCAGGGAGTACCGTCAAGGTACTCCCTGCTATTATCAATGGTGGAGTTAAGGCGAATAAATCCGAACCTTTTTCTAAATCATCTTTTTTGAGGACTGTAGCGCCGTACTTGAAGTTAAAGTAAAACTCGATTTTATCATCGTAGAGAATTATTGCGTTAACAAAGCTATCGACCAGGCGCTTTCTGTACTTTGGATTTTTGGGATCGAGCTCTCTGAAGTGCTTAAGCCATTGGATGACTTGCTCTTTTGTGAGCGTCGGTCGTTTTATCTTTTCTGTTGCTATTTGGTATTCAAGCTCTTTCTTTTGACCTTCCAGTTCAAGCAAACGATCTTTTGTGGTTTCGGTGACAACACCCATCTCAATAGCCTTCATGATGTTGGCAATACTTTTCTCGGTGTCTGAAAGCTGTTTTGTAAGGATCGGTATTTCACTGCCGCCCTGATTCTGAACCGTTATCACGGTTCCTGCGATTTCATCTATCAGTTCGTCATCCCAGATGATCTTTTGAATCTGATCAATTACAACATCTTCTATGGCGTCTTTCTTGACAGGCTTTTTATCACAGCCTTTTTTGAGCTTTGCCGATGAGCACTTGTAATACCGATAAGTGATATTCCTACGGCTTGTGCCGCTTTCACCGATCATAAATGACATACACTTTCCGCAATAGAGTTTTGTGCTCAGGATGTATTCATCATCGGCTTTTGCTTTGAATTTGGCAGGAGCTCTTTTGTTGCCGGCTAATCGGTTGTTCGCTGCTTCAAATTCATCCTTCGAAATGATTGCAGGGATACCGTTTTCGATCACGATTTCGCGGAATCGGTATTCACCCATGTACCGTCTGTTTGAAATCATCTTTGACACAGATGATACCTTATAGGTTGTTCCCCGACGGCTACGAATCCCTTTGCTGTTCAGATGATCGGCTACCTGCTTTAAAGTCATACCGCCATTATATAGCTTGAATACCTCGCGCACAACAGCAGCCTCTTCTTCTTTTATCTGAAAATGTCGCTCGTCATCAATATAGTATCCGAACGGGATCGCTCCTCCGTTGAACTTGCACTTGTAAGCATTTTCCGTCATTCCTCGGATGATTTTTTCAGCCAGCTCTGCGGAATAGTATTCCGCCATGCCTTCCAGTAAGGATTCAAGAATGATACCTTCGGGACCTTGTGAGATCACTTCGGTAGCGGATATGACGCGGACATTATTGCGTTTCAGGATAGCTTTATAATGTGCCGAGTCATAACGGTTCCTCGCGAATCGGTCGAGCTTCCATACGATGACAACGTCAAACTGCCCTTTCGCACTGTCGCTGATAATTTTCTGAAAAGCAGGACGGTTATCTGTCTTTGCCGACAGAGCTCTGTCGATATAGGTCTCAATTATCTGAATATCATTCTTCTCTGCAAAAGCTTTACATTCACGGAGCTGTCCTTCGATACTTTCTTCCCTTTGGTTGTCGGAAGAGTACCGTGCGTAAATAACGCCTTTCATTCGTTTTCACCTCCATTTTTTCGCTGTCTTGATATTAGCTCTAAAAATGAGATTTGTCAAATCTATTCTTGGGTATGATGGAAATGTAAGATTGCAAACCCGTACACCCACTTGCAGCCTTGCAATCTTGCAACCTTAAAAAGTAAAAATTACCACGCATTAACAAAGATTAAGCCCAACCGCAGCAAATATGTAGCATGAGTGATGCATTATCGCATGAAATAGTTTTACGGTATCCAAGTGCCATTAAGATCGAGATTATTATGCATAGTCGAGTAATAGGCGAAAGCAGTTTATTTCATGTTATTATTTTAGTTTCTTCGCTTTTCTTGGTAATAAGGGATATGGATCTGTAGCTAACCAGAGAAGAGTCATTAGGCAGTGTTTACAAGTTGAAATTATTGTATCTTAGTGGTTCAAGTCCCATCTCTAGTTCCAAACATTAACAACACCGTTGATACGTCATCGACGGTGTCGTTTTTTGTCTAAAAATGGCTTAATTAAGCCGTTCCTTACACTTTTGCCCCGCTAAAACAGGCCTATATTCCCCCTCAAATGTGCTCAAAACCCACCCTTTTTTGCCGTGAAATCGGCGTCCGGGTGGGCTTTCGTTTTATATGCGGTCGATAAAAGAGGGTTTTAGGTCGATGCGTGAAAATGCGGTCGCTGGGTAGAATGTTTTTCTGTTCAGCAAATACTGCTTGTCAGAAAGACCGAATATATTTTTACATAAACAGCAGAAATCGTTACATATATTCAGAAGTAATCATTTCTTTTTTGCTAACGCATTAAAATCAATATCATATTTTTGCTCCAAATAATTCAGAACACTAATTAGTCCTTTGCCAATATACAATTCATTGGCGCCAAACTTATATTTGATATACGGAATGGAAGGATTGCTTTTTATTACTTGCTTTGCTTTGGAATAATCATAGGTCTCTCCTGAAAAAATACTATCCGATTTTTCTGCAACTAATCCTTTCTTCAAACGACTGGAGTAGAAATTAATCATTCCTTGACAAATGTCTTCCAAAGAGCAAGGGGTATCGTAGGCTTTAATTCAAGCATAATCCAAATAAATACAGGTTTATATGAATAAAGGATTTTTATACAGATAGTAACTCTCTCTTTTTTCTCTAGCAACTCTCATTTCATTTGATGACCAATTTCAAAAAAATTATATAATTTTCTCGTTCCTTATTGCTTATTTGACAGATAATATGGTAAAATAAACCTAAATATAGGTTTTTGTACCTTTTGTATTTAGGAAATTTGTTCAAAGGAGGAAGAAAGCATGTTTGACAAAAAAGAAACTAATGCTAGTCAATTTGGTAGATGGCTCTCTGCTCATGTATCTCCTGGACAGATTTCTGATTTCTTCCTTTGCTATTCAGAAATTGAAAAGCATTTTTTGTGATGAACTTACCAGATTCCAAGCAGTTGCTGCATGATTAGGCTTACGAGGGTGATAACAGTCCAACAGCATGCCCCAAGTAAAATGGGTTTTCCGCCGGACTTAATGAGTTTTACAATATTACTATTTAGCCCAATTGCGGCCATTGCCATTATTATGCAGAATTTGCTTAATTCTTTGAGTGGAGTAAAAACATCACCTGAAACACCGAAATTTAATGCAACTGTTGTGATAAGCGAAGCAATAATAAAATATACGATGAAAAAAGGAAAGGATCTTTTAAAACTGAATCCATTATCACTTTTGCTAGCAGATTTAGCTTTGTGTGCCTTTATTATGGCTAGCACCAAAGTGATAGGGATGATTGCTAAAGTACGCGTGAGCTTTACAGTGACGGCTTTATCAAGGGTTTGAGAGCCAAGGCCCCACATGCTGTCCCAGGTAGATGCTGTAGCTGTAACAGAAGAAGTATCATTTACAGCTGTTCCGGCAAAGATACCAAATGCTTCTCCGCTTGTCGTATCAAATCCTATTAATTTACCGAAGATTGGAAATAGTAAAGCGGCAAGTACATTAAAGAAAAAGATAACAGAGATTGCCTGAGCGACTTCATCATCATCTGCATCAATTACAGGAGCTGTTGCCGCAATTGCAGAACCACCGCATATAGATGAGCCAACGCCTATGAGTGTTGAGATATTACCGGGGATTTTCATAACCTTGTGCATAAGCCAGGCAACGATTAGCGAAGTAGAAATAGTGCATATAATAATTGGCAAGGATTGTTTACCGGTTTCAAGGATAACATTTAAATCTAATCCAAAACCAAGAAGAATAACCGCAAGCTGCAGAATGTATTTAGAAGTGAATTTTATTCCTGAGGATGCGATACCTTTATTATTCCAGAACATGGTAATGATCATTCCGGCAAGAATGGCAATTACTGCGCCACCGATAATTGGAAATTTTTTCCCTAAGAACCAAGATGGGATAGCAATTATAAGACACACAAGGATACCAATAATATTGTTTCGAATAGCATTAACTGTTTTGTTCATATACATTACCTCTATTATTAAATATTTCTGATTGATTATAGCATGAAAATAATATAAAATCTAATTATTGATATTTATGAATAGATAAAATTAATTTATTGACATGGGGGCGATTATGATAGATGCCAAATTGGTCACATTTTTAAAACTATATGAACTTATGAATTATAGAAAAACCGCAGAAGAACTGAACCTAACACAACCGGCCGTTACATCGCAAATTAAGTTATTGGAGCGGGATTATGGGTGTAAATTATTTGTTTACAATAAGAGGGTATTGTCTCGTACGCCTGAGGCGGAAGTGTTGCGAAGTTATGCAGAAAATTTGCTTTATGAGGAAGATAATTTACGATTAAAATTACATCACAAAAAAGGATGTAATATCAAAATGGGGGCGACCAAAACAATTGGAGAATTTGTAATATCAAAACAGGTAGCAAAGTATACGATGGAAAAGGATAATACACTCTCTGTTTTTATTGATAATACAGAAAATTTGCTGAAACAAATTGATAATGGCACAATTGATTTTGCACTGATTGAAGGTAATTTTGACAGGAATAAATATGGTTATTCGATTTTACGCAATGAACCATTTGTCGGTATTTGCAGTAAGAATCATCCCTTTGCTGGGAAGCAAATTCCAATAGCTGATATTTTGGATCAACATCTAATTATCAGAGAAGAGGGTTCAGGAACAAGACAAATTTTCGAAGATATTATATCAGGTCAAAATCATGTTATTGAAGATTTTACTAAGGTTTCGACAATTAGCAATTTCGGGCTAATGATGGATGTGCTAAAGGCTGTTAATGGAATCACATTTGCGTATAAAGCTGTACTGAATAAACATGAGGAATTGACTGAATTTGGACTGAAAAATATAAAGCTGGTTCATGAGTTTAACTATGTATTTTTGAACAATCAGTTTGCACGTGATAAGATGACGCTATTTGATTCATATAGAAACTAATTCTAAAGTTCTGTTTCGAACCAGTGATTAAATCTATCTTCATTTGAAAAGCCTTGTTCAAGGCTCTCTCGCTCATCTGCATATCTTTCCGGAAAGAGGCAGA
>CACYSI010000008.1 GCA_902776975.1 uncultured Ruminococcus sp.
CGACGGCGATACTTGGGCGTTCAATGCTAAGGAAGCAGGCGTACAGGAAGGTCACGAGTACGGTATCATCTTTGAGAATCTTGATACAACAGCTCAGACCGCCGATCTGCTCTTCAACTCCAGTTGCTTCGGCGATACAGCTTATGTTCCCAATCCCGATGACAAGATCGAGAACGCTGTTGACTCCAACAAGAAGAGCATGAAAGCTGCTTGGAAGGGTTCTTCTTTAGGTTCTATCAAGCAGATCACTTCTCTCGGTAATATCGTCGGCGACTCTATCCCCAGCACAACCTCTGCTTATCAGATGATGGTCAACTTCCTCGCCAGCAAGGGTTCTCAGAGCCTTACAAACGCTCTTGGCTTCAACAACAAAGACGCTCAGACCACTATCGACGAGACAGCTGCGGCTCTCGGTCTGAATAAGAGTGATGTCGAGAAGGCTATCAAAGAAGCTGCGGAAACCGGCGCAAACGACGGTACAGGCGATAAGACTGACTGGTCATCCAAGTGGGATGCGTCTAAGTCCTCTCTGCCCGGCGAGAGCAGCGGTGGCTCAGGTAGCGGCTCAGGTTCTGGCGACGGCTCAGGTTCTGGCGACGGCTCAGGTTCTGGTGACGGCTCAGGTTCAGGTAGCGGCTCCGGCTCAGGTTCAGGTAGCGGCTCCGGCTCCGGTTCTTCAAGCTCATCTAAGAGCGGTTCTGCCTCTAACACTCAGACCGGTCAGACAGAAGACATGATCTTCATCATGCTCGGCGTCATGGTCGTAGCTGCAGGCGTTATCTTCTTCGCTCGCAAGAGAGAGCGCGCTTGATCAATTGATTAAGTAATATTGTTATTAAGACCCCGTCTTCGGACGGGGTCTTTTGTTATAGAATAAACAGTGAGTCACATATATATTAACAATCCGTGTGATAAGCTGATTTGTTATGAAGCGGTGACGCGCTAATTATTACTTGCAAAAAAACTGAATCTATAGTATAATACGGTTATGTGTGTGAAAGGAGTGAGGCTCTGTGGCTAAAAGGAAAAAGTCTGCCGGTGAAAAAGCTCAGACCAAAGCTGAGCGTAAGGCTAAGACTGCCGGTGAAAAAGCTCAGATCAAAGCTGAGCGTAAGGCTAAGACTGCTGCAGAAAATGCCGAGCTCCTGAAAGAAGTAATGGAGATGGAGAGCTCTCCGGAGGCTGCGCCCGAAAAGCCGAAGGGCGGCAATAAGGCGGCTAAGAACATCGGCTTGATACTGTTTATCGCGCTCAATGCCGCTGTGATCTGGTATACAGCGTCGCTTGAATTCTCCAAAGACGCTCCGCCGCCTCAAAAGTTCGGATTAACAAACATCTTGTTCTTGCTCGGCGGTGTTATGTGCCTTGTTGTCGTACTTGCGTGTGAGACATTAAAATATGTCTTGATGATGCGTCATTTAGGCGAGAAGGTCAGTGTCAGGCACGCCTTTTCGACCGCGGCGCTGGGCAAGTACTATGACTGTATCACTCCATCGGGCGCCGGCGGTCAGCCTTTTCAGATATACTATCTGCATTCTAACGGCTACAGCAACGGCGCTTCGTCAGCTATGCCGCTGAGCGGATTCTTTACTATGCAGTTCGGATTTGTCATCCTCTGCGTCTTCGCTTTCATTTTCGGTAACAGCGCGTTTGACGCTACCGGACTTACCGGAATCAAGATCACGGCTTATGTAGGCGCGGTAGCGTATACCGTAGTACCCGTGATGATCATTATCTCGGGCGCGGCTCCTAAGATAGCTATGAAGATAGTTGCCGCTGTAGTTAGGTTCGGCGCTAAGCTGCATATAGTCAAAAAGCCTAATCACGCGATAATGAAGGCGGTCCGCTCTCTAAATAACTACAGCACTAATATAAAGAAGATCACTACGGACAGAGGTATGCTGATAAAGCTGCTGGTTTTATCCACTGTTTTTCAGCTTGCGATGTGCAGTATGCCGTTCTTCATGGTGCGTACCTTTGACGGACGCATGGGGTATTTTGAGGCGTTGTTCATGTGCGTGTTCATCCAGGCGGCTGTATCGCTTATACCTACTCCCGGTAACGCCGGCGCGGCAGAAGGCTCGTTCTACATGGTTTTCTCGAGCCTCGGTACTTCGGGTACCTTCTGGGCTATGCTGCTGTGGCGACTTTTATGCTACTATTCTTTCATCATTATCGGCGTGCTGATATATGCTTATAACGGCGCCGAAAAGCTGATAGCTAAACGAAAAGAAATGAAAAACGCGAAAAAAGCGGAGTGATGGCTCCGCTTTAGCTATGTTATGTTTAAAGGTGATATCCTATGATAAATCCCGACACAATCAGATCGGCTCAGTTTAACGACACTTACTTTCCTGTCGTAGACGGTGTTGTACAGACCGTACATAATTACGCGGAGCTTATGAACAAGACCGGCTACTGTTGTGTGGTGACACCTCGCCCGCTTAAGAATACATATGACGACAGTACGTTGGGCTATGATGTTTTCAGAACAAGCTCGATCAATTTTCCCATAGCTGAGTATTCGATAGCGTCGCCTAAGTTTGACAGCAAGATCAGAAAAATCATCAACAATCGCAATATCCAGATCTTTCACGCTCACAGTCCTTTTTTTGAAGGCTCTTTCGCGGCTACATACGCTAAAAAGATCGGTGTGCCTTGTGTCGCGACCTTTCATTCGAAGTACTATGACGATGTTGTCAATATCACGGGTTCTAAGACTATCGCTAAGATCGTAGTATCGAGGATCGTCAGCTTTTATAACCGCGTTGACAGCGTCTGGTCGTGCTCGGAGGGTACCGCCGATACATTGCGCAGCTACGGATATAGGGGCCATATCACCGTCATGGATAACGGCACTACCTATGAGATGCCGGATGATCCCGATAAGCTGAGAGCTAAGGCGGGAGAGGCGTTCAAGATACCCGCAGGCAAAAAGATCATCCTGTTTGTCGGTCATCTGATCTGGCATAAGAATCTGAAGCTCGTGCTGGATACATTCAAGCTCTTGGATGACCACAGCGATGACTACAGACTGTTTTTGGTAGGTAACGGCTATGACGGCGAGGCTATACGCAAATACGCGGATTCGCTCGATTTCAAGGACGGGCATGTCAACTTTGTCGGCAAAATTGCCGATCGTGAGGTACTCAAGGGAATGTACCTCAGCGCCGATCTGCTGTTCTTCCCGTCGGTTTATGATAACTCTCCGCTGGTAGTCAGAGAGGCTGCGTCTATGGGAGTACCTTCGCTGCTGACAGAAGGCTCTAACTCCGCCGAAGCGGTGATCAAGAATAAGACCGGCTTCACCGCAAGTGAAAACAAGGTGGCTATGTTCCGCGAGATGCTGTCGATATTCGGTACCGACGGACTGTTGGAAGCGGTAAGCGAAGGTGCCAGACAGCATGTAGCAAAAACATGGAAAGAGATCGTGCCTAAGGTGCAGGAGCAGTACGCCGAGATCATAGAGAGATACAACTATTCACATAAATAATATAATAAGGGGCTGTCGCATTAAAGAATAAATGTCATTCTGAACGTTAGTGATGAGGTGCTGTCCAAATCTATGATTTGGCTTACAGCACCCATGCTTTAGCTAGAATCTTAAAGTGCTTACTTTTCCGTCAGATTACACATGATTGGTATTATGTAATTGCATGAATTGCACTATAAGATCCTTCAACTTCGCTCAGGATGACATTTCTACTTCGTTCAGGATGACAACGGTTAGGGGCTGTCGCACACTTAGTGCGGCAGCCCCACTTTTTGGTTGGGTGAATTATTTGTTGCGGTTGAAATCTATGGTGATGGTGTCGCGGTTGAGATGCAGCTGAGTCATGCGCACACCCGCGGAGTTGAGCATCTTTTTTGACGCCTGAGTCTCGGGCGTATCAGCATATTTGTCATAGAGATATACTATCTCTGAAATGCCGCTCTGGATGATCGCCTTAGCGCACTCGTTACAGGGGAAGAGGTCAACATAGAGGCGCGAGCCCTCAAGCGACTTGCCGTGAGAGTTGAGTATGGCGTTGAGCTCAGCGTGTACTACATATTTGTACTTGGTATCTTCGCCGTCACGCTCCCATGGGAAGGTATCGTCAGAGCAACCGTAGGGGAAACCGTTGTAGCCTGTAGAGAGGATCCGCTTGCTCTTGTTGACAATACAGGCGCCTACCTGAGTGTTGGGGTCTTTAGAGCGTTTAGCGGCTAACAGCGCGACTCCCATAAAGTATTCGTCCCATGAGATATAATCTTCTCTTTTCATTTTTGCCTCCTGTTGGAATAATTATTATATAGAACGGTATATATTATACAGCAATACTTTTCGATCGAGAATATACGGATAGTTTAACGGCATCAGCGATTCTTGAGCTTTTCGAGGCAGTCTGAGCATATCGGCTTGCCTTCAAAGTCGATCAGATCTTCACTGTTACCGCAGAATATGCAGTTCATGCCGTACTTCTTCATAACTATGGCGTCGGGCTCGGTAAACAGCTCGATAGTATCGTCGGTGTGCAGATCATACTTGGCGCGCAAAGGCTTTGGGATCACAACACGACCGAGTTTGTCTATTTTGCAGAGAAATCCTGCAGGCTTCATATTTTACGTCCTTTCGTGATGTATTATGTAGAAATCTTACCAAATAAAGGTAAATTTGTCAAGATTAATACAGAGCTTTTATAATATTAGTGATAATATACAAATAAACAACTTGTTTTTGTGCAATTATACTGAGGGGGATATTATGTCATACATATTCGGCGTGATGATAGCGTTAGGCTTCATATACGCGCTGGTGAGCGGAAATATGGCGGCTTTGAGCGCGGGCATACCCGAGGCGGCGGCATCGGCTGTAGAGCTGCTCATATCAATAAGCGGTATGCTGTGTATGTGGTCGGGATTTATGAGGATAGCCAAGGACTGCGGCTTGACAGAGAAGCTGGCGAGGCTTTTGGCGCCGCTGCTAAGGAGGCTATATCCCGATATTGATCCCGACAGCAAGGCTTTCGGCTACATATCGGTGAACATCAGCGCAAATCTGCTCGGACTGGGTAACGCGGCTACACCGCCGGGGCTTAACGCTATGCGTGAATTGAGAAAGAGGAGCGGCACTGAAATCGCGAGCGACAGCATGATAACCTTTGTGGTGATGAACACAGCTTCGATCCAGCTTGTGCCTGCTACCGTAGCGGCGCTGAGGAAGAGCTACGGCTCAACTCAGCCCTTCGATATCATCATATGTGTATGGATCACTTCGGCAGTCGCTCTGGCTGTCGGGCTTATGTCATCGCGTCTTATCTCGGCGCTTACGCGAAGGGGGCGGATATGGAAGCGATAATACCGGTCATCATCACATCGGTTTGCGTATACGGACTGTTCAGGAGGATCAATATATTTGACAGCTTTGTCGAGGGAGTAAAAGAGGGCTTCGGCACGGTAAGATTTGTCGCGCCTACAATGATAGCTCTGCTTGTGGCTGTGGGGACGCTCAGAGCATCCGGCTTTCTGGATTTTATAGCTGAGCTGATAAGCCCGTTGGCTGAGTCTGTGGGCTTTCCTGCCGAGCTTGTGCCCATGGGATTGCTGAGACCTGTATCAGGCTCGGGGGCGACTGCGCTGCTGACAGGGATATACCGGGATTGCGGTCCCGACAGCTTTGCGGGCAGATGCGCGAGCGTGGTGGCAGGCTCTACCGAGACAACGTTTTATGCCGTTACGATGTACTACGGAGCGGCAGGTATAAAAAAGATCCGCCATACGCTTTTTTCGGCGCTTTTGGCGGATCTAACGGCGATCATCGTCAGTGTTATCACGGTAGGGCTGCTCATGAGTTAGCCTGTTTCATCCTTGTTCTGGTGAGCTTCTTCTTCAGTTCCTGCGGCTTGAAGGGGATGAGTGGGTACAGATAGCTCTTGCCGCTGATAGTCTTGTTTGAGGCTAACAGAGCGATGATTATGACTATGCCCGCGATAAATCCGATGAAGTTCCCTATATAGGTAGCGGTAAGCAGGATGAAGCGGGCATATTTGAGCGAGAAGCCCAGCTCATAGTTCGGCTGGCTGTAGTTGGCTATCGTGACAAAGGCTACATACAGCGCGCTTGCCGTAGTGAACCAGCCTGTGTCTATAGCGAACTGGCTGAAGGCTATCGCACCGATGATGCCTATAGCAGAGGTGAGCGAGCTGGGCGTATGCAGAGCTGCGAGTCGCAGTCCGTCGATGCACAGCTCCATGATGATGAGCTGCCAGTATATCGGCAGATTGACAGGCTCTGTATGCAGCACAAAGGCGAAAACCGGCGGGACGTGCTCGGGGTTTTGCAGGCAGAGCAGCCACAGCGGGGTGAGTATCACCGATACTATTGTTATCAGATATCTTGTGATACGGATATAGGTGCCTGTGATAGGAGGAAAGTAATAGTCGTCCGCCTCTTCGAGCACATCGAAGATAGAGGTCGGGATCAGCAGAGCTGAGGGAGAGTTGTCTACCAGTATCACTATATTGCCCTTTAAGCAAACTGCCGCGGCTACATCGGGTCGCTCGGTATACTTGATCTTGGGAAACGGGTTGAGCCACTTCTTTTGATACAGGGCTTCAATAAGACTCTGCTGATTCATGCTTAGGTTGGCTATATCGAGATTTTTTATTCGATCGGTTATATTATGAAGCAGCTTGTGATCGACCTTGTTGTCCATATAGCAGATGATGACGTCGCTCTTGCTCTCTCTGCCGACGGTCATGGCTTTGGTGATAAAGTTGCTTGAGCGTATGCGTCGGCGTATCAGCGCCGAGTTGAAGATGACGGTCTCGACAAAGCCGTCTTTACTTCCTCTGAGCACTTTGTCGTCCTCGGGCTCAGATGTATTGCGCTGGGGATAGGTGCGCATATCGAAAGCTATAGCGGCAGTGAAGCCCTCGGCGATCAAGCAAGGTATGCCGCTGAGGACGTTTTTGACGACCTCTCTGTCGTCTTTTACCACACTGATCTCGACATACGGCACACAGTGGCGGGTGAACTCCTCGGCAGAGATGAGATACTCGGGTCTTGTGTTGTTATAAAAGAACTCCATCAGCTTTTCCATGATATCGTCCTTGATAAGTCCGTTGATGTAGAAGATGACCGCCTTCTTGCCCGCGATAACTATATGGCGCTCGATTATGTCAAAACATTCATCCGCGCGCAGCATTTCGGATATCAGCTGACGGTTGCTCTCGTATGATGTGCTGAATATAACTGACACCCCTTTCGATAGTTTTAGGAAAAATCAAAAATCAATAATATTTTTTCTCGGTTGCATAGTTTTATGCAACTTTTTTCTTTATACGCTCATAGGTGAAACCGGTGCGGCGATATCTTGAATAATGATATCGCGGAAAGGAGAAGTATGAAACCGAGAGAAAAAGACTTTTGCCGCCTTATGACGGCATATGCCGATCCGCTGAAAGCGGCGCGCGAGGCGGGATATAAAAACCCCGACAGAGCGAGTATAGAGCTGATGACGCGCGACGATATAAGCGGTGAGATCAGTCGTCTGAGTGAGAATGTCCGCTCGATATACGAGAGATCAGCCGTATGCGGTCTGTACAGGCTCGCGTACGGAGGTATCGGAGATCCTTTGACGCTCCTTTACCGCAACGATTTGACCGATGAGGAGCTGGGCTCTCTCGACCTGCTGAACGTGTCTGAGATAAAGAGGACAAAGGACAAGTCTATCGAGATAAAATTCTTTGACAGAATAAAGGCGGTAGAAAAACTGAATGAGATCCTCGGCACGGATACGGAAAAGCGAGAGGGCGGGGGACTGATCGACGCGATACTTCGCTCGGCAGAGGCTTTAGGCGCGAACCCGGGAGTGAGCACGGATGAGGTATAAGCCTTTTTCGAAGAAACAGCTTACAGCCATGTTCTGGTGGGCGGAGGGCTCGGGGTTTGAGCGTTACGACGCTATCATATGTGACGGCGCGGTACGTTCGGGAAAGACCTTTTCGCTCTCGTTATCGTTTGTGATATGGGCTACGTTCAGCTTTGACAAGGCTCTGCTGGGCTTTTGCGGCAAGACGATCACGGCGCTAAGGCGTAACGTGATAATGCCTCTCTTGCCTTGCCTGAAGGAGCTCGGCTTTGCCGTCAGAGAGAATATCGCTCAGAACAGGCTTACTATAAGTTGCTCGGGGCACGAAAACACCTTCTATCTCTTCTCGGGAAAGGACGAGAGCAGCGCCTCGCTGATACAGGGCGTCACGCTTTCGGGCGTTATGTTTGACGAGGTGGCATTGATGCCGCGCTCATTTGTCGAGCAGGCGCTCGCTCGCTGTTCGATAGCGGGCTCGAGGTTTTTCTTCAACTGTAATCCGGAGTTTCCGTCGCACTGGTTTTATAAAGAGTGGATACAGAACAGGCGTATGAAAAACGCGCTCTATATCCACTTTACGATGCGGGACAACCCCTCTCTCTCCGAGAAGATGCTCAGCAGGTATGAGAGCCTGTATACGGGCGCTTTTTACCGCAGGTTCGTCTTGGGAGAGTGGGTGAGCGTCTCGGGAGCTGTCTATCCCTTCATGGATGACAGCGGTATGTTCATCCGTCCGCCTGAGCCGCCCTTTGATGAATACTGTGTCTCATGTGATTACGGCACGGTCAATCCTACCTCGATAGGGCTTTGGGCAAGATCGGGAGATACATGGTACAGGCTGTGTGAATACTACTATGACGCGCGTAAAGAGGGCAGGAGCAAGACCGATGAAGAGCATTATAGTTCTCTTGAAGAATTATGCGACGGTGTTGTCCCTACTGCGGTGATAGTCGATCCGTCGGCGGCGAGCTTCATCGAGGTTATACAGCGACACGGCGTATATACCGTCCACAGAGCTGACAACAACGTCATAGACGGTATCAGAAAGACCTCTCAGGCTCTCAAAAACCGTGAGATAGTTATTTGCGACACCTGTACCGACGCTATCCGCGAATTCTCGCTGTATCGCTGGGATGAGAACAAGCCCAGCGATACGGTGGTGAAGCGCGACGACCACGCGATGGATGACATACGGTATTTTGTCAGTTATATAAAGGCGGCGGACGAAGGCTTTGAATGCGCCTTTATAGACAGGAGGTAAGGTATTGAAACTTTTTTCATTCGGAAAACGTCCCCAAGCTCCGACTGTGCAGACCTGTACCGCGGCTGACAGGGGCATTATCCCGCAGTTGCGTTCTGCCCAAAACTGCGCCGAGCTGAAGCTGTACAAGCAGCTCAGAGAAAATGTGCCTGTGATAGACGCGGCTGTGATGAAGCTGGTCAGATTGCTCGGCAGCTTCAGCGTGGTCTGTTCCGACAGCTCAGCGCAGAATGCTCTTGACAGCTTTGTCTCGGGCGTCAAAGTCGGCGGGACGGGCACGGGACTGTACAGCTTTGTTTGCTCATATTTTGATCAGCTGTTGACCTACGGGATCGCTGTCGGCGAGATAGTGACGTATGACGACGGTACCGTAGCGGCGCTGTATAACGCTCCCGCCGACGCGGTTGAGCTGAGACACGGCGATAATCCCGTTGATGTGCGTATCTTCGTCAGAGATATCGGACAGCCGCGGGAGGCAGAGCATCCTGAGCTGATCGCGGTCAGCCTGCTCAATCCCGAGCCCGGTACGTTGCGCGGTACTTCTCTTATGAAGGGTCTGCCGTTTGTCAGTGATATCCTTATGAAAATATTTGACTGCGTAGGACAGAACTTTGAGAGAGCCGGCAACGTGCGCTTTGCAGTGACATACAATCCTCCGGCGGGCGCTTCGGCAGTCAACTCAGGTCAGCGCGTCAAGGAGATAGCCGACCAGTGGGGCAAAGCTATGCGCGACAAGGGCAGAGTATGTGACTTTGTATCGGTAGGCGACGTCAGTATCCGCGCGATAGGCGCGGACAGTCAGATAATCGACTGTGACGTTCCTGTCAGACATATCCTCGAGCAGATAGTCGCTAAGCTGTCTGTCCCGCCGTTTCTCTTAGGACTCAGCTGGTCGTCTACAGAGAGGATGTCCGCTCAGCAGGCGGATATACTGACGTCGGAGCTCGATTACTATCGCTCTTTGATCACACCTGTGATAGTTAAGATCGCGGGAGTATATCTGCGCTCGTCAGGACTTGATCCAAGTGTGAGCGTAGAGTGGAGCAATATCAGCTTACAGGATGAGACCGAGCTTGCGCAGGCGCGTCTCGATAATGCCCGCGCGGCTCAGCTCGAACAGGGCTTGGAGGTGAATGTATGAAAAACGGACAGGTAATAAAAAGTGTTGTTGACTATGATGCTCAGAGTGAGCTGGAGCTGATCAACGGCTATTCACGCCGTCAGATGACTGCCGATGAGGTGTATGTCTTTACGGTAGCTCTGTGCGACAACGATATCGACAGGGATAACGAGCGTTTCACGGTCGAGTCGCTGTTCGCGCTCGAAAAGCTCTTTGTCGGTAAGACGGGTATCATCGACCACGATCCGACCGCTAAGAACCAGAAAGCGAGGATCATCTCTTGCAGAGTCGAGAGCGTTGACGGAGAGACTACCGTGCTCGGCGATCAGCTCTTTCGCCTTACGGCGAGAGCGTATATACCGCGAACCGACGGCAACCGCGAGCTGATCGAGGCTATCGAGGCGGGGATCGTCAAGGAGGTATCGGTCGGCTGCAGTATGGGGCACACCATATGCTCTGTATGCCGCAACGATATGAACTCGCCTTCGTGCAGTCACATCAAGGGCCGTGAGTATGACGGCGCTGTATGCTACGGTGAGCTGACCGAGCCTAAGGACGCGTATGAATTCAGCTTTGTCGCGGTGCCGGCCCAGAGAGCCGCAGGCGTGATAAAGTCATGCAAGAAGGAGAAGGATATGGAAGATATTTGCAAGGCTCTCAAATGTGAGAGCGAGGTCACGCTCTCTAAGGGTGAGGCTGAAAAGCTGACAGAGTATATCGCCCGCCTTGAAAAAGAGAGCGAATATGCCAAAGCGTACAAGGAGGAGCTGGACAACAAGCTCAGAGCCGCTCTGAAGAGCCGTGATGTAGAGCTTGACTACGCTATAGAGAGCTGTGTGCTCAGAAAGCTGAGTATAAGCGAGACCAAGGCGCTGATAAAGGCGCTGCTCAAAAAGGAGCGAAGAGTGGTATCGCAGCTCTGTTCGCCCGATAGTGAAAAGACTATCGGCAATACAGAATTTACTATTTAACGGAGGTAAATATGGAAATCAATTTTACAGGTTATCAGGAAAATGTGCTGACCTTTGAGTGTACTGACACAGTCAAGGCAGGCGATCTCGTAGCTATGGTCTCTTCGGGTAAGGTGACCAAGGCTTCGGCTGACGGTTCGTTCAGCGGTAAGTGTCTGAGCGTACGCGACGGTTATGCCGCTGTGCAGCTCAGCGGCTATGTAGAGACTCCCAAGACCGGTACCGTCAATATCGGCTACAACAAGCTCGTAGTCGCGGCGTCGGGCGTCAAGACTGCTTCATCCGGTATCGACCGCCTCGTTATCTACAGTGACGACACCAAGGTCGGCTTTATTCTCTGATAAGAAAGGACTGTTATTATGGCGAAATATGAAAACATAAATCTTGAAAAAGGTATGTATCAGAGCGGCAGATCCCTGACCGAGGTTCTGGAGGCTATGGACCCCAGCGAGGAGTACAAGGGTACGTCTCTCGAGGGACTGGACGCTTTCTCTCGTCAGCTCAAGCGCTTCGATATCAAGGTCAGCGGCAAAGGCTCCGATTGTATCGAGAAGTTCTTTTCTACATCAAACTCAGCCGCGCTCTTTCCGGAGTATGTCAGCCGCGCCGTAAACGCGGGTATCGAAGAGGCAGACGTACTGAGCGATATAGTAGCGACTACTACTAAGATCGACGGAATGGACTACCGTTCATGCACATCCGATCTCAGCGATGACGATAAGGCTCTCAAGCGCGTAGCCGAGGGCGCGTTCATCCCCGCGACCGAGATCAAGACCGGCGACAATCTGGTACATCTGCATAAGCGCGGCAGAATGCTCGTGGCGAGCTATGAGGCTCTGCGTTTTCAGCGCATAGACCTGTTCACGGTCACACTCAAGCAGATCGGCGCTTATATCGCCCGTTCTCAGATGGCTGACGCGGTAGATGTTATTATCAACGGCGACGGCAATAACAACGGCTGCGGTTCTGTCAGCCCTGCTTCTTCGGGCAGCCTGAGCTATGAGGATCTCATCAATATGTGGAGCGCTCTGTCTCCCTTCAGCCTCAATACCGTGCTCGCTTCCACCTCTGCCATGACGGCTCTGCTGACCATGTCTGAGATGAAGGACTCTACCGCGGGTCTGAACTTTCAGGGCACAGGCAGGATGATCACGCCTTTAGGCGCCGATCTGATCCACACCACCGCGCTCAGCGGCAACAATATCATAGGTCTGGACAAAAACTGCGCTCTCGAGATGGTAGTATCCGGAGATGTATCGGTAGACTACGATAAGCTCATAGACCGCCAGCTTGAGAAGGCTGTTATCAGCTGTATCGCCGGCTTTGCCAAGATCTACAGTGGCGCTTCGAAGAAGCTGACATACTGAGGAGGTCGTGACACTTGAGTCTGAAAGAGATAATAGAACGCTTTACTCTGGTGTCCGGTCTTGAGATGAAAGATGTGTCGCGTTTTATGCCTATCATCGTCGATTGCAAAGAGTACTTTGAGGAGCATATGGCTGACGGGCTGAGCGATGTCGATCTTCGCAGAGCCGCTCACGCCTGTGCCGCTTACGCCTTTTACAGAGTCGCCTTGCTCGGGCGTTTTGACGAGCTTGTGTCATTTAAGGTAGGCGATGTCCAGATGAGCTCTGAGTCGGCGGGTATCGCGGCAGAAAAGCTGTGGGCAGCCGAAAGGGAGAGCGTCAGCGATATACTGGATATCGGCGACAGCTTCGCTTTCAGGAGCGTGAGAGTATGAAGCTGACTTCTTATCTTGATCGCGCTCTCAAAAAATTCGGCAATACCGTCATCATCACGCGAGACGGCTGCACAGAGGTCGCTAAAGCCTTTGTGCAGCCGCTCAGGCGGCGTCACAGGCTGTATATCAGCGACAGGTATATACCGGCGGGATACTTTGACAACCGATATTTGCTGTATATCGGCTCGTGTAAAAATCCTCTTGATACAGGCATGAGAGTGCGCTGCGACAGGATCTTCTACAGAGTCGTGACCGCGGAAGAATTCACGGCTCATGATGAGGATATCTATGTCTGGGCGATACTGATGCCGGAGAGCAAAGCTAAGGAGGGCTATTATGACGACTTTGATAGATAACAGGATCGACGAGCTTATCTCAAGAGTAAAGAAGCACGGCGCGATAACAGACTTTTGCTTCATACCGGCGTACCCTCCGAATAAAACTCCCAATCCAGTCAAAAAATATACCGTAGCCGCCGAGAATCTCGGTACAAAAGAAAAGCGTGTGTTCGTCGGAAACAAAGCAGGATTATCGCTTAACGGCAGACTGTATGAAGTTAAGCTGAGACTCAGAGTATACGCGCCGTCGTATACCTCGGGGTCTTCACTGCTCAGAGCCTGCGCTCTGCTCGCTGACGCTCTCGAAGCCGAGGACAGCGAAAGATTTATAGCTGAGACGGCTTTCTCGGGAGTAGGCTTCGATACCTCATCAAGAACCGAGTACAGGGATATACTCGTGACGCTTGAGATGCTTCTGACAGAGGAGGCGGCGTTATGAGAGAGCTTACTGTACTGCGAGGAAGGGATATCGAGCTTTTTATCGACGATAAGCCGCTTTTCGGCGTTACATCATTTTCCGCTAAGGAAAAGACCACTTATCACAATGTTCACGAGTTTCTCAGTTCGGCGCCTGTTGACAGAGTTGCTCAGGGCACAGAGTATGAGATCAAGCTCAAGATCATGGCTATGTTCACGGCTCAGATATCTGCCGAAAGAGCTTTTGATCTCAGACTGAGCGCTGACGGCGAGGAGTTCACATACTGCGGCTGCAGAGCGATCTCTGTTGAGCGGGAGACTCAGGGCAACAAGAACGCTGAAAGTATATTCATCTTGACAGCAGACAGCTTAGTAAGGCGGGTGACAGACGATGGACAATGAGTCAGTCAACAACTACGGACTATTTGACAGCGAGAGCTTGTCGGAGGATTTCGAACGCGACGCAAGGCGAT
The DNA here is from genome assembly GCA_902776975.1 of uncultured Ruminococcus sp. GTDB lineage: Bacteria > Bacillota > Clostridia > Oscillospirales > Acutalibacteraceae > Ruminococcoides. The sequence continues at coordinate 14,174 of CACYSI010000008.1, forward strand.
ACAATAAGGAGTTTACCGAGGAACAGGAGGTAAAGCTGATATGAAGAACGCCCCTATGAGATTCGGCGGACTGAGCCTCAGCCACAATCCGCATACGCTCAAAATTGAGCACTCGGGCAATATCCGCGAGCTTATGCCGCCCTGCTGTGAGCCTGACAGCGTATATCTCGGTGAGAGGATAAGCAGAGTATCGGGTGAGGGAGAGATGTACGGTGAGGACTGCATAGAGCGCTTTGCCGTTCTTGAAAAGCTGTATAAGGCGCATATCCGCTCTAAGCTCGCTTTACCTCACATGAGACCGATATACGCTTATATCAAAGAGCTGGAGCTGATAGCAGAACCGATGGATAATGTGCTGAGATACCGCTTTGTTTTCACTGAGGCTCAGAGTCCGAGGAAGAGTGAGCGGCTCGGAGTGTATCATACCGTTATAGGTTCGGAGAGTCTGTGGGATATATCGTACTCTTACGGCGTTCCGATAGAGCGGCTCATAGAGCTTAATACCGGGATACCGTATATAGATGATGTCAGCGAAGGGACGAGGGTGCGTATATGCTGAGCTTTGTATTCAGCGATATAAACGATCGCGATGTGATATTACCATCGGCTCTTTCTGTCAGAGTTGACGTTGATGAGAGCGCTCCCGCGGATTCGCTGTACGCGGTTTTTCCGTATGCCGATACAGCAGAGCTGAAAAGAGTAAAGGTCTACGACGGCGGCAAGCTGATATTCAGCGGTGTTATCGACGAAGAGGAGAGGTCGTTTGCGCCATACGGAAAGCAGCTGAGGATCTCGGCGAGGAGCCCCGCAGCTTATCTGCTCGACAACGAGGCGGCGCCGTGCTCATATGACCATCCCTCGGCAAAGCTGATATGCGAGAGATATGTTCTGCCTTTCGGCATTACCGTCAGCGATGATGATGACACGGTGTATTTCGGAGAACAAAACATATCTAAGGGCGCTTCGTGCTGGAGCGTTCTTAAGAGCTTTTGTATAGCTTGCTATTCTTCGATCCCTCGCGTCAGCGCCGACGGTATACTGTATCTTAAGGGTATGCGCAGGGATGAGAGCGTTTCTTTCGGAAACGGTACAGGTGACATCAGATACTCTAATTTGATCGAAAAAATCAAGCGCTGTGAGGAGATATCCGCCGTGCGGGTCAAGACAGCTGCCACCGGCGGTTACACTCTGCCTGTTGTCAACAACGACGCTGATATACGAGGCGTCAGACGCGAGAGATATCTCAACGCCGTGCTTACCGAAAGCCCCATGAGGTGCGCCGATGATATGATACGCGCAGGCTCACAGAAGGCGTATACGCTCAGGCTGAGATGTCCCTGCTGTCTGCTCGGCAAAGAGGGATGCGCGGCGAGGGTCAGCGGCATTCATGAGGAATCGCTGTATATCAGCGCTCTGCGCTATAGATTCAGCGAGAGCGGTGAGTACACCGATGTGATACTGAAAAGGAGGATAAACCGATGTGGTTAAGTGAATATCTTACAGGTAAATCATCCGGCGCCGAGCTGTCGGCGTCGGGAGAGATACGCGCCGCTTCATCAGGCGGTGTCTCGGTCAGCTCTACACGCGACTTTCGCACTCTGCCTGTCATAGCTCCCGCGGGAATAGCCTATGTGCCGGCGACGGGATCACAGACGGTGGTTTTACCGTCATCCGGCGGCGCGGTGTGCCTCGGAGTGGTATCGGCTCCCCGCGACGGGATCGAAGCGGGCGAGCTGATGCTCTACTCCGCGGGCGGTGCTTCTATCGTACTGAAAAATGACGGAAGAGTACTGATCAACGGCAGGGCGGTGACATAATGGATGTATTGATAGAAGACGGCGATATAGCTACACGGATGGCAGGAGGTTACTCTTACATAAACGGTCTTGAAGAGGCGGTACAACGCGTGCATATAGCCGCATTGACCGTTAAGGGGAGCTTCATATATGACCGTGAACTGGGTACGGATTACGGATCATTAACAGTCGATGACCCTTTGATAACAGAAAAGCTGGATATGCTTATCAAAGAGGCCTGCTGCGATATAGCGGACACCGATATTGAGGTGATCTCGTTTGAAAGCCAAGCCATGATAGCGCTGATAGAAGTATCTTATCGCGCTGATAAAACGATAACGGAGGTTGAGCTCAGTGGAATCATATGACGAAATACTGACAAGGATGAAAGAGCATTATCGGGAGCTCAGCGGATTCGCTCCCGAAAACGAATCGGATATCATGCTCAGACTCAGGGTGCTCGCGGGAGAAGTATTTAAGGAGCGAGCTTATGCCGATTACATAATGCGGCAGATGTTTCCGACTACAGCAGAGGGCAGTTATCTTGACGAGCATGCCGCTCAGCGTAATATAACTCGCAAAGCAGCTACCAAGGCTGTAGGTACGGTGCTGTTTTCTACCGATTCACAGGAGCACGGCGATATAGTTATCCCTGCCGGCACGGTAGTATGCACTACCGGGGATATGAAACGCTTTGTGACGGACAGGGACGCGGTGATACCGTTCAATCTCGACAAGATCGGCGTAGCCGTAACCGCGGCTCGCGGCGGCAGTGAGTATAACGTAGGAGTAGGCACGGTAGGTATCATAGTTACTCCCGTTTTGGGAGTAGACAGTGTGACTAACCTGTATCAGCTTACAGGAGGATCGGACGCGGAGAGCGACGATCAGCTCAGGCAGCGTATCAAGGACAGCTTTGTCAATATCTCTAACGGTACAAACGAGGCGTATTACTGCTCTGTAGCTATGTCGGTGGACGGTGTGTATTCGGCATCGGCTGTAGGCAGGGGCAGAGGTATAGGTACGGTAGACGTATATGTATGCGGCAAAGGGTCATATGTGCCGATAGAAAAACGCAGAGAGATAGAGAGCCTTATGCGTTCCGCAAGAGAGCTTAATGTTGATGTCAGAGTTTTGAACCCAACTCCGGTAACAATAAACCTTTATATCAAGCTCAGCGTAGCGGAAGGATATGATTTTTCGGAGGTTTCGTCCGAGACCGGCAGAGCTGTGAAGGATTATATCAACTCTCTCGGAATAGGAAAGAATGTACTGCTCAGTGATATCGGAGATGTGATCTATCATATCAAAGGCGTTACCGGATACAAGTTTCTTGAGAGCTACGGTTCTGATCGCAGCATATCCAAATCACAGTATCCTGTAGCGGGCAGTATTTTGGTGGCGGATCACTGATATGGTTTATGAAAGCATGAAGAAGAGCTTGGAGCCGCTGAAGATATATCGCAGCGACGCAAGGCTGATTGATATCGAGCTCAGAGTATACGCCGCCGAGATAGAACGGCTGTACAGCGCTCTTGACTCGATGTTTACCGAGAGATTCATCAGTACGGCTCAAGGGGACGGACTGACTGTATATGAGGAGATGTTCGGTCCCGACAGAACAGGCGAGGACATCATACGCAGGCGTGAGATGTTGAATCTGAGGATGAATCTGGGTGAGGGCGATTTTACGCCAAACGGTATAAAGAAGGCTCTGGACAGTTTAGGGCTGACTTATGTCATCAGCGAGTTTCCTGAGATAGACAAGCTCAATATCACCGCCGTCACAGAGGATTATTCTGTTGCCGAGCAGGCGTTCATCGAGCGTGAGATCGCTAAGATAATACCCGCTCATTTGGATTATCAGATAACCTTCAACACTCTGACATGGGGTCAGATCGACGCTATGGACAGGAACTTCGCGGCGGTTGACGCAGAGGATCTGACATGGAAGCAAATAGATACCCGTACCGAATAATACCGAAAGAAGGAAGAAAATGGCAACAAGTAATTATACACCGAATCTGCATTTGAGCGCATGGGAAGAGACAGACCGCCCTAAGAGAGCGGACTTTGTATCTGACAACAATATCATAGATACACAGCTCGGCGGACATATAGGCGACAACGGCATACATATGACCTCTGCCGAAAAAGCAAAGCTCAGTGAACCGTATGTGTGCGCGATATACGCGGGCTCCGGAGAGGCAGAGCGCACTATATCTGTGGGCTTTGTACCAAAGTTCGCGATAGTATATAAGCGCGGAGCGCCGCCGGTCACATATACTAACGGTGTTATCTGCGCAAACAGCGGCTATGCGTTTTACGGCAACGGCAGCAGTTTGGGTCTGACGATAAACAGTTCCGGCGTGGTAGTGCAGCAGTCCGCGTCGGCGGTAGGCGGAGTCAAAGCTAATCTGAACGAGAGCGACGGTCAGTATACCCTGGTTGCGTTCAAATAGGATAGTAACCAATGTAACGGGTCGAAAAAAAACGCCTGTCGTACAAGTCATTGTACGACAGGCGTTGGTGTTTATCGTTTTTTTGATTTAAGGATCGCTTTATCTCGCTCTGCGGGGCACATATACCTCACCTGTGTCAGCTTTAGAAGACACGCGGCGATTGTATGCTTTTATCTCATCGTTATAGCGGTTGATGCTGCGCTGAGAAGCTGACTCGCGGCGCTCGCGTTCATTCATTCTTGCTGCCTGTGAACGGGGAGCGGCGCTGTATGCGGCTCTGCTCTCACGGGCTGCGGCATTGTTGTACGCCTTACGCTGAGCTATGCTCGCGATAATGAAGTACAGGATGCCTAATACGGATAAAGCTAAGAGCAGATAGCCGAGATACAGTATCCACTGACCGTTATCCGCGGTTTCGGTATTGGTCTTGATAGAAGAGAAGTCAGCTACACCGGTTTTGACGGTTTTCTCATCGAGCTTTATATCGCTCCAGGTATTGGGAGCCGCGTCAGCGGCGCTTATACCGGAGGAGCTGTAAAGAGTATTGTTCTTGGATACAGATCCCGCGGTTTCATCGCTGTAGACATAGTTGTTGCTGTTATTGCCGTTGCTTGTGTCGGCGTAGTTGCCGTAGTTTTGAGAGTTATCATATGTCTGCTGCGAATTGTTTGAGTAGCCGTTGTTATTGTTGTTATTGTAGTCGACGGTACCGCCGGCGTTAGAGTCAGTGCCTGTACCGGTGTTTGTGTCAGTTCCCGTGCCATCGTTACCGGTGTCTGTACCGGCGCCTGCGCCGGGATCGGGAGTGACAGGCTCCTGATTTCCCTGATCGGGAGCGGGTTGTTCCTGATTTCCCTGATTAGCGTTGCCCTGATTCTGATTATCAGGCTCCGCGACTACGACATCTCCCTCTTCCGCAAAGGCTACGGTAGCGCAACCTGCTATCAAAAAGACAGCTGCCAGAATAAGCGAAATGTATCTAAGTGATTTTTTCATAAAATCAACTCCGTTTATTTTTTAGCTTCGAACATTGAAGGCTTATAAGAGTCGCAGGAAGAAGAGAGCTTGATATCCATCTTTTCGGCGTATTCTTCGAGAAGCTTATCAAAGTCCTCATGCTTCATGCTGCTGAGTACGCTGTTACGGTTATCGCTGTCTGCCGCGGTATACTCTTCGACCTTATCGGCGATCGGCTCTCTGTAGATCACATAGATTTGCTTTGTGTTTTCCTCTTTACCGATGGTGACAGTCATAGCCTGACCGTCCTTCATATCTTTGATGGTCTTTTTGAGCTCATCGGTATCATCCTCTGAGATGACCTCGACGTTCTCTGTACGGGGATCCTCTTCAATATTGTAATCGCTCATATACTCCTTGACTACATCGTCAAAAGATGTGCCTGATGAGAGCTTGCTCGCATAGCTGTCAAAGCTCTTCTGATAAGCCGCGATCTCATCCTGTGACAGAGCTACATCTGTACCGGTATCGGTAGACGAGCCCTCTTCACCTGTAGAGGTGGTCTCGGTCTTGTAGAGGTTAGCCGAGAAGTACTTGTAAGAAACATAGTTGTCGGTAAAGTACTTTGTGAGCTCTTCGTTCGAAACAGCTGAGGGACCGTTTGTGCCGTACTCAGCCTTGAAAGCTTCGCCTTCCATAGCAGTTACGGTATATCCTGCCATGAAGAAGGAGTCAAAGCTGATGCCGTAGCTCTCTAACTGCTCGCTGTAGCCCTGCTCCCAGTAGTTTTTGTAGTAGGACTTAGCCTGGTCGATCTCTGTCTGGTCGAGAGTGCAGCCAAGCTCGTTGAACTTAGTCATGGTAGCTACCGCGGTCTTGGTGTTTTCAGCCGCTTTATCCTTGATCCAATCCTCTGCTACGGCAGTTTTTCCGTCATCATCGGTGATCTCCATCTTGAGGAAAGACTTTTTGCCGTCATATTTGCCTGTTGCCGAGTCATAAAGCTCAGACTTCTGAGCGTATGACTGAGCCTGGCTGTAGGCGTTGTACAGATAGTAGATGTATACGCCGATGGGCAGCTTGACGTCATCCTTCTCATAAGCGAACTGCGGAGTTAATGAGCAGGCAGCCGCTGACAGGGCGATCACAAGCGCCAGTACAACGCAGAGGATTTTCGAAAAATTCTTCATTTTAATTACCGTCCTTTGTGTTATTATCGTGCGTATAGGTATGTTTGAAAATATGCATACAACCGCATGATAATATTATTTAACTAATACAATATACAACATTTTTTGAAATTTGTCTATATATTGCGATAAAAATTTGCATTATTAACAGTTTATTATAATTTTAATTCTTAGCGGGAATTATATGCGTGCGGTTGCACAGCCTGCCGCGAGGTTTCAGCCCGTAAACAAGGTTTTAAGAGTGTCGAGCACCTTGTCTCCTTTGTTCATGCGAACCGCTATATACGGCTTTCCTCCGGCTGAGAGCATCGCCCTGCCGGGGAGCTTGCCGATGAGCTCGGGTACCTCTCTGCGGCGGATATCGCTCAGATACAGCAGCAGTGAGCTGTCGTTCTGACGTATCTCGTAGATGCCCATATCTGCGGCGCTGTTGCGGACGAGAGCTATATCTATCAGCCCCATCACCGACTGCGGTACATCGCCGTAGCGGTCAAGCAGCTCGTCTATGACGTCGCGCGAGTCTTCCTTGGTGCGGATATCCGCTATACGGCGATAAGCGTCGAGACGGTTTGAGAGGCTTTCGATGTACTCGTCGGGTATGTGAGCCTGTACCTGAACATCGACCAGACAGTCATGATTCTCGATATCCTCGGGTTTTTCACCTTTTTCTTCCTGTACCGCCTCGCCGAGCAGCTTGATGTACATATCGTAGCCTACATCCTCCATATGGCCGTGCTGTTCGGCGCCGAGGATATTGCCCGCGCCTCTCAGTTCGAGATCGCGCATGGCTATCTTGAAGCCCGAGCCGAACTCGGTAAATTCGCGGATGGCGGTTAGCCTCTTTTGAGATATATCAGACAGCACCTTGCCGCCGTTATAGGTGAAATAGGCGTAGGCTCTGCGTGGCGAGCGTCCGACTCTGCCGCGTATCTGGTGGAGCTGGCTGAGTCCGAAGCGGTCGGCGTTTTCTATTATAAGAGTGTTGGCGTTAGGCAGGTCGACGCCGGTTTCGATGATCGTGGTGCATACGAGTACGTTGACCTCCTGATTGAGCATCCTGCGCCATACGTCGCTCAGCTCCTGCTCGCTCATCTTGCCGTGTCCTACGGCTATGTTAGCCTCCGGTATCGCCTCGCCCAAGCGTACAGCCTTAGCGTTGATGCCCTCTACGTTGTTATACAGGTAGAACACCTGACCGCCGCGCCTGAGCTCCTTGCGTATAGCCTCGTGTATGACGGCGTTGTCGTGCTCGAGCACATAGGTCTGTACGGGGTGACGGTCGAGCGGGGCTTCTTCGATGACCGACATATCGCGTATGCCGCTCATAGCCATGTTGAGGGTGCGGGGGATAGGGGTAGCTGAGAGCGTCAGTACGTCGATGTTCTTTCGCATCTCTTTGAAATGCTCTTTATGAGCTACGCCGAAGCGTTGTTCTTCGTCGATTATCGCCAGTCCCAGGTCGCGGAACTCAACGTCCTTTTGTACGAGACGGTGTGTGCCGATTATCATATCTATCTCGCCGCGTTTGAGCTTTTCAAGTATTTCTTTTTGCTGAGACGGTGAGCGAAAGCGCGACAGCAGCTCTACTCTGATCGGATATCCGTCAAAGCGGTTGAGCACGGTCTGATAATGCTGCCACGCAAGGATGGTGGTGGGGCATAGCAGAGCGCACTGCATGCTGTCGGAGACGCATTTGAACGCGGCTCTGAGAGCTACCTCGGTCTTGCCGAAGCCTACGTCGCCGCACAGCAATCTGTCCATAGGAGCGGTACGCTCCATATCGTGCTTTATCTCCTCGCAGCAGCGGAGCTGATCGTCTGTCTCATCATAGGGGAAGCTTGCTTCAAAGTCGCGCTGCCACTCGGTGTCTCCCGAGAAGGCGTGTCCCTGTGCCTGCATACGCTTTGAGTATAGCTCTATAAGCTCCTTAGCCATCTCCTTAGCCGCCGCCTTGACTCTGCGCTTGGAGTTCTGCCACTCCTTGGAGCCTAAGCGGTTCAGCTTGACGCGGCTGTTTTCTTTGGGTCCGATGTATTTTGCCACAAGGTCGAGCTGGGTTACGGGCACATACAGATTGTCGCCCTTGGCGTATTCGATCATTATATAGTCTTTGATCAGACCCTGAACATCCATTTTGCGTATGCCTCGGTATATGCCGACGCCGTGGATGGAGTGCACTACATATTCTCCGGGGCTCAGGTCAGAGAGCTGATAAACAGCCTTGCCGTCCTTGGGAGTACGTCGGCGTTTTTTCTTAGGCGCGTTATTGACCGCCGAGAGACTGTAGAGTATGAAGTGCTGTTCGGGGTATTCTACGCCTGCGCTCAGCATACCCGGCATGACATATACAAAGCCGCGCTCCGCTTTCTCGGGGCAGGGGGAATATACCGCGTTCACGCCTCTGTCATTAAGCAGAGATGTAAGGTTTTCGGCGCCCTTTTCGGTACCTGCCATGATGACTACCGCCATACTGCGATAGCCTATATCTTCCAGATCCTCGGTCAGAGCGGCGCTGTTGCCCGACCATGGGGAGGTCTGGCGCGCGTTGAAGGTCACAGCGGCGCTCAGCTCGGTATTGTATGACGAGTGTGAGAAGGTATCGAGAAAAACCGTAGGTCTGTCGAGCAGAATGTTCATGCTCTGCGTGAAGTCGAGAGAGTAGGTCTCGAAGCCTCTGCACAGCACACCGTCGGCGAAAAGCTCCTTGAGCTCTTCTTTTTCGTGAAAAGCTATCGAGCGGTCGCGCTCTTTTACATTTTTATATTCAGAGATAAAAACTATCCCGTCGTTATCTAAGTAGTCAAACAGTGTAGCGGGTCTATCGTAAACCAGCGATATGTATTTGTCGTATGTCGCGAAGCTGAGCCCCGAAGCCAGAGCGTCAGCCTCCTTGAGCAGCCGTTCTTTTGCGGCGGCGCTGCCCGCGCTCTTGAGATAAGAGGCTTTTTTGCGCAGCTTATCGGCGAGAGCCTCTTTGCTGTCTATCAGTATCTCGCTCGACGGAGTAAGCGAGATCTCTTCACAGTAGTCGGTGCGGCGCTGTGTCTCGGGATCAAAATAGTTGATCGTGTCTATGGCGTCGCCCCACAGTTCTATGCGGACGGGAGCCTCGCTGTCGGGCATGAAAAGGTCTATAAGACCGCCGCGCACGGAGAACTGTCCGCTGCCCTCTACGTTGTCGCAGCGCTCGTATCCCAGCAGCAGCAGAGATTTTTCAAACTCGTGTATGTCTATCTCTACATCGGGCTTTAATGTACGCGATACCGACCCGAGCACATCTTTAGGGATCGTGTACTGAGCGGCGGCGTCGAGGGTGGCGATGATAACATCGTAGTCGCCGCTGAGCATACGGCTCAGTACGTTCAGCCTCCTGTGCTCGTACTCGTGTGATTTCACCTGCGACGGTATATATATAAAGTCCTTTTTGGGATATACCAGCGCGCGCAGCCCCATAGAGCAGATATCATTGCACAGTATCTGCGCCTCCTGCTCGTTTTGGGCAACACAAAAGGCTCTGAGGGAGTTATCCCGACAGAGCGAAGTGATGATATTTGCTTTGTGTACTCCCGATACGCCTATCGCGGCGGCTCGGGAGCTGTTTTTTACTGCTTTGTCCAGCGCCTTATACTGCTTTGAGGCGCTGATGATTCGGTCTAAAAATCGCATAGGTAATAAATGTTGACGGATGATTGATTGTTCGGTAGGCATTGAGATGATCGGGATCGGGTGCGGGTGTCCCGCCATCCACCATTCACCCTTCACCGTTCACCATTCACCTCAATTAACGCCGAGCGTTAATTGTAAAGGTTCATCGCCTTATCGATGTCTTCGGATACTATCAGCTCGACAGCGCCGAGTATATCGGGCAGGCGCTCGGATATCAGCTTTTTGTCCTTATCGGTAAAGCGGCTGAGTACCCAGTCCTTAAGATCGTACTCCGGATGAGGCTTTTTGCCTATGCCGATCTTGACGCGCGGAAACTCGTCGGAGCCGCTGAGATAGATGATATTCTGCAGTCCCTTTTGACCTCCGTCCGAGCCTTTGCGGCGTATCCGGATAGTGCCTACGTCCAGCGATATGTCATCTGACATTATAACAGTGCGCTGAGGCGGGATTTTGTAGAAATTCATCGCCTCGGTCACAGCCTGACCGCTGAGATTCATAAAGGTGGACGGCTTCATCAGCAGACATCTCTTGCCTGCTATATTTGCTTCGCCTACGGTTGATTTGAATTTTATCTTGTTGATCTTTACGCCCAGTTTGTCGGCTATATAATCCATGGCGATGAAGCCCGCGTTGTGTCGGGTGTTTTCGTACTGGCGCCCGGGATTACCCAGACCTACTATTATATATTCGATGCTGTTTGAGGCGTATTCTTTCTTAAAAAACATATTTACTCCAAAGAAAGGGAGCTGTAAGGCTCCCTTTCACAGTTATGATCAAATAGTTGTATTATACAAACATCGGAGATACGGGCTTGTCCTCGTAGATCCTCTCGATTGCCTCCGCGAAGAGCGGAGCTGTTGAGAGTACGGTGAACTTGTCGAGCATCTTTTCCTCGGGGATCGGTACGGTATCGAGCAGGATGCACTCTTTGATAGCACTGTCACGGATACGGTCGATAGCGGGACCCGAGAGAACCGCGTGAGAAGCGCAGGCATATACCTCGATGGCGCCGCCCTTTTCGACGATAGCGTTAGCCGCGTTGCACAGTGTGCCTGCGGTGTCGATCATATCATCAACTAAGATGCACTTTTTGCCTCTTACTTCACCGATGATATTCATGACTTCGGACACGTTGGCGCGCTGTCTGCGCTTGTCGATGATAGCGATAGGACAGCCGATCTTAGCGGCGAAGTTACGCGCTCTGGTTACGGAGCCGAGGTCGGGCGATACTACTACGAACTCATCCTCGTGTCCGTCTACCAGCTTTTTCATATGCTTAGCGAGCATCGGAGCGCCTACAAGGTGATCTACCGGAATATTGAAGAAGCCCTGTATCTGAGCCGCGTGCAGATCCATTGTCAGCAGACGGTCGGCGCCGGCTGTGGTGATCAGGTCGGCTACCAGCTTGGACGAGATCGGATCTCTCGCCTTGGCTTTACGATCCTGACGCGCGTAGCCGAAGTAGGGTACGACCGCTGTGATGGATGAGGCGGACGCTCTCTTCATGGCGTCTATCATTATGAGAAGCTCCATCAGGTTGTCGTTCACGGGCGAGCAGGTCGACTGTACGATGAAGCAGTCCGATCCGCGCACCGATTCGTGCAGAGATACGGCTATCTCACCGTCAGAGAAGGTCGCGCAGTCGCTCTTGCCGAGCGGGACGCCTAAGCAGTCCGCTATACCGTGCGCTACCGCCTTGTTGGAGTTGAGTGTAAAAATCTTGATGTCCTTACCGTGTGAATTCATTATTTGTCCCCCTATTAAATGAATTTGTGTAATAATCTATATTAACCTTGCGGTTTGGAGTACATTAAATGAGGAATTAGGAGTTAGGAATTAGGAATTATTGAAACTCTGATATTTGAATTGCAAATGTCGCGAAGCGACCACCGCAATTCCTTATTTCTCATTCCTCATTCCTGATTTAAGTCTTGCTATGTCATTCAGTTCCTTAAGCTGGGCGGGATCGTTGGCTCCGAGGACGGTATCTGGAGAAGAAGCCGTGAAAGCGCCCGCCTTCTTGCCGTTTTGAAGCAGCAGATACAGAGCGTCGGGCAGATAATATTCTTTTGCAGAATTATTTGCCTTTATATCATCGAGTACCGAGAGCAGGTCTTCGGTATCGAACCAGTAACCGCCTGAGTTTACCTCTTTTATAGCTAAGGTCTCTTCGTCGGCGTCTTTCTGCTCGACTATGGTTTTGAGAGTGCCGTCGGCGTTGCGCACTATGCGTCCGTAGCCGGTGGGCTCGTCGAGCATAGCCGAGATGACCGTAGCGGAGAAACCGCCCTCCTCGTGCGCCTTGTACGCGTCGGCTATGGTGTCTGTATCCATGAACGGAGCGTCGCCGCATAGGATCACTACGTCGCCGCCGTTGCTCTTCAAAAAGTCCTTAGCCATCATCACGGCGTGGCCTGTACCGAGTCTCTCGCTCTGCAGTACATGCTGTACCTCAAAGGGGAGAGCTTCAAGATACGCCTCGGTGATCTCGGTCTTGTAGCCGGTGACTACGCATATCTTATCTATGCCCGCGTTCTTGACAGAGTCGATGACCCATCTGAGCATAGGTTTGCCCAAAACCTCGTTCATAGGCTTCGGGATATCTGATTTCATACGCTTGCCCTCGCCGCCGGCGAGGATAACGGCACATTTATTCATATATTATACCTCATTAAAACTCAATTAAATATATTAAAAGAAAAGGCGAGTATTCAGGCAGAGAGCCCTTGAAAGCGCTCTCATACACAATACTATTATCGCATATATTTGTGAATTTGCAAGAACAAATTACAAAAATATGACAATTTAAACATTTTTCACAATATCCACAAAATTCTGCCATTACTTTTGTGCCTGTTTTTTCTTTCTTTTTTCTCTTATGTATAGAATTATCTTCCGTTTTTTGCTATAATACAACTGTATATGTATATCGTGGATTTCCGTTCAGGGCCTTCACGATATTAAGTATATATAAACTATACTTAGGAGGAGATTCCAATGAGCAAAAAATGGGTTTACCTTTTTACAGAAGGTAACGCTGACATGAGAGAACTTCTCGGCGGTAAGGGCGCTAACCTCGCTGAGATGACCAACATCGGTCTGCCTGTTCCTCAGGGCTTCACAATCACCACAGAGGCTTGTACTCAGTACTATGAGGACGGCCGCCAGATCAATCCTGAGATCCAGGATCAGATCAACGAGTATATCGTAAAGATGGAAGAGATCACCGGCAAGAAGTTCGGTGACAAGGAGAACCCGCTTCTCGTTTCCGTACGTTCCGGCGCGCGCGCTTCCATGCCCGGTATGATGGACACCATCCTCAACCTCGGTCTTAACGAAGAGGTTGTAGAGACGATCGCCGAGCAGAGCGGCAACCCCCGCTGGGCTTGGGACTGCTACAGAAGATTTATCCAGATGTATTCCGACGTCGTTATGGAGGTCGGTAAGAAGTATTTTGAAGAGCTCATCGACGAGATGAAGGCTGACCGCGGCGTAACTCAGGACGTTGAGCTGACAGCTGACGACCTCAAGGAGCTGGCAGGTAAGTTCAAGGCTGAGTACAAGGCTAAGATCGGCGACGACTTCCCCTCGGATCCCAAGGAGCAGCTCATGGGCGCTGTCAAGGCTGTATTCCGTTCTTGGGACAACCCCAGAGCTAACGTTTACAGAAGAGATAACGATATCCCCTACAGCTGGGGTACCGCCGTTAACGTTCAGTCTATGGCTTTCGGTAACATGGGCGACGATTGCGGTACAGGCGTTGCGTTCACTCGTGACCCCGCTACAGGCGACAAGGGTCTGTTCGGTGAGTTCCTGACAAACGCTCAGGGCGAGGACGTTGTCGCGGGCGTTCGTACACCTATGCACATCACAGAGATGGAGCAGAAGTTCCCCGAGGCATTCAAGCAGTTCACAGAGGTTTGCAAGACTCTTGAAGACCATTACAGAGATATGCAGGATATGGAGTTCACCGTTGAGCACGGCAAGCTCTATATGCTCCAGACCCGTAACGGCAAGCGTACAGCTCAGGCTGCTCTTAAGATCGCTTGCGACCTCGTTGACGAGGGTATGAGAACAGAGGAAGAGGCCGTTCTGATGATCGACCCCAGAAACCTCGATACACTTCTCCATCCGCAGTTCGACGCTAAGGCTCTCAAGGCCGCTACCCCCATGGGCAAGGGTCTGGGCGCTTCTCCCGGCGCTGCTTGCGGTAAGGTAGTCTTCACCGCTGAGGACGCTAAGGCTCAGGGCGGCGCAGGCGAGAAGGTAGTTCTCGTTCGTCTCGAGACCTCTCCCGAGGATATCGAGGGTATGAAGGCTGCTCAGGGTATCCTGACAGTTCGCGGCGGTATGACCTCTCACGCTGCCGTTGTAGCCCGCGGTATGGGTACCTGCTGCGTATCCGGCTGCTCCGATATCGCTATGGACGAGGCTAACAAGCAGTTCACACTTGCAGGCAAGACCTTCAAGGAAGGCGACTATATCTCCATCGACGGCTCTACAGGTAACATCTACGACGGTATCATCCCCACAGTTGACGCTACCATCGCTGGCGAGTTCGGCAGAGTTATGGAATGGGCCGACAAGTACAGAACTCTTAAGGTTCGTACAAACGCCGACACACCCGCAGACGCTAAGAAGGCTCGTGAGCTGGGCGCCGAGGGTATCGGTCTGTGCCGTACAGAGCATATGTTCTTTGAGGCTGACAGGATCGCCGCTTTCCGCGAGATGATCTGCGCCGATACAGTTGAGGAGCGCGAGGCTGCTCTTGACAAGATCCTGCCTTATCAGCAGGGCGACTTTGAGAAGCTGTATGAGGCTCTCGAGGGCAACCCCGTAACCATCCGTTTCCTGGATCCGCCTCTGCATGAGTTCGTACCCACAGAGGAGGCTGACATCGAGGCTCTGGCTAAGGCTCAGGGCAAGACAGTAGCCGAGATCAAGACTCTCATCGACTCTCTGCATGAGTTCAACCCGATGATGGGTCACCGCGGCTGCCGTCTGGCTGTAACATATCCCGAGATCGCCAAGATGCAGACCAAGGCTGTTATCCGCGCCGCTATCAACGTTAAGAAGGCTCATCCCGACTGGACTCTCGTACCCGAGATCATGATCCCGCTCGTAGGCGATATCAAGGAGCTCAAGTACGTTAAGAAGTTCGTTGTTGAGACCGCTGACGCTGAGATCGCCGCTGCAGGCGTAGAGCTCGAGTATGAGGTAGGTACAATGATCGAGATCCCCAGAGCTGCTTTGACAGCTGACGAGATCGCTACAGAGGCTGACTTCTTCTGCTTCGGTACCAACGACCTTACTCAGATGACCTTCGGCTTCAGCCGTGATGACGCAGGTAAGTTCCTTGACGCTTACTATGACGCTAAGATCTTTGAGAACGATCCGTTCGCTAAGCTCGATCAGACAGGCGTAGGCAAGCTGATGGATATGGCTATCAAGCTCGGCAAGCCCGTAAATCCCGCTCTCCATATCGGTATCTGCGGCGAGCACGGCGGTGATCCCACATCCGTTGAGTTCTGCCACAAGATCGGTCTGGACTATGTATCCTGCTCACCCTTCCGTGTTCCGATCGCTCGTCTGGCTGCTGCTCAGGCTGCGATTAGCTGCAAGGGGTAATGAGGAGCTGACTCCGCATTTTTCCTATACTTTTCGGAAATCGGATGCTGAGGCATATCACACCGAAACGCATAAAAAGTATTCAGTCCGAAAGTGGAAGGACATCACAATAAATGTCCTGATATAAAACAAACGAGAGCAACATCGCAAGGTGTTGCTCTTTTTGCTTTACAGAAACTGCTCGTTTCTGTAAAGCAAAAAGTGATTTTTATGCCCGCCCAGTTTGCCGCTTCGCGTCAACGGGCGATGGCTATGCGAAAATTGCGTGTCGAAGGCACGATTCTCTTGTACCCAGAATCGCACAATAGCATTTTATGTCGTATACATATATAATAAAGCTGTAAGGAGGTCGAGATCATGAGAAACCCGAAATATCATCTTTATATGGATTACGGCGAGTATAAGGAGATTATTGATGCCCTCATCGCCAAGAAAAACGACTTGATCGCCACCGGTCATTATACGGACGCTATCGATGAGATTCTCATCAAGCTCAGCCGTGCCAAGCAGAAAAAGGTCAAAGTAATATGAGCGGATACAGTAATTGCACAAACGTCACAACAAAAGATCGAATTGCCGCATACTGTCGAA
Source organism: uncultured Ruminococcus sp. (assembly GCA_902776975.1). Classification (GTDB taxonomy): domain Bacteria; phylum Bacillota; class Clostridia; order Oscillospirales; family Acutalibacteraceae; genus Ruminococcoides. The sequence continues at coordinate 30,464 of CACYSI010000008.1, forward strand.
TTTCTGTCGATGATGAACGTAGCAGAGAGAATACATCGATAGAAAACCAAAAAGCGATAATTCAACAATATATTCATAGCACATTTCCTGAATGTATACCGACATTTTATATCGATAGAGACAAAAGCGGATACACGTTCGAACAGAGAGAAGCGTATCAAATACTCCGAAAAGAATTGTTTGATCATCAATATGATGTCCTTATAGTAAAAGATCTATCAAGGTTTTCAAGAAGAAATGGCGCCGGATTGGTAGAATTAGAGGCTTTGAGAGATGAAGGTATTAGAATAATCTCTATCGGAGACAATATTGATTATCCAACAAGCGACGATTGGTTGAGAATTCAAATCTATTTTTTGATGAATGAGATTCCAGTCACAGATACCTCAAAAAAAGTTCGCAATGTGATTAAGCAGCGTCAAATGGATGGAAAATGGATTTGTTCTGTTCCCTATGGTTATGTGATGAAAAACAGCAAGGCTATGATCTATGAGGTGGATTATTCAGAGGCGGCAATAATTCAAAAAGTGTTTAATCTGTACCTTTCCGGGTGGGGTTATAAACGTATTGCCAATTATCTTACGGATCTATGTATCCCTACACCTCGCATGGATCAAAGAGTTCGTATAGAATCAAGAAAGGAAAAATGTAATCTAAAGGTTAAATCTACGTGGAGTATAGCAACTATTCAAGGTATTCTTACTAATGATTTTTACATCGGAACTCTTCGTCAGGGCAAATACTCAAGAAACAGAATCAATGGTATAGATATTAAAACAGACGAGGAATCTCATATTGTTTTTACTAACCATCATGCACCTATAATTGATACGTATTCTTTTGAACTGGTACAAGAAATCATGAGAAAACGCTCAAAATCATCCTACCGTGGGACGAAAAAGTACCCAAATATCTATTCAGGATTATTATTCTGTGGCGATTGTGGTAGCCCAATGTTTTCTATGAGCAGAAGCGATGTTAAAGAGGCATATCGTTGCGGAGAATACCATAAACGCGGAAGAAAGGGTTGCACGAGTCACCATATTCGTGTTGCAGAGCTTGATTCTCTTGTCAAGCGATATGCACAGAAGATGCGTGATAGTTCAACTGCTTCAATAAATCAAATTCAACAGATTATTAGGATAAAACAGAGAGCAAAATTCCCGGATGAAATCAGTTCAATAGAACAAATAAGAGTATTGATACAGGATTCCAGAACAGAAAAGAAAGCTTTGATTAGACAATGTACAAAAGATATAATACGTAGACCTGAACATGAACAGGATCTTCAAGAGGCATATGATGAACTGATATCTGAATGTGACAATAGAATTAAAGGTTTGGAGAATCAAATCGCTATTATAGAAGGGAAAAAAGAGGATTATAAAAACACTAAATCGGAAGATGTATTTGTTTTTTTGAATGACATTCAGGAAAAGGATAAACTAACAAGAAACGATCTTGATATACTTCTTATAGAAAAGATATTGGTTTACGACGATTTTATAACTATTGTTTCAAAAGATAACAATACCTATTGTATTGATAGAGGTACAAAATAATAGCGATAACAAACACATGAGTCAGCGCTCACTTCTTTTTACAAGGAAGTGGGCGCTTTTTTGCGTTTACGGGACTTTTTAAACCGTATGCTATTTATGTGTATTCCCCAAAAGGGTTAAATACAAATCTATAAAAGGAAGGAGGAAAACGTATGCCAAATAGTAAAACGATTGCTATCTGTAATCAGAAAGGCGGTGTCGGCAAAACGACTACCACACTAAACCTCGGCGTTGCGCTTGCTGATCAAGGAAATCGTGTGTTGCTTGTTGATGCCGATCCGCAGGGCGATCTGACTACCTGCCTCGGCTATAATGCTGATGATTTCAGCGTCACGCTCGCCAATAAGCTCATATCTGTCGTTCGGGAAGAACGAAGCAATCCATATGAAGGTATCATCCGACACCCTGAGGGTGTGGATCTGCTGCCGTCGAATATGGATTTGGAATCCACTGAAAACTATCTCGTGACAGCGATGAGCCGCGAGAGCGTGATGAAAACATACCTGAATAAGGTCAAACACAATTATGACTATGTTCTGATTGATTGCCGTCCCTCGCTCGGTATGCTGACGCTGAACGCTTTGACCGCCGCAGACAGTGTGATCATCCCTGTTCAGGCACAATACTTATCGGCAAAAGCGATGACACAGTTGTTTCAGACGGTTGAAAAGATACGGACGCACACCAATCCCGAGTTGGCGATTGACGGAATCCTTTTGACCATCGTGGACAACCGCACCAATCTTGCCAAAAGCACGGTGGAAGCGATCCGGCACAACTTCGGTAGCTGTCTGCGAATCTACAATGCCCAGATACCGATCGCCGTCAAAGCCGCTGAGGTCGCGTCCAAGGGTAAAAGTATCTTTGCTTATGAGCCGAGCAGTAAAGCAGCCGTCGCATACGCCGATTTCGCTAAGGAGGTGTTAGCGCATGACAAGCAAAGGGCGAAAGAGCGATTTCGATCTGCCGACGCTCGATGATCTGTTCTCGACGCAGCAGGAGCGTGACGAAGCGAAGCTCGATAAGATCAGAGATATTCCGATTGCTGAGATCGACGACTTTCCCAATCATCCGTTCCAAGTCCGTGATGACGAGGATATGTTGCAGCTTGTGGAAAGCATCAAAGAGCACGGTGTGATGACACCCGCTGTACTCCGCGTCAAAGATGACGGACGCTTTGAGATCGTAGCAGGACACCGCCGAAAGCGAGCTTGTGAGCTTGCCGGATTGGATACGCTGCGCTCAGAGGTCAAGCATCTGTCCCGTGATGAAGCGACTGTCTATATGGTAGAGAGCAATTTTCAACGATCGTCCATACTCCCCAGCGAAAAAGCATTCGCGTATAAAATGCGGTTAGATGCTATGAATCGGCAAGGTCAGCGTTCAGATTTAACTTGTGCGCCAGTGGAGCACAAGTTAAAATCGCGTGATATTCTGGCTGAACAAGTCGGCGAAAGTAAAGACCAAATACGCCGCTATATCCGCTTGACCTACCTTATCCCCGAACTGTTGCAGTTGGTGGATGAAGGCAAGATGAAAATGCGCCCTGCTGTCGAACTGTCTTATCTCAACGCAGACTTTCAGAGGGATGTGTTGGAGAACATCGAACTCAATGACTGCACTCCCTCTCATGCCCAGACGATACGAATGCGGCGACTGTATGAGGAACACAGCCTGACACCGGAAGTGATTGCCGATATCATGTGCGAACAAAAGCCCAATCAGCGTGAACGCATGGTGTTCAACGGTGAGCGTATGCGAAAGCTCTTGCCTCGTGATCTGCCGATGAACAAAACGGAGGATTACATCTGCGAGGCGATCGCGTTTTATCGCAAGCACAACCGTGAGCATGAGCAATCTCGCAAATCAAGCAGGGACGCGCGGTAATCTACCGCTCCCCCTTTCTCACACTCTAACCCCCTGTTACTCTCACTTACTTACCGAAAGAGAAATACTATATCTCATTTAATGTATTATTATCTCTTAAAGGCAGGCGGCAGAATAACAGGAGTAATAATCCCAATATAGGAGGTGAATCAGGTGAAAACCATTATCGGTATCGTTATTTTTGCGCTGGTACTCGGCGTATATCTGTTCATTACCATCAAAAACCACAGAAAAAAGTAAAATTATTCACAAGGAGGTGAGCTGAAATGTCAGAGATGACCTTTCAGCAGAAAACAAAAACGATGGCGAAGCTGATTGATAACGGCATCACATCCGAAAAGGACTTGCAGAATCTGAACTTTGATTCAGTTCTGCAAATCCCCGGCATTACCATGCAGGATCTTGCCGTTGTTTCTCAGCTTCAAAAACACACTAAAGACAACAAACTCTATTCTTATCTTTCGGGAGGTGAACGGAATGAGTAGTGAAGGATATGAGATCATTCCTATGAAGCCCGAAGAGGTCTTGTATTCTTATCGGAACAGTCAGCAGATTTCCGGTCAGACAGGCTTGGTCGGCTATATCCGTGCGGATATGGGAACAAACGGAAATCAGTTTTGGGTAACTTGGAACTGTTTTCGCAATGATCTGAATACCCCTGAATTCAGCAATGAACTGTCGGAGCTGCTCCACTCACTCAGACAGAATGGCAAATACCTTTCTGACAGGGATACGCTGATGCGGTTTTGCCTTGACAGTAAAAATGCGCTGCCTTATGAAACCGGCAGAGATTTCGGCGTGAGAGTCAATACCAGAGATCATGCCTATCTCATGCGGCTGAATCCGCATAAGGGGGAATACAATCTTTACTGTTACTGTTATCGCAAGGACTGGCTCGACAGTCATATCCGGCAGGCAAAGCGCGGAATTCGTTTCATTGATCCGCATTACCGAGAGAAGTTCAGGCTTTACGACGGTGATGAGATCATGATTATCGGTGAGCCGAATGCCTACACCGTCAGGGATGTTCCTGCTCGGTATGTATGTCGCTATATTGATGACTCCCATTTTGAATACGGTCCGAATCTCCGTCATATCTGTGAATTCGCGGAAATGATAGAGGATTTGGGGTATAAGGTTGTACCGCTCAGAGCGTCTTTACCTGAGAAAGCCTATGTTTACATAGAATCCGAGAACAAGATTGGCGTTGTAACGAAAGGCGAAATGGGATACAAGGAAATGGATATTACCTTTTCCGATAAGCAAGACGCGCTGGATATGGTTGACATCAACAACAAAAAGCACGGCATTACCAAAGCGCAGTCGGTGGCGATGAAGTGCGGTTCCATGTTTGGATGGCACGTTCCTGCCGCCGACCCGAAAAACTATGAAGAGAACGGTATCCCCAAGAATTTCAGAGCCAGAGATACCGCTCGATAAGGAGGTGTTCTGATGGCGAGAAAATACGAGCTTCTCAGCGAGATGTACGACAAGACGACAAAAACAATGACCAATCCTGTTGTGTGGCGTCATTTTTTGGAGTCTGCTTGCCGTAACTATCGTCTGCGATTTGATGAGCAGCTCCTTGTCTTTGCCCAGCGCCCCGACGCTACCGCCGTTCTTGAGATAGAACGCTGGAATAAGCAGTTCGGAAGATGGGTCAATCGAGGAGCCAACGGTATCGCCGTATTTGAGGACGCGGAGCGTAATTCTCAGCGATTGAAGTATTATTTTGATATCTCAGATACGCATGAGAGCCGCTTATCCCGACCGGTTCCGATCTGGAATATGCGCGAGGAATACACCGATGATGTCATCGACACCCTTGAAAGCACCTTCGGCGCATTGGAAAACAGAGAGAATCTTGAAGAAGCGATCCTCAGTGCGGCAAACAACGCCGTCGAGGACAATGTTCCCGATTATGTCGGCGATTTGCTGCTTGCAATGGATGATACCCTGTTATACGGACTGACCGAAGATACGGCACGGTATATGTATAATAACCTCGTTACCCACAGCGTAGCCTATATGCTGATGACGCGCCTCGGCGTGGATACTTCCCTGTATTACAGTAACGAGGATTTCAAGGATATCGTCAATTTCAATACGGAGGACGCTTTGAACGCGCTGGGATACGCCACCGGCGATATATCCGAAATGGCGTTGTCCGAGATTGCAAAAACCGTTCTGTCGCTTGACAGAGCCAATCGCACATTTGATAATCCGCAGAGAAGCGAATACAATAATAACACAATACAACCCGAAAGGAGACTTGAACATGACAGAGATAGCTTACACCAGACAGGGCGATTACAATCTGCCCAACCTGACCTTACCCGAGCAGCCGAAGGTAGAGCTGGGAATGTACGCTCAGATGAGGCGCAGATTCCTGAAAGAGCATCACAAGATCCTGTACTACAACCTCCTGACGAAATGCAAGCTGATCGAGAACCTGTACGAGACCGAACAGACGGCGCTGAAGATGGAGAACGATCTTATCCGTCAGATGGCGCAGGATCAGGGCGTGACGGAGCAGCTGAAGGCACAGGATCAGCTCAGTTGGGTGAGAAAGATGAACAACATCCGACAGGCAGTGAGAGAAATCGTAATGGACAAGGTGATCTACACCGTATAAACCCGGACGGGCAGACTCAGCATGATGATGAGCCTGCCCTTTCTTTATCAACAACCTTTGGCTTGGCGGATCGTATTTACGATTACCTGACCGATTATATTATCAACTTCTACGAAGAAGCTGACGGAGAACCTCTTGAAGTGGTTGAGGACGGTTCCGACCCGGTGGTGGTCGCTCGTATCGAACATGACTTACATGATACGAGAATCATGGAGGAAATGATCGACTATTTTGACGGTCAATACGAACGGTTTGATAATGATGAGGAAACTAATGCACAGTATGACCTCATTATGAAAGCCTTGCAGGATCGACTTATTATACTCGACGACCGTTTTGTCAGCGGGGACACCCGCTTTGATGTTTTCGATGAAGACGGCGAAAGATTAAAGTATCCGTTCTTCGGCGTCGATGAGGTCGTCAATGAAATCTTTGCGACCACTCCATATCTCGGTGCAAGCCTTGAGGACATCGGTGCTTATCTTGAAGGTGTATCCGATACCGACAGACGAATCGAGTATATCCGCAGTATCTTCAACAATGATTTCACCGAGCTTATCTTGGCTGACGATACCCGTGTCGGCTACAAGACCTACGATAACGGCGTTCTGATCTGGAAAGGGCGTTATCCCAGCCGTGAAGGACAAAGATTCCTCAGATGGGATGCGGTAGCCGGTCATTTCGACGCAATGCGTAAGCTCGGTATGCTGCGCAGCGATATCAAATCGCTGTTATCGCAGGACGGGCAGCTGCAATATCTGACAGACGCGGCAGGAGCCAACGCTCCTGCTTTCGTCTTTCCGCAGGAGATCATCGACAATGTTCTGACCAGAGGCAGCAATGTTACCGAGGGCAAGATGAGGATCTATGAGCAGTTCCAAAAGAGCCTTTCCCGTGATGAAAACATCCGTTTTCTGAAAAACGAGTACGGCATCGGCGGCGGTTCAAGCGCAGTAGCCTATACCGGCATATCGGAAATGCACGACGGTAAGGGTATTGAGCTGAGCTTCGGCTTTGATCCCGACCGTCCGCGACAGCTCTTGAAATGGAATTACGTTGAAAAGCGTATTCGTGAGTTGATCAGTCTTGACCGTTATCTCAACGATAAGGAAAAGGAAACGTATCCGTCATGGCTGGAACGTACAGAACAACGCCGTGTCGAACAGGCGGAGGAAGCTCGCCGCCGCGAGGAAGAACGACGCCGTCAGATGGAGATGGAAACATCCCCCGAAGAACGACTGCAAAACAAGGGCGTTCAGCACACATACGAGTATCAGTATCACCTCGGCGACACGGTGTATATCGGCGCTTCATCCTATGAGCTGTTGTCCATCGACGATGACCGCGTGATGTTGTTTGATTCAAACTTTCCCTTATTCAATAAGGAAATGCCCCGTGCCGAGTTTGAGGCAAAGGTGCAGGAGAACCCGCTGAACAATCATCTTCGCATTCTGGTGGAACAGAAGGGCGAACCGAAAGAAGCATCACCGTCCGAAGAAAACAGGAGCTTCAGTGATAAGCTATGGGACGATTATCGTCAGGCGCAGGACGCGAACCCCAACCGAATCGTTCTGTATCGTGTCGGTGAATTCATGGAGATCATGGGTGACGATGTGCCGAAGATAGCTCAGGAGCTGGATATTACGCCGACTCAGCGTATGATGTCCGACGGCAGACGAATCCCGATGTGCGGATTCCCTCGCAACCATACACAAGCGCTGTCGGATATGCTGATGGACAGAGGTCACGATCTGGTGCTTTGCACCGATGAAAACGGCGAGTATCAAATGATACGCTTGAACTCTGATTCAAAAGAAGAACCCCGACAGTCAAGAGTGATCGCCCGCGTCGAGTATATCAACAGAGCCGGTGAAACCTATGACACGCAGGAATACACCAGCGAATATCATTTCAGAACGGATATTCAGGAGGAAAGCGATATCGCCGACGAGATAAAAGTCAATCTCTATGCGGATAAAGACGGCATGGTTGGCGACTATCCTTTCTTAAATATCCCCGCCGTTAAGTCAATAGACATTATTGATTATGCGCCTTTCGCTAACGAGCATGATATGCTGATTGACCGAGCAAAGGAACTGATCAACGAGTTTTGCCGCACAGAATATGCCGGTGAAGGAGCGGATTTCTCTGATATGTCTGAGGTCAACTTGGCATATACAGAAACCGAGGACGGATTGCATGAGATACAGTCATATGCAAATCTTGAGGATTTCCGTATCGTTACGATGGTTGACGGTCAGGTCGTTCGTATAGAACAGCATGAATCCTTACAGGCTCTTGTTGATAACGCTTTGGAGGCTCTCGAATTCGGCGATCTTGTCTATGTCAGCGAGGAAGAGCTTGCGCCTTACTATGAGGAGTATGACGAACTCGACGACGTTGATCCCGAAGAGATTCGTCAGCGTTTAGCCGAAGCCGGGATTGTGAACGGTCAGCTTGTCGATGAGGAAAAGTTGAATAATGATCCCTTCATTCAACAAGTAATGGCTGATGCGGATAGAATAGCACAGGAAGAAAAGGAACAATCCGAAGAAGTAAACCTCCGATCTGTCGTAGTCGATTTAACGCCGAATGAAATCGACGGTACCAACAGCGACCTGATCGGTCAGCGGCTCACCTTTGATGACCGTGAATTTGAGATCAAAAGGGTGAATGCCTACGGCGACGTCAGTATGGAGGATCTTACCTTTAGAGGCGAAACAGGATTCCCTGTTAATCGTGTGGAAAAGGTTGATTTTGTCCGCAGAGCGCTGGAAGAACAGCGTGCGAAAGAGAACGAGATCACACCGTCGTGGGAACTTCAGCCGCGAGTTAAAGCACAAACCTTCGACCTGCATCCCGATATTCCCATGTCACAGCGGCACACCTTTGATCTCAAACATTTTGAGTTGGAGGAAGTCGGCAAAAAGGCTCGTTTCCGCAGAAATGCTGATGCGATCCGCGTACTGAAAGAGTGTCAGTTTGACAATCGTTTTGCCACTCCCGAGGAACAAGCTATCCTTGCGCAGTATGTCGGCTGGGGTGGTATCCCCGAAGCGTTTGACGAACACAACGACGCATGGTCAAACGAGTTTACAGAGCTGTATGGCTTGTTATCTCCCGAAGAATACGCATCTGCTCGCGCCAGTACGCTGACTGCTTTCTACACGCCGCCTGTGGTGATCAACGCCGTTTACAAAGTGATGGAGAACATGGGCTTTCAGCGCGGCAATATCTTGGAGCCGTCCTGCGGTATCGGTAACTTTATCGGTATGCTGCCCGACTCCATGAGCGACAGCCGTGTGTTCGGTGTTGAGATCGACACGATCTCAGCCGGAATCGCGCAGCAGTTGTATCAGAAAAGCTCCATAGCGGCACAGCCGTATGAAAAGGCGGAGATCCCTGACAGCTTCTTTGACGCGGTAGTCGGTAATGTACCATTCGGCGACTTCGGCGTATCAGATAGGCGGTATGATAAATACCACTTTATGATACATGATTACTTCTTTGCCAAGTCACTGGATAAGCTCCGTCCGGGCGGCGTGATGGCGCTCGTTACCTCACGCGGTACAATGGATAAGGAGAATCCCGCTGTTCGTAAGTACATCTCACAACGCGCCGATTTGCTCGGCGCTATTCGTTTGCCCAACAATACCTTTAGAGGAAACGCGGGTACGGATGTTGTATCGGATATACTTATTCTCCAAAAGCGTGACCGTATTATCGACATTGAGCCTTCATGGGTGCATTTGGATACCGACGCAAACGGTATCTCGATGAACAGCTATTTTGTCGAGCATCCCGATATGATCCTCGGTGATATGAAGATGGTATCCGGTCGCTTTGGTATGACTGCCGATTGCATTCCTTATGAAAACGCCGACCTCGGCGAGCTTTTGGATGAAGCGGTCAGCAACATCCACGGTGAAGTGACCGACTATGAACTGGACGAGGATGTGGAGGAAGATTTATCTATCCCTGCTGACCCGTCCGTCAGGAACTTCTCCTTCACGTTGGTAGACGGCAAGATCTACTTTCGAGAGAACAGTCGTATGACTCCGTTCGATGTGTCCGCGACGGCGCAGAATCGTATCAAGGGTATGATCCCGATCCGAGACAGCGTTCGCCGCTTGCTCGAAATGCAGACCGAGAACTATCCCGATGATGTGATCAAAGCGGAGCAGGAACGGCTGAATACCCTCTATGATAACTATACGAAAAAGTATGGTTTGATCAACTCGCGCGCCAATAACTCCGCGTTCTCGATGGACAGCTCTTATTCGCTTATTTCATCCTTAGAGGTGATTGACGAAGAAGGTAATCTGGAGCGCAAGGCGGATATTTTTACCAAGCGCACGATTCGACCGCATGAGCCTATCACCTCGGTAGATACCGCGTCGGAGGCGCTCGCT